>NZ_CP084506.1:2730511-3033901 GCF_003113495.2 Edwardsiella tarda ATCC 15947 = NBRC 105688
GGTGGATGGCGCGTGCTAACAGCTCCTTCCCGGTCCCGCTCTGGCCATTGATCAACACGCTCACATCGGACTGCGCCACCAGGCGTGCCTGCTCCAACAGCCGTAACATTAATGGGCTGCGGGTGACAAAGGCCTGGCGCCACTCCTCATCGCCGCCCTGAGGACGCGATTGGCTCAAGGCGTCGTCGATCGCCTGGTATAAGGCGTCACGATCCACCGGCTTCGTGAGAAAGCTGAACACCCCCTGCTGGGTGGCGGCAACGGCATCGGGAATCGAGCCATGCGCTGTCAGGATGATCACCGGCATCCCCGGCTGGCGTTTCTGGATCTCGCTGAACAACGCCATACCATCCATTTCATCCATGCGCAGATCGCTGATCACCAAATCGATCGGCTCACGCGCCAACTGCCGCAATGCCTCTTGCCCACTGGTGGCCGTCGCCACCCGAAAGCCCTCACTGCTCAGGCGCATGCCTAACAGTTTCAGCAGGCTGGGATCATCGTCAACCAGCAACAGCTGGGCGGCGTGGGTTGATGTCATCCGTTATGGCTCCTTACTCGTCTCGCCGCTGGCGTTCGGCGATGCCGCGCCCCCTGTTCGACCTTCTGGCACGATCTGCTTGCGCGCGGAGAGTTGGCGTTCGATATCCGTCAGGTTCTCCAGCTTGCGCTGGGTCTCCTCCAGCTGCGTCTGCCAGCGCTGGCACTCCGCCTGTAGTCCTTCCAGCTGCGCCTCACTACTGCTCTGGAGACGTTGATAACGCGCCCGCTCCTCCGCCAGGGCAAGGATCTGCGCCTGCTGACTACGCCATAGCTGGATCAACGGCTGTAACGACGGCGGAAATTGGCCATAGAGGGCCGCCAGGCGGTCGAGGATTTGGCGACGTTCGGCCAGGCTCGGCTCGGCGCGCCCGATCAAGAGACTCTGCTTCAACGCCGCCGACCAACTCTCACCGGCTAAACGGTGGGCCTGAGCGCGAGCCTCGCCGCGGTTTAATTGTTGCGCGCAACTCATGGCACGCAGCCAGTACAGGCCGTTGGCCAACGCCGACGGCGCCTGTTCGCGCCACAACGTCGCACAGGCGACCTGTTGATAATCACCGTGTACCGTGCTGGCATTGACCTTGGTGCTACCCGGCGGATTCGCGCTGTGCTCGCCAGTGCCTCGGCACCCGCCGAGCAACAGCAGCAGCAACCACGGCAACAGACGGCATAAACGCGGGAGAGAGGGAGCGCGGAGCAACCAGGTACGCATACTTACTGTTATCTCGCTAACGGGAGTTCGATGCGGAAGCAGACATCGGCCTCGCTATCCGCCACCAGACGCAAGTCGCCATGCATACGACGCAGTGAGTCCCGAGCGATGCTCAACCCCAGACCACTACCCTTAACGGCGCCCTTACGCTGCTGACTCCCTTGAAAAAAAGGCTCAAAAATCATCGCTTGCTCATCGGCAGGGATCGGCGTTCCCTGGTTCGCAACCTCAATCACCAGGCACGCGCCCTCCCGACGGCTACGCAGCCAAATGGTACCGGATTCCGCGCCATAGTGCACCGCATTGGAGTAGAGATTCTCCAGTACCCGTTCTAATAACACCGGTTGCGCCAAACAGCGGCGCTCACGCAGATCGCTCTGTGTCTGCATCCCCTTGGCGCGCGCCGGGAGCCGATGGGCAGAAACGACCCGCTGCACCAGCGCATCCAGATCCAGCGGCGATAAGGTCGGGACACCATCGGCCAGGTGGCGGTTGTAGTCGAGTAATTGCTCGATCAGTTGCTGCAAATGGCGACTACTGCTATCCAGGATGGTCACCACCTCGCGCTGATCGACACTCAAGGGCCCGGCGACCTCATCGGCCAATAACGCCGTGCCCTCGCGTAGGCTCGCCAGCGGTGTCTTCAATTCATGGGAGAGGTGACGCAAAAACTCATGACGCTGCGACTCCAACCAGGCGAGGCGATCGCTCAGCCAGAGAATACGCTGAGCCAGCGTACGGATCTCGCGAGGCCCGCGAAAGGGGGTGTCCCGCCCCAGCGTCTCCCCCTCGCCCAGACGGCGGATCATCCGCTCGACATCCTTCACCGGGCCGATAATCATCCAAGTAAATAGCCCGACCAACAACACGCTGACCAGGAATAGCACCAGCGCCTGCCAGCCGAAGTAACGCCCGCGCTCGGCGATTGCCTGTTGCAACTGCTGCCCCCGACTAAACAACACATTGCGTGTCGCTTGTACCATCGTGCCATTGGCTTGCGAGAAGCGAGCGAGCGCCGCATCGGCCTCCGTCTGCGGCAGGCTATTCACGCACTGCGGCTGAGCCAATTGCGTCAATAGCGCGTCAAGTTGCCGATAGTCACTCCCATCGGGCAACAACGCGGCATGCTGCTCCAACAGTTGGCGATATTGCGCATGCTGACGCTGATAGAGCGCGGCGAGACGCTCATCGCCCAGCACACAGTATTGGCGATAGCTACGCTCCATCTCCAGCGCTAACACCGCCATCGCCTCGCTCCGCCGCGCATCGCTCAGGGTCGTGTGATTGACGTCGGCGGCCTGTGCGCTCAGATGATTCAGACTCTGGTAGGCCTGATAGGCCAACACCAGGAGCGGCAACAGCACCAACAAGAAGGCCAACAAGACCAGTTGACGGAGAGAACGAGGGAATTGGGGCCATGACATGCAGCATCACTCCCGGCGCGAAGCGAGAAAACGGGTCGCCACATGCTACCCGAGCGCCCAGAACGAGAAAAGCCCGACGGGACGAAGCCGGCGGGCCTGATGATTGCCACCGGGGAGTAACCCGGTACGCGACCCGCGCCAATCTGGCACAGGGTAAGAATAGGTGGCGCCTCACTCAACGTGTCGTCCTGTGCCTGATAAAGCGCCGAAGCGACTGTTATCGATATTTCCGGACGGTAGGCACCGTGCTAATGGCGTCATTCGAGGTTTTATGGAGCCGGCCATCAAGGCGCTGACATAAAGAGTTGAATGAGCAACCACTAATATGGTTACACAACTGCCGACAAATAAAAAGTAGCAGCGATTAATATTCTGTAATATTAGGAGCAATCTGTTCAGCGCGCCAGTCGATCACCGCCGACTGGCGCACCGCACGGCCAGCGCCGAAACGCCAGCCGCGCAGGCCGGCTCAGCCCAGCGCCCGACGCGCGTTGCGGAACAGGCGTAACCACGGGCCATCCTCGCCCCACTCGGCCGGATGCCAGGAGTTGCTCACACTGCGGAATACGCGCTCCGGATGCGGCATCATCACCGTCGCCCGCCCGTCCTGGCTGCTCAAGGCGGTAATGCCATTCGGCGAACCATTCGGGTTAGCCGGATAACGTTCGGTCACCTGGGCGAAGTTGTCGACATAGCGCAGAGCGACCAATCCCTGCTGCTCCAAGGCCGCCAGATGAGCCGTGTCGCGTACCTCGACCCGCCCCTCACCGTGTGACACCGCGATAGGCAGGCGCGACCCGCTCATTCCCTGCAGGAACAGGGAGGGGCTATCGCTGACCTCAACCAGGCTAAATCGCGCCTCGAAGCGTTCGGAGACGTTACGCACGAAGCGTGGCCACAGCTCAGCCCCCGGGATCAAACTACGCAGATTAGACATCATCTGACAGCCGTTACACACCCCCAGCGCCAACGTCTCCGGACGCTGGAAGAAGGCGGCGAACTGGTCGCGTGCACGCGGATTAAACAGGATAGACTTGGCCCAGCCCTCACCGGCGCCCAGCACATCGCCGTAGGAGAAGCCTCCGCAAGCCACCAGCGCCTGGAAGGTATCCAGGGTGAGGCGCCCGGCGAGAATGTCGCTCATATGCACATCCAGCGCCTCGAAGCCGGCACGATGGAAGGCCGCCGCCATCTCGACGTGCGAGTTCACCCCCTGCTCACGCAGCACCGCCAAGCGCGGACGCGCCCCGCGGGCGATGAAGGGGGCGGCGATGTCCTCTTGCGGATCGAAGCTCAACGCCACGTTTAGCCCAGGATCCTCCTCTAGCAGCTTGCCCTGATGCTCCTGATCGGCGCAATGCGGGTTATCACGCAGGCGTTGCATCTGCCAGGTGGTCTCGGCCCACCAGGCGCGTAAGGTCGAGCGTTTCTCGTCGTATACCGGCTGCGCGCCATGGCGGATATGCAGTCGATCGCCTGGCATCGCCTGGCCTATCTCGTGGCTAATCGCCGCCAGACCGTGCTCGGCCAAGATGGCTTGCACCGCGACCAGATCGGTCTGGGCCACCTGGATCACCGCCCCTAACTCCTCACTAAACAAGGCCGCCAGCGTATCTTCGCCCAACGTGGCGATGTCGATATCCAGCGCACAGTGGCCGGCGAAGGCCATCTCCGCCAGGGTCACCAACAACCCGCCATCGCCGCGATCGTGATAAGCCAACAATAGCCCCTGCGCCACCAACTGTTGCATCGCGGCGAAGAAAGCCCCCAGTTGCGCGGCGTCGCGCACGTCGGCCGGGATATCCCCCAGCTGGCGGTACACCTGCGCCAAGGCGCTGGCCCCCAGGGCGTTACGCCCGGCACCCAGATCGAGCAGCAGCAGAGCGTTCGGCTGCGTGCAGTGCAGTTGTGGCGTCAGGGTACGGCGTACATCCTCCACGCGCGCGAAAGCCGTGATCACCAGCGATAATGGCGCGGTCATTTCACGCTCCTCGCCATCCTGTTGCCAGCGGGTCTTCATCGACATGGAGTCTTTGCCCACGGGAATGGTCAGACCCAGCGCCGGACACAGCTCCTCACCGACCACCTTAACCGCCTGATACAGGCCGGCATCCTCGCCGGGATGTCCCGCCGCCGCCATCCAGTTCGCAGAGAGCTTGACGCGCTTAATGTCACCGATGTGACAGGCCGCCAAGTTAGTCAGCGCCTCTCCCACCGCCAGACGCGCCGAGGCGGCGAAGTCGAGCAGCGCCACCGGGGCACGCTCGCCCAACGACATCGCCTCGCCGTAGTAGCTATCCAGGCTGGCGCAGGTGACCGCGCAATCGGCCACCGGCACCTGCCAGGGGCCAACCATCTGATCACGCGCCACCATGCCGGTCACGCTGCGATCGCCGATGGTGATCAGGAAGGTCTTCTCCGCTACCGCTGGCAGATGCAACACCCGTCGAACCGCCTCCTCGATCTCGATGACGCCACGATCCAAGACATTGGCCGGCGCATGCAGGGTATCGACCCGGCGCGTCATCTTCGGCGTCTTGCCCAACAGCACGTCGAGCGGCATATCGATTGGTCGGTTGGCGAAGTGGCGATCGCTTAAGGTCAGTTCGCGTGTCTCCGTCGCCTCACCAATCACCGCGTAGGGCGCGCGCTCACGCTCACAGATGGCGGCGAAACGCGGCAGATCCTGTGGCGCGACCGCCAAGACATAGCGCTCTTGCGACTCGTTACACCACAGCGCCAACGGGCTCATCCCCGCCTCATCATTAGGAATATCGCGTAACTCGAAACGCCCGCCGCGACCGCCGTCACTCACCAGCTCCGGCATCGCATTGGATAGGCCGCCCGCGCCCACATCGTGGATAAAGCGGATCGGGTTGGCCTCGCCCAACTGCCAGCAACGGTCGATCACCTCCTGGCAGCGTCGCTCCATCTCCGGGTTATCGCGCTGTACCGAAGCGAAGTCGAGATCGGCGTCCGACTGCCCGGAGGTCATCGACGAGGCCGCACCACCGCCCAGACCGATGTTCATCGCCGGTCCCCCCAGCACGATCAACTGATCGCCGGCGGCAATCTCCCCTTTCTGGACATGTTCGCCCCGGATGTTGCCGAGGCCACCGGCCAGCATGATCGGCTTATGGTAACCGCGCAGCTCGACGCCGTTATGGCTGGCGACCTGCTCCTCATAGGTGCGGAAATAGCCCAGTAACGCGGGACGGCCAAACTCGTTATTGAACGCGGCGCCCCCTAACGGGCCGTCGGTCATGATATTCAGGGCACTGACGATACGCTGCGGGCGGCCAAAATCCTGCTCCCAAGGTTGCTCAAAACCGGGAATACGCAGGTTGGAAACGGAAAAACCGACCAGCGCCGCCTTGGGTTTAGCGCCACGCCCCGTCGCGCCTTCATCACGGATCTCCCCACCTGAGCCGGTGGCGGCACCCGGCCAGGGCGAGATCGCCGTCGGATGGTTATGGGTCTCAACCTTCATCAGAATATGCGCGGGTTCCTGATGGAAGTCATAGCGCCCGCTCTCGCCATCGGCGAAGAAGCGCCCGACCGCCGATCCCTCCATCACCGCCGCGTTGTCCTTATAGGCCGATAATACGTAATCCGGCGTCTGCTGATAGGTATTCTTGATCATCTGGAACAGCGACTTGGGCTGGGTCTGACCATCGATCACCCAGTCGGCGTTGAAGATCTTGTGGCGGCAGTGTTCGGAGTTAGCCTGAGCGAACATGTACAGCTCGACGTCGCTGGGGTTGCGCTCCAGGCGGGTGAACGCCGTCACTAGGTAGTCCATCTCATCCTGCGCCAACGCCAGCCCCAGGCGCAGGTTAGCCTCCTCTAAGGCGGCCCGGCCCCCTTGCAGGATATCGATATACTGCACCGGCTGCGGCTCGTGCTGGGTAAATAACTGCTGGGCCTGATCCAGATCGGTGAACACACACTCCATCATGCGATCATGCAGCCGATCCTGTAACGCTTGCCATTGCGCATCGCTCAGCGGCTCACTCTCGATGTAGTAGGCCAGACCACGCTCCAGGCGGCGAACCTGATGCAACCCGCAGTGGTGGGCGATATCGGTCGCCTTCGAGGACCAGGGCGAAAGGGTACCCGGACGCGGGGTGACCAACAGCAGCCGTCCCGACAGCGCATGCGTGGCTTGCGACGGCCCGTAGGTCAGCAATTGTTGTAGGGTCGCGTATGCCGCGGAGTCCAGTGGTGCGCTGACATCGGCAAAGTGCATGTACTCAGCATAGATAGCGTTCACCGGCAGGGATGCATCCCGGCAGGCAGAGAGCAGTTGGTTAACACGAAAGGCCGATAGAGCGGGAGAGCCGCGCAGAATTTCCATGATGATTTAATTCTCTCGTCTGCGAGGAAGCTGTTTACAGCCGCCTCAATGGGCGAAACAGGGGGAAACCGGCGCCATTATAGTGAATCTCCCAGCGCGACGAAACCGTTTGCGTAGCCTTTCTTGTAAATAGCCCTGAGCGCCTATTTATTGACCCAAAATGCGGTTAAAGTTGCACACTGGCGTTTTGTTAAGCAAAATGCGCCTGTTTTTTTGGTTTGACCTTTATTCCACGTTTAACACCAGCACTCGCATCCCGCTAGACCGTCATGGGATAACTATTTGAAACGTATAAAATATAATTATTACCTTATCGGTATTGTCTGCGCGCTTTTAGCGTTAGCCCTGTGGCCCAACATTCCGTGGCGCAGCGGCAATGAAAATCAGCTACAACAGGTTCTCGATCGTGGAGAGCTGCGCGTCAGTACCATCATCTCTCCGCTCAGTTACCAGCGCGAAGGCAACACGCTCTCCGGGTTGGATTATGAGCTGGCTAAACGCTTCGCCGACTATCTGGGGGTGAAGCTGCGCGTGACTGTGCGCCCCGCCCTGCCCAAGCTGTTCGACGATCTGGAGAGCAACGATGCCGATCTGATCGCCGCCGGATTGCTCTACAACAGTGAGCGACTGCAGCGTTACCGCACCGGCCCGACCTACTACTCCGTCTCACAACAGTTGGTGTATCGCCAGGGTAAGGCGCGTCCGCGCAACCTCGGCGAACTGAATGGCACCCTCAAGGTGCAATCCGGTTCGGCGCACATCACCACCCTGAACCACTATCGCCAGGAAAAGTATCCCCAGCTGCAGTGGGAGCATAGCGATCGCCTCTCAGCGAACGACCTCCTCAAGCAGGTGGCCGACGGGAAACTGGACTATACGGTGGCCGACTCGATGGTTATCGCCCTGTTCCAGCGTATTCATCCCCAGGTCGCGGTAGCCTTCGATATCAGCGATGAAGAGCCAGTGATGTGGTACCTCAATCGTAATGAAGACGACAGCCTGTATGCGGCGATGCTCGACTTCTTCAGTCAGAGCGCCGAGGACGGTACCTTGGCGCGCCTGGAGGAAAAGTATATCGGCCATGTCGGCAGCTTCGACTATGTCGATACACGGACCTTCCTCGCCGCCATCGACAACGTGCTGCCGACCTTGCAAGAGTTCTTCACCCAGCACGCGCGCACCATGGATTGGCGCCTATTGGCCGCCGTCTCTTATCAAGAGTCTCATTGGAATCCGCAGGCGACCTCACCGACCGGGGTGCGCGGTTTGATGATGTTGACGCGGGCCACCGCGGAGGGGCTGGGGGTCAAGGATCGCCTCGATCCGGAGGAGAGTATCGCGGGCGGCTCGCTCTATCTGGAGCGTCTGATGAGCAAGCTACCCGAGAGTATCCCGGAAGATGAGCGGATTTGGTTTGCCCTGGCCGCCTATAACATGGGCTACGGCCATATGTTGGATGTGCGCCAATTGACCCAGCAGCAAGGGGGCGATCCCGATAGCTGGGCCGACGTTAAGCAACGTCTGCCGCTGCTGAGCCAGAAGAAATACTATCAGCGGCTCAACTATGGCTACGCCCGTGGCCACGAAGCCTATCAATATGTGGAGAATATTCGCCGCTATACCGTCAGCCTACGCGGTTATCTACAGGAGAAGGAAAAGCGCGAGGCGGCCGAGGCGACCCGTCTGGCACTGCTGGCGCAACGCGGTAACGCCGCACTGCCGTTAAGTGCCAATCGCCTCACCCTGTAACGATCGGCTACTCCTGCGCCCCCTCATCGGGCGCAGCCTGACGCCGGGCCTCGCGCTCGGCGCGCTTCTGGGCCCGCCGTTGGCGAAAAAAATCACTCAATTGCGCCGCACACGCCTCGGCTAACACCCCACCACACACCTCGATGCGATGATTCATTCCCGGGTGACCGAGCACATCGAGTAACGAGCCGGCGGCGCCGGTTTTCAAGTCACTCGCACCGTATACCAGACGCCGGATACGGCTGTGCACCATCGCCCCGGCACACATCACGCATGGCTCCAATGTCACATACAGCGTCGCCTCCAGCAGGCGGTAGTTCTGTAATACCGCGCCCCCCTGTTGTAGCGCCATGATCTCGGCATGTGCCGTCGGATCGTGACGGGTAATAGGCCGGTTCCACCCTTCGCCGATCACCTGATCATCCAGGACTAACACGGCACCGACCGGTACCTCGCCCTGCGCTCGGGCCCGTTCTGCCAACGCCAGCGCCCGGCGCATCCAGTAACTATCATCGTGTTGTGTCACTCCATCCCCCCTTCGGTTTCCGGCGCGCATTATACACAGCCCTCTCCTCCCATTAGCGTTATTTCAATTTTGCTGGCATCGCAGCAGACAGCGAAAACATCACAGACATACTATATGTCGCCTATCGCTTAGGCGTTGGCGAATCGCCAGGCAAAACGCCATCGGCCCATCGTCACCCAATGACCCCCATTTACCGGAGATACCTGGATGTTTGCACAAATTCGGCGCATGAAACACGCACTATTGCTGGCTGGCCTACTGACCGCCTCAGCCCCACTCTGGGCCGCAGAGTACTGGATCGATGTCCGTGTACCAGAGCAGTACCAGCAAGAGCACGTCAAAGGCGCTCACAACATTCCTCTCAGCCAGATGGAACAACGCATCGCCAGCCTGACCCAAGATAAAAACGACACGCTACATCTGTACTGCAACAGCGGACATCAATCCGGCAAGGCGCAACAGCTATTGCAAGAGATGGGTTACCAGCACGCCATCAATGAAGGCGGCCTGAAACAGGTAGCAAAAAGCCAAGAGATGGTAAAATAATCACACAGTTAGTCGGCGGCACGCCCAGTCACTGCGCGTACCGCCCTTCCCCTCTTCCTCGCTGCCGTGACAAAAAAATACGCTAAACACAATAAAAACAAACAAATAATCAATAACTAATGACTAAACAATACAAAAGAAATACATTTGTTAGTTACCTAAATATTTAATTTTCACCATTCCGTGCGCAAGATCGCTGTAATTCACCCTGAAACAGCTATCTTTCATGTTAATTAAATAACATGAAAGGAGTTGTCGATGGCAACCTCAACGTTTTTTATTCCGAGTGTGAACATGATCGGCAGCGGCTGCCTGAACGAGGCCACCGCCACGATGAAAGAGTATGGTTACCGCCAGGCGTTGATCGTCACCGATAGCGTGCTAAATCGTCTCGGTGTCGTCGCGGAAGTACAGGCACTGTTAGCCGAGGGCGGCATTCAAAGCGTGGTCTATGACGGGACCCATCCTAACCCCACCACCGAGAACGTTGCCGAAGGGCTGGCGTTGCTGCGCGAGCAGCAGTGCGATTGTGTGATCTCCCTGGGGGGCGGATCGCCGCATGATTGCGCCAAGGGGATCGCCCTCGTGGCAACCAATGGTGGCGATATCCGCGACTATGAAGGGGTGGATCGCTCACAGCATCCCCAACTGCCGCTGATCGCCATCAATACCACCGCCGGCACCGCCTCCGAAATGACGCGCTTCTGCATCATCACCGATGTGCAACGCCACATCAAGATGGCTATCGTAGACAAACACGTTACCCCGATTCTCTCCGTCAACGATCCCAAACTGATGAGCGGTATGCCTAAAGGGCTGACCGCCGCCACGGGGATGGACGCCTTGACCCATGCCGTCGAAGCCTACGTCTCCACCGCCGCGACGCCCATCACCGATGCCTGTGCCTTGAAGGCGGTCACGATGATCAGCGCCCATCTGCGCACCGCCGTGAATGAGGGGGGCGATATGGCCGCACGCGAGGCGATGGCCTATGCCCAGTTCCTCGCCGGGATGGCCTTCAATAATGCCTCCCTGGGCTATGTGCACGCCATGGCCCACCAGTTGGGTGGGTTCTATGATCTGCCGCACGGTGTTTGCAATGCGATACTGCTGCCTCATGTCCAGGCGTTTAACGCCCGAGCCTGTGCCGGCCGGCTGAAGGATGTCGCCGCGGCGATGGGCGTCGATGTACAAGGGATGAGCGATGAGCAAGGCGCCGATGCCTGTATCGCGGCGATCCGCCGCCTGGCACACGACGTGGCGATCCCTGCCGGTCTACGCGAATTAAAGGTGCGCGAGGAAGATCTGGATACCCTGGCCAATAACGCGTTGAAAGACGCCTGTGGCTTAACCAACCCGATCCAAGCTAGCCATGCGGAGATCGTGGCGATCTTCCGCGCCGCGCTGTAACGCGGATCGCGCGCCTCCCCATCTCCACGGCGGGGCGCGCCTCAAGGTAATCGGTGTAACGCGCCGTCACGATCGATCCGATAACGGAAGCGGCAGTGACGCAATACACAGTCGTCCTGGCGGCTATCGCTATAACCGCTATACAGCTGGAAGGGGCGGCCTAGTACCTGCTCCAGCTGGCGTACTTTCTCCTGCCCCAAACAACGACGCGTCAAGGTCCAGCCACCATAACGACGCCGAATCTGTGTGCCAATCAACGTCAAACGAGGCAACAGGCCGCTATCACGATAGACCTGTTCGACTAGTTGCTGCGGTGAGCCCGTCAACAACCAGACTCGCGTCTCTGGGCAGGAAAGATACGCCTCTAGCCGCGCCCGAACCTGAGGGAAAGGCTGTAAGCGGGGGCGAAACGCGACGACAAACGCGGCCTCCAGCGCCTGTAAGGTGGCCTCACTATGGCCGAGCGTGATGCTCCAGAGCAACAAGCTAATCGGCCGCCGTGCCGCCCGCCCCCCCGCCAACAGCCCCACGGCGACCAGGGGGAGACACAATACTACCAGGGGCCAATTAGCGGGCAGGCGCCACAGGAGAAAGCGTAAAAAGCAGCCGAACAGATCTTGGCGGTGTAAGGTTCCGTCCAAATCGAAAAATACCTGCCGACGCGTCGCATGATGTCGTTGTGACATCGGTCGCCCTCCTTTCGTCACCGTCAGAGACGCGCAAACCCGCACCGAGGTGGTGAGCTGCAATAGCAAGCAGGGTTTACGTTCATGGCGTCGACTATGGCAAACTATCGACTGGCATGCAAAGGGGATATTTATGAGCAGTCTGGTGAGAATAAAGCAGCTTTATCATTCACTGGCGCAGAACGAGCGCAAACTGGCAGACTTTATCCTGGCCTCGCCGGAGCGTTTAGTGAAGCAGAGTTCCCAGGAGTTGGCCGATACCCTCGGGGTTAGCCAATCCAGCGTCGTCAAGTTCGCACAGAAGCTTGGATTCCGTGGTTTTCCGGCATTGAAACAGGATATCGCCGCCTATCTGATGCGCCATCAAACGCCGAGTGGAGAAACCCCGATCCACCACGGCATCCTGCGCCAGGACTCGCTCAAGCTGGTCGGCGAGAAGTTGATGGCGGAGAAGATCGCGGCCCTCCAGGCTACCATGACCATTAACCATGAAGAGCAATTGCAACAGGCGTTGAAGATGTTGCTCAATGCCCGCCGTATCATCATCGCCGGGCTCGGCTCCTCGGGCTTAGTCGCTAAAGACTTAGCCAACAAACTGATGCAGATCGGTATGGCCGCCTATGCCGAGTCCGACGCACACGTTCAGATCGCCTGCGCGCATGCCATGCAGCCACAAGACGTGCTGATGGCCATCTCCTACAGCGGTGAGCGCAAAGAGGTCAACACGGCCGCCGCCATGGCGCGACGCTGCGGCGCGCAGGTCTTAGCGCTGACCGGCTTCCCCCCCAACTCCTTACAGGAGTTAGCCGATCTGACGCTATATACCGTCACCGACGATCACGCCATCCAGGCAATGGCGATCTCCTCGCGCGTGGCCCAGGGTGCGCTGACCGATTTGCTGTATATGGGGCTGGTGCAACAGAACGCCGACCTGGCCTGTCAGCATATTCGTGATAGCCGCGATCTGGTCAAGACGCTACTCTGAGCGTGAGACATCGCGCGTAGAAAGCTTTTTCAATCTCAGCCGGACTGTGCAAGAATACTGCGCGTACGATGGCAGACAGGGACGAAATCTACATATCATGATGATATTTAATAGATTTTAAGAGAAAAGAATGGCGTTACTGATTACCAAGAAATGCATCAACTGCGACATGTGTGAACCGGAGTGCCCCAATCAAGCCATTACGATGGGGGAACAGATCTACCAGATCGATCCGGCGCGCTGTACCGAATGCGTCGGCCACTACGACGAACCAACCTGCCTCAAGGTGTGCCCGATCGACAACACGATCATTCCCGACCCGGCCCACATCGAGAGCGAAGAGCAACTGTGGGATAAGTTTGTCCAACTCTACCACAGCGACTCATTATAAGCGGGCTTCCGCCCGCCCTCTTTAGCCTTTAGCGGCAGTGGCCGCTGGCATCGAAACGGGCCTCGCCATCCGGTACCAGGGTCTTGGCCACCTGCCCCTCTTCCATCGAGGGGAGCACCGCGAAGTGCCCCTCTATTTCGACATAGACCGCCTGCCCCGGCGACGGGCGCGCATTCAGGTAGGCCTGTTCCAACGTTGCCGTCGAGCTCACCGGATAGACGTTATTGGTGGCGCAGTCATGAAAGGTGGTTGCATCGGCCTGATACAGGTACATTCCCTTGAAGGTCATCGCCGTCACCGGTAACGGGGAGGCCGAGGCCTTCAGGGTATAGTTAAACGGCGAGTCGATCTCGTTGCCGCTACTGTCCAATAGACGCATGTCGTTCCCCACCGGGCGGAAATAGCGCTTCTCACCATCGCTGCCGATCAAGACTAAGCGGTCGGCGGTACGCTGCCAGCGCCCATACTCGGCGAAGCTCCGATCGCCGTCACGCGTCGCGCGATAGGTCGACTTAAGGACGAAACTGCCGTCCTTATCCAAAAATAACGACATCTCCATGCCGCCACAATCGGCGCACGGTAGCATGCCCTGAAAACTCTGCGCCATCGGCACCAGGGGTTGCTCGGCATATTGTGTGCGCGCATGGCAGCCGAATAGCGTAATCACCCCCGCCGCCAACAGCAGCGAAATAGCCAGTTTTCCCACAGTTTATCTCCTACTGTGTCAACGAATAAAATATCAAATGGGGCATTCACCGTCCCGCTCAACTCGGGGGACGACGAGGCCCAAAAGGCAAGGTATCGACTACTCCAACGACACCTTCGCACGCAGCGATTTTACCGCTCCGCGCCGACTCTTCTCATCAGTACGCCGCCGCCGAGCACTCCGACTCGGCGCCGTGGGACGACGCGTCTTTTCCACCACGCCCGCCTGGCGGATCAAGGCCGCCAGCCGCGCCAAGGCGTCGGCCCGATTCTGTTCCTGAGTACGGAACGACTGCGCCTTGATCACCACCATGCCGTCGTCCGTAATCCAATGATGTTGCAACGCCAGTAACCGCTGTTGGTAAGCTGGCGGCAGGCTGGAGGCGCGAATATCGAAGCGCAAATGGATGGCACTGGAGACCTTGTTGACATTTTGCCCCCCGTTACCCTGGGCGCGAATCGCACTCAGGACGATCTCCCGATCGGGGATGACCAGGTGGGCGTTGATCTGCAACATCTCAGGCGGCGCCCTGTTGCCACACGTCAAACGTAATCTCGACGCTGTGTTCGTTGTCGGAAACCCACAGCTGCCCCTCTTGACGTGTGACGTGCAGCGTCATGGTTCGGGTAGCCAGTGCCGCCAGCTGGCTCAACGCTTCGTCGGTGATAAAGTAGATACTTAGCGGACGCAGTGTACTTAGCCGTGACTGGTTCTGTTGCCACCAGACGCGCGCCGCCCGCTCACTATAGGCATACAGCACCACCTGACGCGAGAGCGCACAGGCCTTTTTGAGACGTTTCTCATCCGGCAGCCCCAGCTCAACCCACAGCTCGACGCCGTTATAATCGTTACGCAGCCACAGCTCTGGCTCATCATCCGCACATAACCCCTTGGTGAAGGTCAGGCGCTCATCCGCATGGCAACACCAGGCCAGCAGGCGCAACATCATGCGCTGCTCCGTCTCTGAAGGGTGCTGCGCCAACGTCAGTGTCGCATCTTGATAATGGTGCCGATCCATGTCGGCGATGTTGACATTGGCCTTATAAATCGTTGCCTTCAGTGCCATTGGCTTCCCCGTTTCGTATCTTTACGCCATTTTACCCGTTTTTACCCGGCGGCACGAATTTAGGCCGAAGGAAAAGCGCATTTTTATCGTCATGCCCGCCGCTCCCCCGCTGTGGAGGTGCTCGGGGCTGTGATATAGTCACCCACGATCATCTATGCGGGCAGGCCATCGCGATGAAGGGCTTGCCTGATAGCACCAGCGGGTTACGCTCTATAGGAGAAGACGTTGCAACAGTACTCTGCGTTGGTTCGGCGTAGATATGCCGAGATCGCCAGCGGGGATCTCGGCTATATCCCCGATGCAATAGGGTGTGTCTTAAAGGCACTGGATGCGGTCGCAGCCGATGAACAGCTGCCATCAGCCGTTAGGGAACAGGCGGCCTATGCCGCCGCGAACTTATTGGTGAGTGATTATGTCGACGACTGAAGAGTACCAAGCCATCAATTGCGATGATTACGACAACCTCGAACTCGCCTGCCAGCATCGACTGGTTTTACACATTGTCCTGCGTAGTGGTGAAACACTGGAGGGCCTAGCGAGCGACCTCATCTCACGCAAACATGTCGAGTATTTGCTGATCACCCATCAGGGCGAGAGCCGTGAGCTGCGCCTGGATCACATCGCCAGCTTCAGCCACCCCCAATTAGGCACCATCACGATTAGCCTGTCGTAACGGCTACCCTCACCGCTTAGCCGGGGCGCACCAATGCGCCCCACCACTCACGGCTTGGCCGCCGGTTTCAGACTCGCATAGTAAGCGGCAATGTTTTCGATATCCTGGCTATTCAGCGGTGCCAGATAGGCCGACATGATCGCCGCCTGACCGCCCTGCCGCGTACCCTCTTTATAGCCCTGCATCGCCTCGACCAGCTTGCTCGCGCTCTGTCCAGCCAACGCCGGATACATCGGCGGCAACCCTTGCCCCTGCGCACCGTGACAGGCCACACAGGTGGCCGACTTCTTCTGCCCGGCCAGGCTATCCCCCGCGGCATGCGCCCAGGAGGATGTCGCCAACGCCAACACCAGCACCGCGCCCAATCTCACTCTCATCGCTCTCTTCTCCTGGGGGGCACACTGCTCCCGCCTGTTACATCCAGTCCTTCGTCCAATGAATATTCCATGCCGTATCTTCAGAGACAGCTTGCCCCTCCTGGGTAACGAAGACGCCCAAGGCGGCGATCAGATGCTCACCATAATACAGCATCGGCGTCCGTTCACGCTCCCAAGGTGGAATATGCAACTCCTGCCAGATTTTTTTAATCGGTCGAGAATGACGCCGACCGACGATACGCAGCACCCCTTGTGCACAGAAACGGATGGAGACGGCCTCATCGGCCGCTGGCGCGCGAACGGCGATCCCGCGAGAGCCCAGCTGCAGTTCGCCCAACCCATCGGGCAGGCTTAGCGGTTGGCGTGGATCCCACGACAACACCTCGTCACGTAACGAGCGCATCGCGGGCAATAGGTAGAGACGGCGGCGGAAGCGCCGGATCTGGCTATTCGCCAGATGCAGTTGTGGCTCGGCATCGTCGCGCGCCAAGGCCACCTCATGCCATAGGCGCTGTAACTGCTCACGAGTCGGCATGGTGACGCCAAAACAGGCGATCCAACGGCGCAGCAACGCATAGCGTTTGGCCTCGGACAACGGCAGTAATCCGTCGACACTCAGCGAATCATCCTCGCTCATCAACGCCTGTAACGACTCCAGCAATAGCTCATCCAGCAACTGCTCCTGCTCGGCACACAGGCTAGCGCTGCGCGCCACCGCCTCGGAGAAGTGTGGCCAGCGCGCGCGCAACAGTGGCACGATGCGCATACGCAGGAAGTTACGGTCGAAGCGGGCATCGGCGTTGCTATCATCCTCGACCCAGGTCAGGTGGTGTGCCTGCGCGTAACTCAGTAGCTGACGTCGGGACAATCCTAACAGAGGGCGCCGCTGTTCAGTGGCGAAGAAGGGCATGCTTTCGGCCATCGCCGACAGACCGGTCGGCCCGCTGCCACGCTTGAGTGCCAATAGGAACGTTTCACACTGATCGTCCAGATGCTGGGCGGTCAGCAGCGTCTCGTGGCTGCCGATCAACGCCGCGATAGCGCGATAGCGGGCATCGCGTGCCGCCGCCTCGACGCTATTACGCTGGGTGTCCACTTGCACATGTAACACATGCAACGGCACCTGCCAGTGGTGACAGACCGACTCACAATGCTCCACCCACTGATCGGCGAAAGCGCTCAGACCATGATGCACATGTACCACCCGCAGGCGGAGCTGAGGCAGGCGCGTGGCACGCAACTGCACCAGCGCATGCAACAGCACGGTGGAGTCCAGGCCGCCACTGAAGGCGACCAACAGGTGCCGCCGCCCGGCTAGCTTGTCGGCGATGTGCATCTGGATATCTAGGGTATTCATGGAAATATTCGCGGCTTACACCGCCCTGCATCGATAAGTATCAGCACGTTAACCAGCAATTCGTCGAGAAGCAAGCCCCGCCACTCACAGAATGACCGGGCCGGCTATCACACTCCGCTGGGCCGCCCAAGAGGGCAGCCCTTTTACTCTGACACCACCTGCGGCGCGCTACGGCGCAGCAGCAACAGGTTGACCAGCCAAATCACGGCAACCAGCAGCACACAGCCCAATGCCCCCCAGGCGATGTCGCTAAACACCTTGGCATAGGCCATCACCGAATGGGTCAACGCCTCGCCGCCATGGGCAAAACTGGACTCGGCGGTCTGATTGGCGATGATCCCGGCCAAGTAGTTGGCTACCGATCCGGTCGCCAGCATATAGATCCCGGTGAGGACGCCCGTCACCCCGGGGATCTTCAGGCGCGTGATCTGCGCCATGGCGACCGGATCGATAAACAGTTCTGCGCATCCCATCACCGCCAGGCCCAACACCGTCAGCCCCATCGAGGCTTGACCATGCAGCGCCGCCCATCGGGCATTGAACGTTAGGATGCCGAAACCGGCGCCGATCAACGCCAGTCCGAGGGCAAACTTGCCCCAGATACGCAAGATACGGTTACCACCGCTACGCTCACTGACCAGCCAGGCCAGCACCACGCCACTGATCATCACCGCACCGCCATTGACCGACTGGAACAATGCCGTCGGTACGGTGAAGGAGAACAGATGGCGATCGACGAAGCGGTCGATAAACAGGCTGATGGAACTACCGCCCTGCTGAGCAAAGGCCCAGAATAGAGTACCCAACCCCATTAATATCATGATCTGTAGCAGCCCACGTCGCTGCTCGCTGTCCGCACGACGGAAGATATTGGTCAGGATGATCATCGCCCCGGCGCATACCAAGGCCAAGGCATAGCTGGACCAGTCGCGCCAGAACAGGATGGCCACCAACAGCGGTGAGAGGGCCAAGACCAACACCAGCCAGCTCCAATTAGGTAATAGCGCCTTACGCGCGCGCAACGCTGGGCCGTTCATTCCCTTGGTGTGGCGGAAGTGGCGGTGTCCACAGATAAAAATCACCAGACCGGCGCACATGCCGATCCCCGCCAGCGCGAAGCCGACGTGCCAACCATACTGCTCGGCGGCCAGACCACAGGCAATCGGCGCTATGATCGAGCCAATATTTCCCGCCGCATACAGTAGGGAAAAGCCCCCGTCACGGCGTGGATCCTCTGCAGAGTAGAGTTCGCCGAGCAGGCAGCTGATATTCGATTTAAATAGACCGTAGCCACAGACAATGATGGCCAAGGCGAGATAGAGGGAGAACGGGGAGACGGCACTCAACCCTAACACGACGTGTCCCAGGGTCATCAGTGCGGCGCCGGTGATCACCGCGACGCGGTTACCGAGCAGTTTATCCGCCAAGATGCCGCCGAGGATCGGCGTCACATAGACCAGTGAGGCATAGGCACTGTACAGGCCGAAGGCGTGGGTATCGTTATAACCGAGTTGGTGGGTGAGATAGAGGATCAGTAACGCACGCATGCCGTAAAAGCTGAAGTATTCCCAGATTTGCAGCGCTACGACATAGTAGATTGCGCGCGGTTGTGAGGGTGTTTTCATAGAGTCTCCCTGAAAGCGGGGGGATACGATAAGGGGAAAAATAAAGGGCGCCCCCTACTGGGGCGCCCTCGGTCATCAGCGATTACTTCTGTTCTGTTTTCAGAACTTTCACTGTGTAACGACCATCAGCCTGACGATAAGCGCCGTGGATGTCGGTTTCGAAGCCCGGGTAGTGAGCACCGATTTCGCACAGCATCTGCAGGAACTCCAGTACCGGACGGCTTTCTTCGGTCAGCATTTCACCCGGCATTACCAGCGGAACTCCCGGCGGGTACGGCAGGATCATGTTGGCGTTGACTTTGCCGATCATCTCTTCGAGGTAAACCTCTTCGGTCTGACCGCGCAGTTCCATCTGGAATGCGTTGTGCGGGTTCATCACCATGGTCGGCAGAACTTCGAAGGCACGGTACATCAGATCCGGCAGGTTGTGATGCTGAATCAGTGCGTGGATGCCTTGAGCCAGTTCCTGAATACGCATGTTTTCATAGAACTCCGGATCTTCACGGTACAGTGAAGGCAGCATGTTCTTAACGCGCAGGTTCAGGTCGTAGGCACGTTTGAAGTCGGTCAGACCACGCAGCAGGCTCATCGCCTTGGTCTTATCGATACCGATGCTGAACAGGAACAGCAGGTTGTACGGACCGGTCTTCTCAACGATGATGCCATGCTCATCCAGGTACTTAGCCACGATAGATGCCGGGATACCGGTATCCGCCATGGTGCCATCTTCCTTCATCCCCGGAGTCAGCAGAGTGACTTTGATCGGGTCGAGGAACATGTGGTTCTCATCGATGTCTTTAAAGCCGTGCCAAGATTCTTTCGGATCCAGGTTCCAGCATTTCGCTTCGTCGATGTGCTCCGGCTGCCATACGTCGAAGAACCAGCCATCAGACTCGGAACGCAGGCGTTTGATCTCTTTACGGAAGCGGATAGCACGTTCGATAGAACCGTTAATCAGGCGCTTACCAGCATTACCCTTCATCATCGCCGCAGCGGTTTCGATGGAAGCCACGATACCGTAGTGCGGAGAGGTAGAGGTATGCATCATGAACGCTTCGTTGAAGGTTTCTTCGTTGATGTCACCTTTAACGTGGATCATGGATGCCTGAGAGAAGGCCGCCAGCAGTTTGTGAGTAGACTGGGTTTCATAGATCACCTTGCCTTCTACACGATCGCCACTCATGCCGCACAGGCCTTTGTAGATCGGGCTGAAGTTGGTGTAAGGCACCCAAGCTGAGTCGAAGTGGATGGATTTAACATCCAGGGTCTTCTTGATGTATTCCGCGTTGTAGAACAGACCGTCGTAGGTGGAGTTGGTCACTACGGCGTGTACCGGCCAGGTCGCGTTCGGGGTGTTCTTCACACGCTCTTCGATGGTTTCACGAGCGAATTCGCTCTTCGGAATACCACCCAGGATACCGTAGGCGTTACGGGTCGGACGGAAGTAGATCGGCGTAACGTCGCTCATCATCATCAGGTGAGTCAGAGACTTGTGGCAGTTACGGTCGATCATGATGGTGCTGCCGGCCGGTGCGGAGTACATACCAACAATCTTGTTGGCGGTTGACGTACCGTTGGTCACCATGTAGCTGCGTTCAGCGTTGAAGGTACGTGCGATGTACTCTTCGGCTTCTTTATGCGGACCGGTGTGGTCCAGCAGAGAGCCCAGCTCGGAAACGGAGATGGAGATGTCAGATTTCATGGCGTTAGCGCCGTAGAAATCATAGAACAGGCTACCTACCGGGCTCTTCTGGAACGCGGTGCCGCCCATGTGGCCCGGCGTACAGAAGGTGTACTTGCCTTCTTTCACGTAGTTGAACAGCGCCTTGGTCAGCGGCGGCAGGATTTCGTCTACGTAAGCGTCGGTGCTCTGACGGATTTTCAGGGCGATGTCTTCGGCTGCACCCAGGGCGTATTCGAAGAATTCAACGTTCAGACGCAGATCGCTCAGGCTAACATCCAGCGTAGAGTGGGTGTTGGCGAAAGCGTAAACCGGCAGATGCTCGTTCATCTCGCTGATGTCACGGCACAGGTCCAGGTTATAAGTATCCCAGTCGAAGATGACGCCGCACAGACGGGCGTTATTGTCGATCAACTTCAGCAGGTCTTCACGGTCGTTCGGATAAACGATCTGAAAATTCTGAGCTTCCAGTGCCTTATGCAGTTCACGGATGGGTTCTTCTTTGAAGTAAACACCCATGTGATTAAGGATGGCAATAATATTCATACTTTAATTCTCCAGGCAAAATGCGGGCCTCTCTCCGCGTGCGTTGGAACGCGTCATAGTAGAGAGAGGCTGGATAAAGTCGTTAAATTACTTGCTGTGTGTAATCGTTAGGATTACGAAATCGTGTAGCTTATTTACTTATGCCGCGGCGTTACTGTTGTTTTCAGTATTCTGTGCCTTGCGGGTGTTCATCTTGCGTGCATAGAACATCAGGATGATCAGGCTGACGATGAAGGTACCGGACAGCTCCATGTTGCCCGCACCCATCAGTGCGATGAAGCAGAAGCAGCAACCCAGTACAGCGGCAACCAGACTCATGATGTTCTTAACGTTGGCACCTTCGAAGCGAATCAGGTCAACGCAAGAGTAGAAGTACGGCAGCATGGTCAGCAGTACGGCGATACCCGTCAGCATGCCGAACAGGTCAGAGGCTTTACCGCCGCTGGCGTTCAGGATGGTGATCAGTACCATCAGGACAGTCATTTTCACGGAAGCCAGCAGCAGGCCTTTCTTCGGAATGCCGTTCTTATCCAGTTCACCGTAAACTTTCGGGAAGTTGCCATCGTTGGCGGCGCGAACACCCGCCTGGCCAACCAGCATCATCCAAGAACCCAATGAAGTCAGGCAGGCAAATGCGGTGAAGGCAGAGACGACCGGACCAGCCCAATGACCGACCATCGCAGAGGCGGAGACGGCGAACGGTGCACCGGAAGCAGCCATTTCACTGGCCGGGAACATACCGGCGATAACCTGAGTCGCGGCGATGTAGACGATACCGGCCAGGCAGGTACCCATCATGGTAGCCAGCGGAACGGTACGCTGCGGATTCTTCACCATACCGGTACTGACTGCGGCAGATTCAACCCCAACGAACGCCCACAGGCACAGCAGGATACTCTTGACGACAGCGTGAGTATCAGTACCGCCAGAGGTGTTCCAGTTAGCGTGATAAACGGCCGGATCGAACCAGGCCCAACCAGCGATGGCGGTGCCCACAACCGGGATCAGTACCAGAACCAGACCGATAGTGGTCAGACGGCTCACCCAGGTACCACCCAGCATGTTAACGAAGGTGAAGATCCAAACGATGGCGATACAGGCGATACCTGCCGGTACCGGGCTGTTCAGCAGCGGGAAGAAGGTAGACAGGTAAGAGACGGCGGTGATGCCGATCGCCAGGTTACCGATCCAGTTTGCATGGTAGTAAAGAACACCGGTCTGGAAACCGAATGCAGGGCCAACCTCACCAGCATAGGCAATCGGGCCACCCTGCTGCGGGTTCTTGGTAGCCAGTCGGGCATAAACATACGCCAGAGACATGGCACCAACCAGAGAAATGATCCAGCCGAAAATGGCGATAGAACCTAAACTCGCCAGGTTTGCAGGCAGAAGTGCGATGCCGCTCCCCATCATATTACCGGCAACAACACCGGTACAGGCGATAAGCCCGATTTTTTTGCTCGATGACATGGTCAAGTTGCTCCTGATTAATTTTCAGATAAGTCGGCTTTACGCATATAGCTAGCGAGTGGTCGACTTGATGGCAGGCATAGTAATGACCCGGTAAAGCAAAGTCCTAAAGGTAAAGTTAAATTCTCAGCGTGTCGCAATAAATGACATCTTGATGTTTTTCTCCCTCACCCCAAAAAACATCAAGAGCAGGCATATAAAGCCTTATAAATCATTCTGTTGACATAAAAATGACATGAAGAAATCGCACAATAAAAACACAAAAAAAGCAACAAAAGGCTAACCGTATTTGTCACACAAAAGTAACTAAAAGCCATAGAGACATGAACAAAGTTGAGATTTAACACTCAGGATGAGGGGAATAAAAAAGCCCGCCGACATCATTGCCGGCGGGCTTGATTATTTATAATACAAATCTACTCGATTTTTTCTGCGTCATAATTAAGCAGGTAGGGGGCGACGCGTTCAATATTCGTTTGAAAGACGCCATTCTTAATCCAATACAGGGTGTTGTTACCCGGACGTAGATTAAATGCAGTGATATAGGCATCTGCCGCCTGGTTATTCTGCCCCTTCAATTCGTACACTTTACCCAGCAAGACATAGTTCAGCCAGGACATCTCCAGCTCGATACCCTTATTGATGGCGGCAAACGCTTGTTCAACCTTCCCCTGCCCCAGATAGTCGACAGTATAAATCTGCTGAATAATGGGGGTTCCCTGCAACAGCTTATTCTGCTCCACCTCATTAATCTCCTGACGCAACGCCGTCAGTTGTGGTGCACTCAGGGGCTGATAAGAGTTAAGCAGAATGTCGACCAACGCCTTCTCCGCTTTAGCATAGACGAAATCAGGGTCTTGTTTGATCAGCTGCGCCAACAGACGGTTCGCTTGGTTCAGCGACTCGCCATCACCCTGTAGCAACAATTGATGGGCCTGATAATACTGTTGCAACATCTGGCTATGAGTCGGTACCAGCGTATCGTAGCGCAACGCCAAGGAAGGCGGCATCTTGACCTTGAGAACGGAGAAAATGCTATCGACGAAGTCCTTCTGCACACTCAGCAAATTATCCGGAGTGATGAAGTAACGCTTCTCCAGCATCACCGAGTTGTCGGCATTATCGACCAGGCGTACCGAGAGGAAACACTGTTGCGCCCGATAGTGGCGTTGGTTGACGAACTCGATATACAACGACTTACCCGAGCTACTGGGGCCGCCATAGTTGTAGTTGGTCTGATCGTGGACCAGGAAGGTGGAGTAGGTGTTTAACCCTTGAGTCAGCTCCTCACTCAACCCCACGACATAGGAGAGTTGATTGGTCCAATTACTGCAACTGTTCCCGCCCTGGATGCGGATATCGATGTCGCGCGGGTTGAGCAACATCGGCTGAGGGGCTACCGGGACGCGATTACTGAACACCGCTAAGCCAACGAAACTGACACAGAGCAGCAACGCGGTCAAAAATGCCACCCAGACCCAGAAAGAGGAGCGTTTATAACGCGGAATACGCGTAAGTGGCGCAACCTCTGACTCTGCCGCTCGCTCGGATAGCGGTGAGGCCGGTGCGGCCGCTTGCGCCACCGGCATCTCCACGGGCGTGCGTGGCGACACGGGAGGCGCGGATGTCTGAGGCGGTGCCTCTGCCGTAGGCGACGCCTCCACGCGGCCGCTCAGCGGCGCGCTAGACGACTCTAGCGACGTGGCGCTCGCCAGCGCGAGTTCACTACTCTCCCCGTTACACCAGAGCACCGGCTCAACCAACTTGTAGCCGCGCTTCGGCACGGTCACGATGTACTCGGGGGCCTCGGTACGTCCATCCTTGAGGTACTTCCGTAATTCAGAGATGCACTGAGTCACAACGTGATTGGTGACGATATTTCGTTTCCATACGTTGTCAATCAGTTCATCCCGACTCAGCACCGTATCCGGATGGTGAGCAAAGTAGCTCAACATATCGATGAGTCTGGGCTCAAGTACCAACACGCGTCCTTCGCGAGTGATTTTGTTATCTGCTGCCAGTACTAACCACTCGCCTACGCGGAAAGTTTGCTCTTGCATAGTGTACTAATTGCCCGGAGAGAAAAGTCTAAAACGTGTCATACTAGCATAGTGCTTAAAGTAACACCTACACGCCGTCTATTAATTTATCAAAGTAACTATTTTGTTAGTAAATCAATCCTGATACAACTCTAACGGTAATCCATCGGGATCGCGCAAAAAGGTAAAACAGCGCCCGCTGTTCTCATCGCGTCGTACCGGCTCACACGCCACTCCCTGCTCAGCAAGCTCGGCGATCGCGAGCGCCAGATCGCTCACACCGAAAGCCAGATGGCGCAAGCCACATGCCTCAGGTGCGGAAACACGCGCTGGTGGGGAGGGAAAGGAAAACAACTCCAGCGTATAGACGCCATCCAGTGCCAGATCGCCCTTCCAAGAGTCGCGATCGGCGCGATAATGCTCATTGATTAAGGAAAATCCGAGAATGTTACAATAAAACGCCTTACTACGCGCATAATCCGAGGCGATAATGGCGATGTGATGGATACGGTTGAGCTTCACTGTATCTCCAAAGGGGTGACAATGTTTGGCGGATTATGCCGCGTCTGCACAAAAAAGGTTAGCGTCTCACTGTGGAAAATATACAAGAAATAAAGACATCAAGCCCGACAGGCGGGCTTGATAAGTAGAAAGGCGGGAGAATAAAGCCCGATCAGCAGTAGCCGTAGTTCATCAGGCGTTGATAGCGGCGATCGAGGAGCTCTTCGGTCTCCAACGCGTCCAGTTCAGCCAAATCGGCGACCAACTGCGTCTTCAGGGTAGCCGCCATGGTCTGCGGATCACGATGCGCGCCGCCCAACGGTTCTGGGATCACCGAATCGATCAGCTTCAGCTCCTGTAGACGCGGGGCGGTAATGCCCATCGCTTCCGCGGCCAACGGTGCCTTGTCGGCGCTCTTCCACAGAATCGAGGCACACCCCTCCGGTGAGATCACCGAATAGGTGCTGTATTGCAACATGTTGACCTTGTCGCCCACCCCGATAGCCAACGCGCCGCCGGAGCCACCCTCACCAATTACCGTGCAGATCACCGGGACCTTCAAGCCGGACATCTCACGCAAGTTGCGTGCGATCGCCTCGGACTGACCGCGCTCTTCCGCCCCCACGCCCGGATAAGCCCCCGGGGTATCGATAAAGGTAATAATCGGTAAGTTAAAGCGCTCGGCCATCTCCATCAGGCGCAAGGCCTTACGGTAACCTTCCGGCGCAGGCATGCCGAAGTTGCGACGGATCTTCTCTTTGGTCTCGCGCCCCTTCTGATGACCAATCACCATCACTGGACGGCCATTCAGACGCGCCATACCACCAACGATAGCTTTATCGTCGGCGAAGGCACGATCGCCAGCCAGTTCATCGAAATCGGTAAAGATATGCTGAATATAATCCAAGGTATAGGGACGACGCGGATGACGCGCCAACTGAGCAATTTGCCAGGCTCCCAGATCGGAAAAAATCTTACGCGTCAGTTCAACACTCTTGTCACGCAGACGTTGAACCTCTTCGTCGATATTAATATCCAATTTTTCGTCTTGACGGCTGAGTGCGTTCAGCGAGTCGATCTTCGCTTCGAGTTCGGCAATCGGCTGTTCAAAATCCAGAAAATTCAGACTCATAGTATTCCTATATTAGTCAAATTCCAGTTCAACTTGTTCGTTCCCCACCAGCGTACGTAGATCGAGCAACAGACGATCTGTCGGCGTCACGCGCCAGGCCGCGCCAAAACGGACCCTGGCTCGCGCATCCGCGCGCTGATAATAGAGATGAACTGGGATCGTCCCCGAACGATGTGGTTCCAACGCTTCACGGAGACGGTTTAAAAGCTGATCATCAATTTGCCTGTCGGTCAGCGAGATGGCAAGTCCGCGAGCATATTTTTCACGGGCTTCGCTGATATCCATGAGCTCGCGGGCGATCATTTTAAGGCCGCCGCTAAAGTCATCAAAGCTGACCTGTCCACTGGCGATCAGGATACGGTCTTTTTCCAACAAATGCTGGTATTTTTCCAGCGCATCGGTGAACAACATCACCTCAAGACGACCGGAGCGATCGTCGAGGGTACACATCCCGATGCGGTTACCACGCTTGGTGGTCATCACCCTGGCGCCCAGCACCAGGCCAACGGCGGTGGTCATCTTACCACGCTCCGTCGGATGCATATCCTTCAGGCGACCGCCGCCAGCATAGCGTTCGATCTCCTTCAGGTATTGAGTGATCGGGTGGCCGGTCAGATACAGCCCCAAGGTCTCGCGCTCACCGTCCAACACCATCTGTGGTGGCCAGGGTGGCACACTACCATAGGACTTCTCGACCTGCTCCGGCTCCTCGGCCAGGACACCGAACATATCGGCCTGGCCGATAGCCTCGGCGCGCGCATGCTGCTCGGCGGCCTTGAGTGCATCATTCAACGAGCTCATCAACGCGGCACGATGCGGCCCCAAACGATCGAAGGCACCAGACATGATCAGCTTTTCCATCACCCGACGGTTCAGCTTCTTGGTGTCGGTTCGGGCGCACAGGTCGAACAGATCCTTGAAATAGCCCTGCTCACCGCGGTTACGCGCCTCGATGATCGCCTCGATAGGCCCCTCCCCTACCCCCTTGATAGCGCCGATACCGTAGACGATCTCGCCTTCATCATTGACGTGGAAGTGGTACTGCCCACTGTTGATGTCCGGCGGTAGGATCTTCAGCCCCATGCGCCAACACTCATCCACCAGCCCGACGACCTTGTCGGTGTTATCCATATCGGCCGTCATCACCGCCGCCATAAATTCCGCGGGATAGTGCGTCTTCAACCATAAGGTCTGATAAGAGACCAGCGCATAGGCGGCAGAGTGCGACTTGTTGAAGCCATAACCGGCGAACTTCTCCACCAGGTCGAAGATGTGCATCGCCAGCTCGCCGTCGACGCCGTTGTTCCTGGCTCCCTCCTCAAACACCGAGCGCTGCTTGGCCATCTCCTCCGGCTTTTTCTTCCCCATCGCACGGCGCAACAGATCCGCCCCGCCCAGCGAGTAGCCGGCCAGCACCTGGGCGATCTGCATCACCTGTTCTTGGTACAAGATGACGCCGTAAGTCGGCTCCAGCACCGGCTTCAAGCTTTCATGCTGCCACTCGCGGTCCGGGTAGGAGAGCTCCTCACGCCCATGCTTACGGTCGATGAAGTTATCCACCATCCCCGACTGCAACGGCCCCGGTCGGAACAACGCCACCAAGGCGATCATATCTTCGAAGCAGTCTGGCTTCAGCCGCTTGATCAGATCCTTCATCCCACGCGATTCCAACTGGAATACCGCCGTGGTTTCCGCGCGTTGCAGGATGTCGAAACTCTTCTGATCATCGAGCGGGATGGCGGCGATATCCACCGGCTCCAGCCCATGGCGAGCGCGACGCGCGTTGATCATCTCCAACGCCCAGTTGATGATGGTCAGGGTACGCAGGCCGAGGAAGTCAAACTTCACCAACCCGGCATACTCCACGTCGCTCTTATCGAACTGCGTGACCGGATGATTCCCCTCGGCATCGCAATACAGTGGCGCAAAATCGGTGATCTTGGTGGGGGAGATCACCACCCCACCGGCATGTTTACCGGCGTTGCGTGTCACCCCTTCCAGCTTGCGGGCCATGTCGATCAGCGCGCGCACCTCTTCGTCCGCCTCGTAGATCTCCGGCAACTGAGGCTCCGCCTCGAAGGCCTTGGCCAAGGTCATGCCCGGATCGGGCGGCACCAGCTTGGAGATGCGGTCGACGAAGCCGTAAGGATGCCCCAGGACGCGACCGACATCACGGATCACCGCCTTGGCCGCCATGGTGCCGAAGGTGATGATCTGCGACACCGCCTCGCGACCATACATCTCGGCGACGTGATCGATCACCCGATCGCGTTTCTCCATGCAGAAGTCGACGTCGAAGTCGGGCATCGAGACACGTTCCGGGTTGAGGAAGCGTTCGAACAGCAGATCGAAGGCTAATGGATCCAGGTCGGTGATCTTCAGCGAATAGGCGACCAGCGAGCCCGCACCAGAGCCACGCCCCGGGCCGACCGGTACCCCGTTATCCTTCGACCATTGGATAAACTCCATCACGATCAAGAAGTAGCCGGGGAACCCCATCTGGTTGATCACCTTCAGCTCGATCTCCAGACGCTCATCGTACGGCGGACGGCACCGCGCGCGCTCCGCCTCATCGGGGAACAGGAACGTCAGACGCTCCTCTAACCCCTCGTGCGCCTTCTTCACCAGGAACGCTTCCGTCGTCATCTCCCCAGTCGGGAATTGCGGCAGAAAGTACTCGCCGAGGCGAATCGTGACGTTACAACGCTTAGCAATCTCTACGCTATTTTGCAGCGCCTCCGGCAGATCGGCGAATAGCTCGCACATCTCCGCCTCGCTACGCATATATTGCTGAGCGCTATAGTTACGCGGACGCTTCGGATCATCCAGGGTATAGCCGTCATGGATCGCCACCCGGATCTCATGCGCGTCGAAGTCCGATGCCTCCAAGAAGCGGACGTCATTGCTGGCCACCAGCGGCAGATCACGCTGCTGCGCCAGCTCCACCGCCATGTGAAGGTAATTCTCCTCGTCGGGACGCCCGGTTCGCACCAGTTCGAGGAAATAACAATCGGGGAAGTAACGCTGGTAGAAATCGACGCATTCGTTGACCAACGCCTGATTACCGCGTAACAGGAGCTTACCGACGTCACCCTGACGGGCGCCCGACAGCAAGATTAAGCCCTGGCGGTATTGCACTAACCAGTCACGATCGATGGTGGGACCCTCGGCACCGTAACCGCGCTGGTAGGCGTGCGAGATCAGTTGGGTCAGGTTCTGGTAGCCGGTATTATCGCTAGCCAGGATGGTCAACGACGCCAGCTCATCCCCCATCATCTCGCTACGCACCAGCACATCGGCACCGACCAACGGCTTGATCCCGGCCCCATGCGCGCTGCCATAAAACTTCACCAGGCCGCACAGATTGGTATGATCGGTGATGGCGAAAGCGGGCATCCCCAGCGCAGCGACCTTCTTGACCAGGGGACTGGTCTTTGCCAGCCCGTCGATCATCGAATAGTCACTGTGCACATGCAGATGTATGAAACGCGGCTCCGCCATCGAACGATTACCCTTTAATACCAGAAAACAAACTCATACCGTGGAGGAATGAGCCATCACAGGCCCAAGACCCGCTTCACCGGCGCAAAGCTGCGACGATGTTGATCGGTCGCGCCCAGCTCCGCCAGACGCGCCAGATGTAAGGCGGTAGGATAGCCCTTATGTTGGGCGAAACCATACGCCGGGTACTGACGATCCAATGCCGCCATCTCGCGGTCTCGGGTCACCTTGGCCAGGATCGAGGCGGCGCTGATCTCCGCGACGCGACTATCGCCCTTCACCACCGCCTGGGCCGCCATGGGCAAGGCTGGGCAACGATTGCCATCGATCAGCACCAAATCCGGCGGCAACGTCAGCCCCGCCACCGCGCGCTGCATCGCCACCATGGTGGCCTGTAGGATATTCAGACGATCGATCTCCTCCGGCTCGGCACGGCCAAGGCTCCAGCACAATGCCTTCTCGACGATCTCGTCATACAGCGCGTTGCGCCGCTTCTCGCTTAACTTCTTCGAGTCCGCGAGCCCCCTGATAGGACGCGCCGGATCGAGGATCACCGCCGCCGTCACTACCGCGCCGACCAGCGGGCCACGCCCGACCTCATCCACACCGGCGATACGCTCGGCGGCAGGATAAATAAAGATATCACTCATGCATCGACTCCTGAGGCCTATCGGCCAACGCCAGCACCGCCTCGGCCGCCTGCTCGTCAGCGCCACAGCGGATCTGGCGATGCAGTTGCAGGAAGGTCTGCTTCAGCGCCTCGCTCTGCGCACCGTCGGCCAGCAACGGCGTCAACGCCTGCGCCAGACGCGTGGGTTCACAGTCATGCTGCAACAGCTCCGGCACCAACTCGCGACCGGCCAACAGATTCGGCAGTGAGACAAACTCGGTTTTCACCAGGCGTTGCGCCAGCCAGAAGGTGAAAGGCTTCATACGGTAGGCGACTACCATCGGACACTTGGCCAACATGCACTCCAAGGCCGCCGTCCCCGACGCCAGTAGCGCGGCATCGCTGGCGTACATGGCATTGCGCGCCTGACCATCCAGCAGATGCGCCGTCAGATCCGGCGCCACCTCGGCCTTGATGCGCTCAAACTGTGCGCGACGACGGGCGTTGACCAGCGGCACCACGATCTGCAAGTCGGGGTAATGCTGGCGCAATAGCAATGCGGTACGCAAAAAATCGGCGCTCAGCATCTCCACCTCGGCGCTACGACTGCCGGGCAGTAATGCCAGACAGCGCGCGTCGGCGGCGATCCCCAACGCCTGACGTGCCGCGGCGCGATCCGGCACCAACGGCATCGCATCGGCCATGGTATGGCCGATGAAGCGACAGGGAACATTGAAACGATCGTAGAAGGCTTTCTCAAATGGTAAGAAGGCCAACACCAGATCGGTAGCGCGGCCAATCTTAAATACCCGCTTCTGACGCCAGGCCCAAACGGAGGGGCTGACATAGTGGATGGTGCGAATCCCCCGCTGATGCAGGCGCCCCTCCAGAGTCAGGTTGAAGTCCGGCGCATCGATACCGACGAAGACATCGGGCTGCAACGCCGTAAAGCGTCGCGTTAACTCCCGCCGAATCGTTAACAGACGCGGCAGGCGCTCCAGCACCTCGACGATCCCCATCACCGCCAGCTCTTCCATCTCGAACCAGGCTTCACAGCCCTCGGCCTGCATCAAGGGACCCGCTACGCCGACGAAGCGCGCGTCGGGATGACGCGCCTTCAGTGCGCGGATCAGGCCGGCTCCGAGAATATCGCCGGAGGTTTCCCCGGCGACCAAACCAATGGTTAGCGGGCGTTGGCCCAATGCTGCCTGCACCATAGATTAACGGATGATGCCACGCGTAGAGCGGGCGAAGAAGTCAACAAACAACTGCACCGCCGGCTGCTGCTGCGCCAGGGCCTCGATCTCCGGCTTCGCCTCCTCCAGCGTCTTACCGCTACGATAGAGGATCTTGTAGGCGTTACGGATCGCCTGCAGGGCACTCTTATCGAAGCCACGACGCTTCAGCCCTTCCAGATTCAGGCCATACGGGGTGGCGTGGTTACCTTGAGCAATCACGTACGGCGGCACATCCTGCGCCACGCCGGAACAGCCACCGACCATCACATGGGCACCGATCACGCAGAACTGATGCACCGCCGTCATGCCACCGATGATCGCATAGTCATCGATGGAGACATGGCCACCCAAGGTCGCGTTATTCGCCAGAATACAACGATCGCCGATCACACAGTCGTGCGCAACGTGGGTATTGACCATCAGCAGGTTATCGCTACCGATACGTGTCAGACCACCGCCTTGCGCCGTACCGCGATGAACGGTGACGCTCTCGCGAATGCGGTTACGATCGCCAATCTCAACACGGGTCGGTTCACCGGCATACTTCAGATCCTGATTCACTTCGCCGAGGGTGGCGAACTGATAGATCTGGTTGTCGCGGCCGATTTTGGTGATCCCATTGACCACCACATGGGACTTGAGCACGCTGCCCGCACCGATCTCGACGTGAGAACCGATATAGCAGAAGGGGCCGATATGAACTCCGGCGCCAATCACCGCGCCATCTTCAACAATGGCACTGGGATGGATAAAGGCGGTTTGATCTATCACGTATTAAGCCTCACGGTTACGAGCGCACATCATGGACGCCTCGCAGACGATCTTGCCGTCAACCTTGGCAACACCGTTGAAGCGCGCCACACCACGACGCTCCTTGAGAAACTCGACTTCCAGAATCATCTGATCGCCCGGGTGTACCGGACGTTTAAAGCGGGCATCATCGATACCGGCAAAATAGTACAGCTCGCCCGGCTCCAGTTTACCCACGCTCTTAAATGCCAGGATACCGGTGGCCTGTGCCATCGCTTCGAGGATCAGTACCCCGGGGAAAATCGGCTTGCCCGGGAAGTGGCCCTGGAAAAACGGCTCGTTGAAGGAGACGTTCTTCACCGCACGCAGAAACTTACCCTCTTGGTAATCCAACACACGGTCAACCAGCAGGAACGGGAAACGATGCGGCAGTAGTTCTAAGATCTCTGAAATATTGAGAGTATGAGTGTCAGTAGTCAAAATACTCTTCCTGTAAAAAAACGGATGTCAAACAACACGGCCTGCCTCACTCCGCAAGGGAAGGTGATGCAGGCCGCAAATCGGATTGGGCCTGGTGGCCCGGCGGGCATTAATCGCTGTGAACTTTCTTTTCGACAGCCTTGAGACGCTTATTGATCTCGTCAATATTCATCACCAATGCGGCCGTCTTACGCCAGGTCTTATTCGGCTGTAGCGGAATACCCGAAGAGTAGATGCCGGGTTCGGTGATCGGACGCATCACCATGCCCATCCCCGTCACCACCGCCTGATCGCAAATTTCCATGTGGCCATTGATCACGCTGGCGCCGCCAATCTGGCAATAACGGCCAATCTTGAGGCTACCGGCCATGATAACACCACCGGCAACTGCTGTATTGTCGCCAATCATGACGTTGTGCGCAATCTGGCACTGGTTGTCGATAATCACGCCGTTACCGATCACGGTATCATCCAACGCGCCGCGATCGATAGTGGTACAGGCGCCGATCTCGACACGATCGCCGATACGCACGCTGCCCAACTGCGGAATCTTCACCCAGTTACCACGCTCGTTCGCGTAGCCGAAGCCATCACTGCCGATCACCGTACCCGACTGCACCAAGCAGTGTGCGCCGATCTCGACCTGATGATAGACGCTGACGTTGGCCCACAGGCGGGTGCCGGCGCCAATCTTGGCAAACTTACCGATGAAACAGCCCGCGCCGATGATCGCCCCTTCGCCCAGCTCCACGCCCTCTTCGATCACCGCATTGGCGCCGATAGAGACATGAGCGGCCAGCTTGGCCGTCGGATCGATCACCGCGCTCGCCGCAATGCCGCTCGCCGGTTGTGGCGTACTGTCCATCAGCTGTGCCATCAACGCGTAGGTCAGGTAGGGATTCTTCACTACCAATGCCGACGAGGGGCAATAGGCCAGATCCGCTTGCGTCAACACCACGGCGCCAGCCTGGCAGGCGGCCAATTGCTCACGATAGCGGCTGTTGGACAGAAAAGTAATCTGGTTCGCTTGTGCTGAATGCATCGACGCCACGCCGGTGACGACGAGATCGCCATCACCGTGTAGTTCGGCATTCAACTGCTGAGCAAGGTCAGCCAGTCGAATTGAAGCCATGCCTTATTTAACCTGTTTCAATACTTGAGCAGTGATATCGTCAGACGGCTGAGAATAGGCCAACGCGTTGGCGTCGATCACCATATCGTAGCCCTTATCTTTCGCCACGCTGCGTACCGCATCTTGGATACGGCTCAACAGCTTGTTGCGCTCTTCCATCTGGCGACGACGATTGTCCTGTTCGAAGGCTTGCGCCTTACGGGCGAAGGTTTCACGCTGTGCCGTGATCTCCTTTTCTAACCGAGTACGCTCACTGGCTTTCATGGTGGAGCCATCGCGCTGCAAACGTTGCATCTTCGTCTGTAGATCGCGCTCCATCCCTTGCAACTCGGTCGCACGACTCTTGAACTCGCTCTCCAGCTGCTTCGCCACCGCTTCACGCTGTGGCAATTGCTGGAAGATGCTAGCAACGTTGACAAAGGCAATTTTCTCAGCAGCCTGTACGTTGGCAGAGACTGCCATTGCGACGCTTAAACCCGCGGCATATAACCACTTTTTCACTTTGAACTCCTTACCATCACCTAGTTGTGTCAATGACACGTCACTGCACAGGCGCCGACCCATCGTGTCTCACCACGTCCAGAGAAAAGAACGCGCTGAGCGGAGCATATGCAAAAAAGGGGCGGATGCGATCCCGCACCTTTATACCTAAAGGCCTGCGCAGATGAGTCCGCCAGGCCTCTCTCAGATAGCGCGTAGCCGGTTACCAGGTCTTACCGATGTTGAACTGGAACTGCTCCGACTTATCACCCTCATATTTCTTAACCGGTTGAGCGTAGGAGAACACCAACGGGCCGAGCGGTGACATCCACTGTAGCGCCACACCGGCAGACATGCGCACGTTGGTCGCTTTACTGTAGTCCGGTAGGGCCGGATAGGCCGCATGATCCCAGTTAGTATCCCATACGGTACCGGCATCCATAAACACGGAGGTTCGCAGGGAGTTAGCATACTGCTCGCTGACGAACGGCGTCGGGGTAATCAACTCCAGGCTGGCAACCGCCATGGCATTACCGCCCACCGCATCGTTGTCGCTGGTCTTGCTGGTATCCACGCTACCATTGCTATTCAGATAAACCGCTTTCGGACCGATGTTATTCGACTGGAAGCCACGCACGGTACCTGAACCACCGGCATAGAAGTTCTCATAGAACGGCATCTCTTTGCCGCCGAAGCCGTTGCCATACCCCAGACGGGTCCGCCCCAACACGACCCAAGTACGATCTTGGTTAATCGGGAAGTAGCTCTGGCTGTCAAAGGTCAGCTTGTAATATTCGTTATCGGAGCCCGGCAGGGTTATCTTACCGTTCAACGACGCCTTATTACCGGCCGTCGGGAAGAAACCGCGATCCAGGTTGTTATAAGCCCAACCGGCGGTCCAGGTATAATCGTTCGCCTTGTAGCTGGCGCTGTTACTATCGCTCGGGTTCTGACCCACGGAGCGCAGATAACGCCACATCGACACCTGTGGCTGCATATCAGACAGGTCGTTATGCACATAACCCAGGCCGGTACGCAGCGAGTTATTTTCGTTGATCGGGAAACCTAAGGTACCATCGAAACCATAGCTGCTGTTGGTGTAGTCAGACAGATCGGCGTCGTTGGCTTTAAAGTCATTATAGAACAGGCGTCCGCCCAGGCTGACCCCATTCACCGTAAAGTACGGGTCGGTCAGCGACAGCTCGGCATAGGTCTGATAGTCGTTCTTGGTACCGTTAATCGCCACCACGTTGCCGGTGCCCAGCCAGTTATCCTGCTGTACCCCGACCTGGAAGCTAACGCCACTCTCGGTACCATAGCCGATACCGAAGTTAAAGCTACCGGTATTGCGCTCTTTCACCTTGTAGATCACATCGACCTGATCCGGCGTACCCAGCACGCGTTGGGTCTCGACGTCGACGTTTTCAAAGTAGCCGGTACGGTTCAGACGCTCTTTACCCTGCTCGACCTGATCGCTCCCCAGCCAAGACCCTTCCATCTGACGCATCTCACGACGCAGTACCGAGTCTTTGCTGGTATCGTTACCGACGAAACGGATCTGACGAACATAGTAGCGGTTACCGGCATCGATATTCATATGCAGGATAACGGTCTTATCCTTGTCATTGATCTCCGGCTGCGTCTGTACGCGTGGGTAGGCATAACCATAGCGACCCAACAGCTGCTTGATCTCGTCTTCCATCTTGGTGACCTTGGCGCCGTTGTACAACTCGCCCGATTCTACCTTAGTCAAACGACCGATCTCGGCGCTGTAACCCGCCATATTGCCGGTGACATCCACCCCTTGCAGCTTATACTGATCGCCTTCGGTGATGTTGATGGTGATGTAGATACCTTTCTTATCCGGCGTCAGGCTGACCTGGGTCGAGTTAATCGCAAAACGCGCATAACCACGATCCAAGTAATAACTGCGCAGAGCCTCCAGATCACCGGCCAGCTTCTGTTTTTGATACTTACGGTCGGCCATCAGGTTCCACCACGGCACATCATCGCGCAGTTGGAAGTGACCCAACAGATCGGCGCTACTGAAGGCATGGTTACCCACGATGTTGATCTGCTGGATTTGCGCCGACTTACCCTCGGTAAACACCAGCTTCAGATCCACGCGATTACGTGGCAACGGCGTTACCACCGCCTTCACCGTAGCGTTATATTTACCGACGCTGTAGTAGAAATCCTCCAGCCCCTTCTCGATGCTGGACAGGGTGGTGCGATCCAACGCCTCGCCGACACGGACCCCGGAAGCCTCCAGGTTCTGTTTCAGCATCTCATCCTTCACCGACTTGTTACCGGAGAAGGTAATGCTGGCGATGGTCGGACGTTCCTTAACCTGGACGATCAGATTATTACCATCACGCAGGACACGCACATCCTCGAAGTTTCCGGTGGCGTACAACGCGCGGATGGTATTACTCAAATCCTCATCAGAGACGGTATCGCCTACGCGAACCGGCATGTTAAGTAACGCCGCACCGACGGCGACCCGTTGCAGTCCTTCGAAATGAATATTTTTCACTACGAAACCATCTGCACCGTATACGGTTGCGCTGCCAAACAGCAGCGACGCTAAGAGCAACTTTTTCATCGCCATCGTTGTTATGCGTTCTTCCTAACAATCCCGCGCATTAAAGTCGCGAGAAATCATTGAAAAGTGCAAGCCCCATAAACAGCATCAGCAGAATCGTGCCGATGCGATAGCCGAAAGCCTGAACTCGCTCGGACACCGGCTCGCCCTTGAGCTTTTCCAGCGCAAGAAACAGCAGATGTCCCCCATCAAGAACCGGTAAAGGGAACAGGTTGATGATCCCCAAGTTAACGCTGATCAGCGCTAAAAACATCAGGTAATACACCAAGCCATACTCGGCCGCCGCTCCCGCCCCCTGTGCTATGGAGAGAGGGCCGCCCAGATTATTTAACTTCACATCACCGGTAATCAGTTTACCCAGCATGGAGACCGTCAGCTTCATCAGCTGCCAAGTCTTATCCGTCGCCTGATACAGTGCCACGAAAGGCCCGTACTGACGAATAGTTTTGTACTCTTCCGGCAAGGGAATCACTTGCGGCACGACGCCGGCGAAACCCTGTTCTTGGCCGCGCGCGACACGCCGACTCTCCGGCGTTAACGCCAGCGTTAGCGGACTACCATTCCGCTCAACCGACAGCGCTAACGTATGCCCGGGGTTATCACGAATTAGCAGGGCAAAATCACGCCAACCATTAATCGAATCGCCATTGACTTTAACGATCCTGTCCCCTACTTGTAAACCTGCTTTCTCCGCCGCCGATCCCTTTTGTAACGCGGCTACCACGGGCTCGATGGTCGGCCCACGCGGAATGATACCCAGCGATACCACCGGATCCTGCCGCTCGGGGTCGAAACGCCAGTCGCTGAGGTCAAGAGTCTTCGTCGTAACCCGATCGCTGCCAAACGGCCCGACCCCCAAGGTAGTTGAGCGGTCGCCGATCTGCCCGACCAGTGCCAAACGAACCGACTCCCAATCCGGTGTATCGACACCGTCAACCGCCTTCAGTTCCATTCCCGGCGCAATATGCGCAGCGGCGGCGATAGAATCCGGCGTGACCTCCGCGATGACCGGACGCACGCTGGGCACGCCGATGACGAACACCAGCCAATAAGCGAGGATAGCGAATAAGAAATTAGCGATAGGGCCGGCGCTGACGATCGCGGCGCGCTGCGCCACGCTCTTATTGTTGAATGCCTGATGACGGAACTCGGGCGAGACGCTCTCGACTCGCTCGTCCAACATCTTGACGTAGCCCCCCAGCGGGATCAGCGCGACGACAAACTCGGTACCCCGGCGATCGACCCGACGCCACAGCGCCTTGCCGAAACCGATGGAGAAGCGCTCGACACGCACACCACAACGGCGCGCCACCCAAAAGTGACCAAACTCGTGTACGGTGATTAATACGCCTAACGCCACCAAGAACGCCGGTAATCCCCATAGGATATTACTCATCGCCTCTCCCCCACCGTGTTAGGCCTGACCAAACACCAATAGCATCAGGCAGGCGAATACCGGCACCGCCGCCGTCAAACTGTCGATGCGATCCAGCACGCCGCCATGACCGGGGATCAGATGACTGCTGTCCTTAATCCCGGCCTCACGTTTAAACATGCTCTCGGTCAGATCGCCTAATACCGAGGCCAGTGCGGCGATCACGGAACAGATCAGCAGGATACGGACATCGATATCCAGTGGGGCATAGCGGCCAAACAGCCAAGAGATCAGCGCCGAGGTCATCAGTCCACCGATCAATCCTTCCCAGGTTTTTCCCGGAGAGACCTTCGGTGCCAGCTTGTTCTTACCGAATAGCTTACCGAAGATATAGGCGCCGGAATCGGCTCCCCAGACCAGCAGCATGACATAGAGCAACCACCAAGCGCCCCGGTAATGGTTCGCCTCGTAGCCATATTGACGCAACGCAACCATTCCCCAGAAGAATGGCAGGATGGTGACGATGCCGAACAGCACCTTGATCGTGCGCGAATGGCGCCACCAACGGGCGGATCGTGGATAGAAAAAAACCAGGAATAACGCCAGTAGCCACCAGCCAGCCGCCGCCCACAAGGAACCTGCGATCAGCGGTAAATGCACGCTACGGTTAAATTCGGGCATGCCCAGCAACATCGCGGCCAGCACCAAACCACAGATGACAGCCCCCCAGATACGCTGATGGCGGCTGGCGAAACCCGCTAGCTGCCCCCATTCCCAGGCCGCCAACATACACACGGCGAGTGTCACCAGCGAGAAGCCCAGCGGCGGCAGCAAAAAGAGTGCGGCAATCACCACCGGGACCAAAATTAATGCAGTTATAATTCGTGACTTCAGCAAAAGTTCCCCCTATGACGCAGCAGCTGCGTTGATAGGCGTGGTACCCCCGAAGCGACGCTCTCGTTGTGCAAATGCATTCAGTGCACCTTCAAAGGTTGTTTCATCAAAATCAGGCCACAGCACATCGGTAAAGTAAAACTCTGAATAGGCAATTTGCCATAACAAGAAGTTACTCACTCGATGTTCTCCCCCGGTGCGGATCACCAAATCCACGGCATCCTGGTCATGCAGGCATACCTGCTCGCCCAGCATCGCTTCCGAGATCGCCTCCGGCGCTAACGTTCCCTGCTGAACCCGCTCCGCCAGCACTTTAACGCCTTGCACGATGTCCCAACGCCCACCATAGTTGGCGGCGATATTCAGGGTCAAACCCTCATTAGCCGCCGTCATCTGCTCCGAGCGACGAATGCGCTCCTGAAGACGCGGCGAGAAACGGCTAATATCGCCAATCACGCGCAGACGTACCTGGTGCTTATGCAACCGCTTGACTTCACTATCCAGTGCCCGGACAAATAGCTCCATCAATGCCGAGACTTCCTGTTGCGGCCGATTCCAGTTCTCGCTGCTAAAGGCGTATAGCGTCAGAGCCCGTATTCCCCGGGCGACAGCAAAGCGCACCGCACAGCGTACCGACTTCACGCCGGCCTTATGTCCGAATACACGCATTTTACCCTGACGCTTGGCCCAACGACCGTTACCGTCCATGATAATTGCTACATGTCGGGGGACCGAGGCCGCGTCGCTCATCACAGTTGGTTGTGTGGATGACATACGTGTAAATATTTCCTCAACGAGCCAGCAGGGGCCATAACTGCACCGTATCGTCGCGCCTATTCCTGTCGCAACGATACTACCTGCGTAAAAAAGCCGTGTATCAGCACGGCTACCCAATAATCCTAATCCTGTCTACGCGATACGCCCGATGGCGCTTGGCGTAAGGGGTCAATCCCAGACGCCCCCTCGAATGACGAGACGTCTGCGCCAAAAAACTGGCGCAGACTATATCATCATGCCGTTAGCGCCACAAATCAGCACACTCGGCACGGCGTAATTAACGGGAAAAACGTTGGCTCAGCGCCTGGGCCGCCTGGCGCGCCACCTGATCGATCGCCAGCACCCCCTCCACACTATCCGGCTCTTCGCAGCACAATTGCTCGACTACCTCGCGGTTCAAGCGAGCGATATCGGTAAAGCGTAGACGCCCATCCAGGAAGGCGGCAACAGCCACTTCATTCGCCGCATTCAACGCCGTCGTCGCGGCCTGCCCCTCGGCAAAGGCTTCGATCGCCAACTGGAGGCAAGGGTAGCGGGCCATATCCGGCGCCTCAAAACTCAACGAACCCATGCGGCAGAAGTCCAACGGGGCGACGCCGCTAGGTACCCGCTCGGGATAAGCCATCGCATGCGCGATCGGCGTACACATATCTGGATTACCCAGTTGCGCAATCACACTACCGTCACGATAACGCACCATGGAGTGGATCACCGATTGCGGATGGATGATCACCTCCATCTCCTCCGCCGCCGCGTTAAAGAGCCAGCGCGCCTCGATGTACTCCAAGCCTTTATTCATCATGGTAGCCGAATCGACCGAGATCTTACGCCCCATCGACCAGTTGGGATGGGCGCAGGCCTGCGCCGGCGTCACCGCATCGAACTCCGCCAGCGACAGTTGACGTAACGGCCCGCCAGATCCGGTTAACACGATACGCGTCACCCCATGTTCATGCAGGCAGGCCGTGCCCAATTGCCGCTGTACCGCGACGGGTAGGCTCTGAAAAATCGCATTGTGCTCGCTATCGATAGGCAATAACTCGGCCTGGCTATGTGCCAAGGCATCCATAAACAGGCGACCACAGGTCACCAATGCCTCTTTGTTCGCCAGTAATACCCGTTTATTGGCGCGGATGGCCGCCAATGTCGGCAGTAGGCCGGCCGCACCGACAATGGCGGCCATCACCTGATCGACCTCATCCAAGGCGGCGAGTTCACAGGCGGCGCGCTCACCGCTCATCACGGCGACGGTATCTAACCCAGCCTCAAACAGGCGCTGACGCAACGCGGCGGCGGCACACTCATCGGCCATACAGACATAACGGGGAGAGAATTCACGGCACTGTTGCAGCATGACATCGACGTTCTTGCCTGCTACCAGCGCCACGACGCGGAATGCGCCGGGATTGGCCCGCACCACCGCCAGCGTACTGGTGCCGATGGAGCCGGTTGAACCTAGAATGGTCAGTTTCTTCATGAGGATACTCTGAATAACTGGAGCAAATCGCTACAGGATACGCTAAGCCAGCGCCACTCCCCAGCGAATTTTACACCGTCACCAACGCGCGTACACACGAAATCCGTGACCCAAAAAGCAAAAGCGCCGCTAAAGCGACGCTTATCACCGATCCCGCAGACGCCTGAATGCAGGCTGCCATGGTAGCCAGCGATGGCCACCAGGTTCAGCACAGCGTTGGCCGTGGATCATGCTGGAGCGATTAGAACTCCATCAGCTCTTTTTCTTTATCCGCCAGGGCGGCGTCGATCTTCTTGATCATCAGATCGGTGATCTTCTGAATATCGTCCTGTGACTTACGATCTTCGTCTTCGCTGATCTCTTTGTCTTTCAGCAACGCCTTCACCTTGTCGTTGGCATCACGGCGTACGTTACGTACGGAGACACGGCCAGACTCGGCTTCAGAACGTACCAGCTTGATCAGATCCTTACGGCGCTCTTCCGTCAGCGGCGGCAGCGGAACACGGATCACGGTGCCCGCAGAAGAGGGATTCAGACCCAGATCGGAGGTCAGGATGGCCTTCTCGATGGCACCAGACATGCTGCGATCGAATACGGTGACAGCCAGCGTACGGGAATCTTCCGCGACGATGTTCGCCAACTGACGCAACGGCGTGGCCGCACCGTAATACTCGACCTGAATGCCGTCGAGCAGATTAGGATGCGCACGACCGGTGCGGATTTTGCTGATGTTGCCCTTGAATGACTCGACGCATTTTTCCATGCGTGTTTCGGCATCTTTTCTGATTTCGTTGATCACGTTGCGAACCCTTGAAAACGGTGATGGTGGTTAAAGAGAGAATTGTGCACCAAAGGCCAAGCGCTTTTCAATGCGGCCAGCACAATACAATACGGCAGCCGGGCAGGCCGGCTGTCCCACACGCACGCGGCGCATTACTTGGTGATCAGCGTACCTTCTTTTTCGCCCATCACTACGCGACGCAGCGCACCCGGTTTGTTCATGTTAAACACGCGGATCGGTAAATTATGATCACGCGCCAGCGTGAAGGCCGCCAAATCCATGACCTTCAGCTCTTTCTCCAAGACATCCTGGTAGCTCAATTGCTCATACAACGTTGCATCCGGATCCTTCATCGGATCGGCAGAGAACACGCCATCGACCTTGGTCGCCTTCAGTACCACATCGGCCTCGATCTCGATCCCGCGCAGGCAGGCGGCAGAGTCGGTGGTGAAAAACGGATTGCCAGTACCGGCGGAGAAGATCACCACCCGGTTATTGCGCAGCAGGCTGATGGCCTCGGCCCAGCTATAGTTGTCACAGACGCCGTTCAGGGGGATGGCCGACATCAGGCGCGCGTTGACATAGGCGCGGTGCAACGCATCACGCATCGCCAGGCCATTCATCACCGTCGCCAACATCCCCATATGGTCGCCGACCACACGGTTCATCCCTGCCTGTGCCAGACCAGCGCCGCGGAACAGGTTGCCACCGCCGATCACCACACCCACCTGAACGCCGAGTTCTACCAGCTCTTTGACTTCCTGCGCCATGCGGTCCAGCACGCTCGCGTCGATGCCAAAACCTTCTGAGCCTTGCAGAGCTTCGCCGCTCAGCTTAAGCAGGATACGCTGGTAAACGGGTTTGGAATTGGTTGCCATGGTGTTCGAGTCCTAAAGAAACAGTCAATAAATTAGTCGGAGGTATTTCAATGTACGGTCTGTACCCCGGACCGCTCATTGAAGTAAGTCTGGCCGAATAAAACAGAACCGCCTAACGGCGGCTCTGTAATAAAAGGGGATTAGACCCCTTTAGACATCGCGGCCACTTCGGCTGCGAAGTCATTTTCGACTTTCTCGATGCCTTCGCCCACTTCGAAGCGAATGAAGCCGGTGACGTCAGCGTTGTGCTCTTTCAGCAGCTGGCCAACAGTCTTGCTCGGATCCATAACGAAGCTCTGACCGGTCAGAGAAACTTCACCGGTGAACTTACGCATACGGCCTTCAACCATCTTCTCGGCGATTTCGCGCGGCTTGCCAGACTGCATGGCGATGTCCAGCTGGATCTGGTGCTCGTGAGCAACCACGTCTGCCGGTACATCTTCCGGCTTAACATATTCCGGCTTGCTGGCAGCGATGTGCATGGCGATGTGCTTGATCAGCTCTTCGTCGGCACCGGTAGCGGCAACCATAACGCCGATACGTGCGCCGTGGCTGTAGGTACCCAGCAGCTCACCGCTCAGCTCAGAGACACGACGGATGTTGATGTTTTCACCGATCTTAGCAACCAGCTGAGTACGCTGTTCTTCGAACTTCGCTTTCAGCGCGTCGATGTCGATGATTTTGTCAGCCAGCGCGGCGTTAGCCACTTCGTCGGCGAAGGCTTTGAAGCCAGCATCTTTAGCCACGAAGTCGGTTTCGCAGTTCATCTCAACGATGATGCCGTATTTACCGTCAGCGGAAACCTTGGTCAGGATCACGCCTTCAGCGGCAACGCGACCGGCTTTCTTGGCCGCTTTGGCCTGACCGGATTTACGCATGTTGTCGATGGCCAGCTCGATGTCGCCGTTCGCTTCAACCAGTGCTTTCTTGCACTCCATCATGCCTGCGCCAGTACGCTCACGCAGTTCTTTTACCAGGGAGGCGGTAATTTCAGCCATTCTATTTTCCTCGGTTATCTCACCCAGGGTAGCCCCCTGTGCAAGACGATTGTTCTAGAGATGAATCTTCGTGGGGTGAGCCACAAAGAAAGGGGGCCATGATAGGCCCCCTAACCAACATATGAATACCTGGTTAATAAGGGCTCCTGCGAGCTGTCCTTATTACTCAGCTTCAGCCATGGTTTCTTCAGCCTGGGAAGCCAGATCCTGAGAACGGCCTTCGCGTACGGCTTCAGCCACAGCGCTCAGGTACAGGGTCACGGCGCGGATGGCGTCGTCGTTACCCGGGATAACGAAATCAACGCCGTCCGGATCGGAGTTGGTATCAACGATAGAGAATACCGGGATACCCAGGTTGTTGGCTTCTTTGATAGCGATGTGTTCGTGATCGGCATCGATAACGAACAGCGCGTCCGGCAGACCGCCCATGTCTTTGATACCACCCAGGCTGTTTTCCAGCTTGTCCAGCTCGCGGGTACGCATCAGTGCTTCTTTCTTGGTCAGTTTGTCGAAAGTGCCATCCTGAGACTGAGTCTCCAGATCTTTCAGACGTTTGATGGACTGACGAACGGTTTTCCAGTTGGTCAGCATGCCGCCCAGCCAGCGATGGTTCACGTAGAACTGATCACAGTTCAGGGCTGCGTCTTTTACCGCTTCGCTTGCTGCGCGCTTGGTACCAACGAACAGGATCTTGCCCTTACGGGAAGCGATCTTGCTCAGCTCAGCCAGAGCTTCGTTGAACATCGGTACGGTTTTTTCAAGGTTGATGATGTGAACCTTGTTACGAGCACCGAAGATGAACGGCTTCATTTTCGGGTTCCAGTAACGGGTCTGGTGACCGAAGTGAACACCAGCCTTGAGCATATCGCGCATGGAAACAGTTGCCATGATTAGACCTCTATTAAAAATTGGGGTTATGCCTCCACGTATCCCATGACGCCGACCATCGTGCGCATACGCGTCCGACAGCACCCCGGCACATGTGCCGATACGTGTGTGTTGTTTATGCAAATAACACAAAGTGAGATTTACAGCCTCTACGCATGCCTGATAGACATACGGGAACTGCGGCGCGCTTTATACCATAAACCCGTGTCAGACTCCACCTTTTGTTGCATTTTGAACCACGGCACTCGCTGCCATTTGGCAGGGCGAGGCGGGGCTGTTACCATAGAAGACATTGCTTCTCATTGTCGCTACGGCGACGCCCGTGGACAGAATACCTATGGCTATTTCACTGAAAACCCCACAAGACATTGAAAAGATGCGCATCGCTGGCCGCCTGGCCGCCGAGGTGCTGGAAATGATCGCCCCGCACGTGGTGCCGGGCGTCACCACCGGTGAATTGGATCGCCTATGCGATGCACATATCACCCAGCAACAGCAGGCCATCTCCGCCTGTCTGGGCTATCATGGCTACCCGAAGTCGGTCTGCATCTCCGTCAACGAGGTGGTGTGCCATGGTATTCCCAGCGATGACAAAGTGCTCAAGGATGGCGACATCGTCAACATCGACGTCACCGTGATCAAAGATGGCTGGCACGGCGACACCTCGAAGATGTTTATCGTCGGCAAACCGACCATTCTCGGCGAGCGTTTGTGCCGCGTCGCCCAAGAGAGCCTGTATCTGGCCCTGAAGATGGTCAAGCCGGGGATTCGGCTGCGCAGCATCGGTAAAGCGATCCAGAAGTTCGTCGAAAGCAACGGCTTCTCCGTCGTACGCGAGTACTGCGGTCATGGCATCGGCGAAGTGTTCCACGAGGAGCCACAAGTACTACATTACGATGCCGACGACGGCGGCGTCGTGCTCCAGCCGGGCATGACCTTCACCATCGAGCCGATGGTCAATGCCGGTGATTACCGTATCCGCTTGATGAAAGATGGCTGGACGGTAAAAACCAAGGATCGCAGCTTGTCCGCACAGTATGAACATACTATCGTGGTTACCGACGACGGCTGTGAAATCTTGACGTTGCGCGCCGAAGAACACGATCTGCCGCGGGTCATCACCCACGACATGAGTGCCCAGTAAGGGGGCATCCCGCCCCGCGGGCGCCGTTTTGCGCCGCACACCGATAACGCAGGCCGGCTTAATGCCGGCTTTTTTATTGATGGAGTGCCTATGGCCGAGTTACCGCACGGCGCACCGGAGGCCCTACCGCCCGTCTCGCCGGATGCCCTGCCCGCCGACGCGTTAAACTGCGCCGGCCTGAAACTTCAGATGGAGCAGCTACGCCAATGGCTGCATGATGCCTTCCTGCGTGGGGAAAGTGCCGAGTCACTGGTCGCGGCGCGTACCCACTACCTCGATCGCCTATTAGTGCGTCTCTGGCGTCATTATGGCTGCGATCATCACCCCGGCCTGGCGCTGATCGCCGTCGGCGGTTACGGCCGTGGCGAGCTCCACCCCCTGTCGGACATCGATCTACTGGTGCTCACCCACGCGACGCCGGACGAGGCACTGGCCCAACGTATCGGCGCGTTGATCACCCTGCTATGGGACCTGCGCCTGGAGGTTGGCCATAGCGTGCGTACCCTGGAGGAGTGCCTGAGCGAGGGGCTGGCGGATCTCAGCGTCGCCACTAACCTGATCGAATCTCGCCTACTCTGCGGTGACGTCGCCCTCTTTCTCCAACTGCAAAAACGCCTGTTCAGCGACGACTTCTGGCCCTCACCACGCTTCTTCCACGCCAAACTGGATGAGCAGCGCGAGCGCCACCAGCGCTATCACGGCACCAGCTATAATCTGGAGCCCGATATCAAGGCCAGCCCGGGGGGGCTCCGGGATATCCATACCCTGCTGTGGGTCGCTCACCGCCACTTCGGCGCCACCTCCTTCGATGAGATGGTCGGCTTCGGTTTCCTGACAGAGGCCGAGGCCGACGAACTGAACGAGTGCCGCAGCTTCCTGTGGCGTATCCGCTTCGCCCTCCATCTGGTGGTTAACCGCTACGACAATCGCCTACTGTTCGATCGCCAACTCAGCGTGGCTCACCTGCTCGGTTATCACGGGGAGGGTAACCAACCGATCGAGCAAATGATGAAGGCGTTCTACCGCATGACCCGACGAGTGCGGGAGTTGAACCAAATGCTATTGCAACTCTTCGATGAGGCGATCTTGGCGTTGCATACCCATGAGAAGCCACGCCTCCTCGACAATTACTTCCAGCTGCGCGGCACGCTGATCGATCTACGCGATCCGGACACCTTCAGCCACGATCCGGTGATCATCCTCCGGTTGTTCTATGCCATGGCGCGTAATCCAGAGATCAGCGGGATCTACTCCACCACCCTACGTCAGCTACGCTACGCGCGCCGGCATCTGACACAGCCACTGTGCGCGCTGCCCGAGGCGCGTAATCTGTTTATGGCCATCCTGCGTCATCCCGGCGCAGTCCATCGGGCGTTACTGCCGATGCATCACCACAGCGTGCTGTGGGCCTATATGCCGCAGTGGGGCAACATCGTCGGCCAGATGCAGTTCGATCTGTTCCACGCCTACACCGTGGACGAGCACACCATGCGCCTCCTGCTCAAGTTGGAGAGCTTCGCCGACCACGATAATCGCCAGCGCCATCCTCTGTGCGTCGAGCTCTACCCTCGCCTCCCCCAGCCCGAGCTCTTGCTGCTCGCCGCCCTATTCCACGACATCGCCAAGGGGCGCGGCGGCGACCATTCCCTACTCGGTGCCGAGGATGTGTTGGAGTTCGCCCGTCTACACGGGTTAAACACGCGCGAAACGCAACTGGTCGCCTGGCTGGTACGTTGCCACCTGTTGATGTCGGTTACCGCCCAGCGACGCGACATCCAGGATCCCGAAGTGATCCGCCACTTCTGTGCCGAAGTACACAGCGAGACTCGGCTACGCTACCTGCTGTGCCTCACGGTGGCCGATATCTGCGCCACCAACGAGAACCTGTGGAACAGCTGGAAACAGAGCCTGCTACGTGAACTGTTCTTCGCCAGCGAGAAACAGCTGCGTCGCGGTACACACAGCAGCCCAGACATGCGCGAACGGGTACAGCACCATCGCCTGCAGGCCTTGGCGTTGCTACGCATGGACAACATCGATGAGCCGAAACTGATGCGCATCTGGAGCCGCTGCCGCGCCGATTACTTCCTGCGCCATACGCCGAACCAATTGGCCTGGCATGCCCGCCATCTCCTGCACCACGACGGCGGCGGGCCCCTGGTGCTTGTCAGTCAACACGCCAGCCGGGGCGGTACCGAGATTTTCATCTACAGTCCCGACCGTCCCTACCTGTTCGCCGCCGTCGCCGGCGAGTTAGATCGACGCAATCTCAGCGTGCATGACGCGCAAATCTTTACCAATCGCGACAACTATGCCATGGATACCTTCGTGGTACTGGAGCCAGACGGTAGCCCGCTGGCGCTCGATCGGCACTCTACCATCCGACGCGCGCTGGAGCAGGCGCTCACCCAAGCGAGTTACCAGCCGCCACGCGTTCGTCACGCCTCGGCGCGGCTGCGCCACTTCACCGTCCCGACGGCGGTCAGCTTCCTACCGGCACATAATACTCGACGCAGCTATATGGAGCTGGTGGCGCTCGACCGCCCCGGACTCCTGGCGCGCATCGGCGAGATCTTCGCCGAAATGGGACTCTCGCTGCACGGCGCACGCATAACCACCATCGGCGAACGGGTCGAGGATCTGTTTATTCTGGCCGATGGCGAACGGCGCGCATTAACGCCTGAAATGCAGCATGAGTTGGCGCAACGGTTGACAGAAACCCTGCTTAGCGCCGATAAAGAGTAAGTTTTTTGCTTACCTGCCTCGCCTGCCCGGCGGGTGTGGCAGGCGGATTCATCTCACGAGGGGAAAATAGATAGGATGCAGCAGTTACAGACGTTAATTGAGAATGCCTTTGAACGCCGTGCGGAGATCACCCCGGCTAACGCCGACACACTTACCCGTTCAGCCGTCGAACAAGTTATCGCGCTGCTCGACAGCGGCGCTCTGCGCGTTGCCGAGAAGATCAACGGCGAATGGGTCACCCACCAGTGGCTGAAGAAGGCGGTACTGCTCTCATTCCGCATCAACGATAACCGCCTGATGGAAGGGGCCGAAACCCGCTTCTACGACAAGGTACCGATGAAGTTTGCCGACTACGATGAGGCCCGCTTCCAACGCGAAGGCTTCCGCGTCGTGCCGCCGGCTTCGGTGCGCCAGGGGGCCTATATCGCCCGTAACACCGTGCTGATGCCCTCCTATGTCAACATCGGCGCCTATGTCGATGAGGGTACCATGGTCGATACCTGGGCCACCGTCGGCTCCTGTGCGCAGATCGGTAAGAACGTCCATCTTTCCGGTGGCGTCGGCATCGGTGGCGTGTTAGAGCCGCTGCAGGCTAACCCGACCATTATCGAAGACAACTGCTTCATCGGTGCCCGTTCAGAAGTGGTCGAAGGGGTGATCGTCGAGGAGGGCTCGGTGATCTCGATGGGCGTATTCATCGGCCAGAGCACCAAGATCTACGATCGTGAAACCGGCGAGATCCACTATGGTCGCGTCCCGGCAGGCTCGGTGGTGGTCTCCGGTAACCTGCCTGCCAAGAACGGCGCCTACAGCCTGTACTGTGCGGTCATCGTCAAGAAGGTTGACGCCAAGACTCGCGGCAAGGTCGGCATCAACGAGCTGCTACGCACCATCGACTAAGCGCACACCTGGGCGGGAAATTCCCGCCCCTCTCCGAGGCATAGTGCGGGAGAGCGCGCATAACGGCACACAGAACACATTTTTTTCACGAATAGTCGCTAGGCTAAGAAAGGGCAACACCCGGCGGTCAACGGTTTTCATTCCCCGCGCCCTGCTCCTGTGCCGGGGCGGAGGGAATGCAGACTCACCGCACGCATTATTTCACGTAACGCATTAAAGGTGCCGCTATGTATGACAACCTGAAAAGTCTGGGGATCACCCAACCGGAAGAGATCGACCGCTATAGTCTGCGTCAGGAGGCCAACAACGACATTCTGAAGATCTACTTTCGCAAAGATAAGGGCGAGTTCTTTGCCAAAAGCGTCAAGTTTAAGTACCCGCGTCAGCGCAAGACCGTACTGAGCGATAATGACAGTCAGGGCATGCGTGAAATCAGCGAGATCAGCCCCAATCTACGTTATGTGATCGAAGAGCTGGATCGCCTATGCCTGCGCGATCGTCAGGAGGAGGATCTGAAGCGCAAGATCCTCGACGATCTGCGCCATCTGGAGAGTGTCGTGGCCAACAAGATCGCCGAGATCGAGGCCGACTTAGAAAAACTGGCCGGGAAGTAACGGGCGAAGCGGCGCTGCCGATGGGTAAGCGCCGCCGATTCTGCCCGCCATGTCGCCGCGATGCGGCGTCATCACGCCACCAACCGACGAGCCCATTCGCTCACCCACGGTGAGGTCACAGCTTCCGGTTCCGGCGTACTCTGCGCATCGACTTCCAGCACCTCACCGAGGCGCGTCGCGCCCTGCTCCTGCAACAGGCTATCGACCCGATGCCCGGCGCCACAGAAGTGGGTAAATCCACGATCGCCTAAGGCGATCACCCCATAACGCAACGCACGCTGCTCGCCGAGGCTATCGCGCAGCGCACTGAACAACGGCGCCAGCGTATCCGGCAGATCGCCCTGCCCAGTGGTCGAAGTCACCACCAGCACATGCTGGTCGGCATAATTCTGCCAATCGCTCAGCGTCCCCTCCTCAAAGAGGGCGACCGTATGGCCCAACTGCTGCAGAATGGCTTGCGCCTCTTCCGCCACCATCAAGGCGTTACCGTATACGGTGCCTACAAAAATACCCACTTGCGCCATCGCCTACTCCTTATTTCAGGCCTCTTGGTCGGTGTCTGTCTCGGCTCTATCCTGAGGGCAATCGGGCGTAAACTCAACCCGATCAAGTTCAGGGAGATAGTCCTGCCAGCCCAATCCAGCCATTAGCGTCTGCCAGCGCCCATCCAGCCCAGCCCGCAGACACAGCGCCTCGCCCGTTACCGGATGCGTCAGTTGCAACTCACTGGCGTGTAGCATTAAACCGGCTGTACCGAAGTGGGCGGCTACGCCACGGTTCTGGCGCAAATCGCCGTGGGCAGTATCGCCGATGATCGGATGACGCAGATGCGCCATATGGCGACGGAGTTGATGCTTGCGCCCAGTCTGGGGGGTCAACTCCATCAGGCTAAAGCGGGCGGTCGGATAACGCCCAATCGCCAAGGGCACCTCCGCCGTCGCTACGCCACGATAGTGGGTTTGCGCAGGCTGCGGGCCACGCTCGGCGGAGCGGAAACGGTCGGCGATCTTATCCAACTCGGGCGTTAGAGGGTAATCGAGTAACGCCTCACCTTGCAGATAACCGCGTACCACCGCGTGATAGACCTTATGGATCTGGTGCTGCTCGAACTGTTGCGCCAAGGCGCGAGCCACCTCGCTCGATAGCCCCATCAGCAACACGCCAGAGGTCGGACGATCCAGACGATGCACGGTATACACATGGCGCCCGAGTTGATCGCGCACCGTCTGCATCACCACCACCTTTTCCTTGCGATCCAGCCAACTGCGATGCACTAACCACCCGGCAGGCTTGTTGATCGCCACCAGATGCTCATCCTGATAAATAATTTCCATCCCGCTACCCGACAAAAAGAAAAAACGCGCACCTTAGCGCATAATCCGCCGATACCACAATCGGCACCCCGCACACGACAGCGACAACGTGCGACGCACACCCGAGCCATAGGCAATCGCGCATGTACGCCCTCGGCCGCTTACGACGACTCACCGCCCAGGTGGGCATCCAGGCGTTGCAACGCCTCTAACAACGGTGCGATACGCACCAGATCGTGCTGATAGGCCATTTCAAGGTAAGGTGCGATCGCCATACGGCGTGGTAGCGGCGCGCGATTACGTACCAGTGCCTGCATGCGCGGCAAAAAGATCCATTGCAGCCATTCACTCGCCTCGAGGGTATCGACGCAAAACGGCTCTTGGCTGGCGAGCGCCTCGGCACTCGGTGCCTGCGCCTGCCACAAGGCGAGCGCACGCAACTGACTTTCGATCTGGTGTAGGTGGGTGTGTACGATGGCGTAATCACTCATCACGGACTCTCTCAACAAGCGGGGAAGAAAAGGCGCGCAGCATACCACCGACGACGCGGCGCCGAAATGGCCGCGCGGAGAACGGACAACAATAAGCGAAGAATAGGCGACAATAAGACAATAAAGAGAGGGGGGTACCGCTCAGCGATACCCCCCGATTCGTTTTATAGCAGTCCCGCTACACAACGTGCTCCCTGCTCATCCTTGAAAACTTTTCCTAACGGCGTTCCTTTACCGGACACTCCTTTGCCTGCGTCCCTTCGCCACCCTGGCGAGATCCTTCAGTCATCCTGACACATCGGTCATCCGAACCGACTCTCACTCTCCTTCCTGGAGGTGTCCCTTATTTCATCCTGAAATATCCTGACCGGCATCCTGCGGTACATCCGTTATCGCCCATCCTGGGCGGGCCCTCGCCTCATCCTGAGACAACATCATCCTAATGTGTCCTGACATCCTGGCGACTTCCCTTTCGATGGGATTACTTTCGCCGATTTCAGCATGTTTCGCAATGGGGATATTGTCTTACATATGTGGTACTTAGATAATATATAAACATTAATCTCATGATAACTATCGACTTTACCCGCAGGCTTTGGAAAACAATCGGAAAATAAAACGAGATCTCTTACAGTGCGTGTAAGAGATCTCTCACACGCGGATAAGGCGTTACCCTACCTCTTGCGCCAACGGTTGCAATCCCGCCAGGAACTCAGCCAACGTCGGCGCCAATACCCGCCGCTGCGGACTACCAAACTGTTCCAACAACACATTACCGCTCAGATTACACAACGTCACGAGACTCAGCTCATCCGCCGTGCTGGCTAAAAACAGGGTCGGTGACAGCTTCAGGCGCCGCTGGGTAACCAGATGACCGATCTGATTCTCCTGTAAACGCTGCAGATCGTCCGCGCTCCACACCTGCACCAGATCCATCTCGACCTCCTGCCAACACGCGCGCATATCGCCGGCGTACTGGGTGGTGAAGAATGGGGCCAGATCGGGGTGCAGGCAGATATCTAACGCTCGACCAATCCCCGCCAGCTCATCTTGGCTCCCCGGTTCGGGGCGCCAGAATACACAGGCATCGCGGCTATACACCACACAGGGCGATGGGATGCCGTACAGTGCATGACTGCTCGGCCAATCGCCGTGCTGCTGGCGCCATAACGCCAGGTAACGCTGGGTAAAGTCGCCCAGAGCGGCGGAAACCTGATGCTCCATATGTTCTCTCTCTCGGTGATGGTAAACTGTGATCCGCGATGGCCGGCCTCGCTGCCGGTCGCCCATTGTACCCTGCTGTCGCCCTGTGCACAGCCGCTTTCATCGACAGGTTAACCGTATGTCATACCAAGAGAACCCGGCATTGTCCGCCCTCACCCTGGGCAAAGCCACCGAATACCGCGACCAGTACGACGCCACGCTGTTGCAGGCCGTCCCTCGCAGCATGAACCGTGAACCGCTTGGCTTGTATCCCGACGCCCTGCCGTTCCACGGTGCCGATATCTGGACCCTGTACGAACTCTCTTGGCTGAATGCCAACGGCTTGCCGCAGGTCGCCCTGGCGGAGGTCGAATTGGATGCCTACAGCGCCAATTTGATCGAGTCGAAGAGCTTTAAACTGTATCTCAACAGCTTCAATCAGACCCGTTTCGCCGACTGGCAGAGCGTACAACGCACCCTGCAGCATGACCTGGCTCACTGCGCACAGGGCGGCGTACAAGTCACCCTACAACGTCTGGACCAGGTCGAAGGCCAGCCGATTGCCGGCCTGCCGGGCGTCTGCATTGATGATCAGCCGATCACCATCGACCACTACTGCTTCGATGCCTCGCTGCTGGCCAATGCCGCCGATCCCGCTCGTCAGGTCGACGAGACGCTGGTCAGCCACCTGCTAAAATCCAACTGTCTGATCACCCATCAGCCGGACTGGGGTTCACTGATGATCCGCTACCGCGGCGGCGCCATCGATCGCGAGGCCTTGCTGCGTTATCTGGTCTCCTTCCGCCACCACAACGAGTTTCACGAGCAGTGCGTCGAGCGGATTTTTAACGATATTCAACGCTTCTGCCAGCCACAAGCGCTGACCGTCTACGCTCGCTATACCCGACGGGGTGGGCTAGATATTAATCCGTGGCGCAGCAACGTCCCCTTCCAGCCGCCACGCGGACGTTTGGCTCGGCAATAAATAATTGCGGAGAGCCTTTGATTCTGCGTGTCTTTTTTCCCGCTAGCATTGGTAAAACGGCGAAACGCGCGGTAAGGTAAAAAAATCGGCGGCACGCTCGGCCTCACGCCGTCCAGCGCTGAGGATTGGGCCGCGTCTAGCGGCACGGTAACCGCATCGTTTCGATGCCTAGGAGAGACTTTGATTACACACATCAGCCCGTTGGGATCGATGGATCTGCTATCGCAGATGGAAGTGGATATGCTGAAGCGTACCGCCAGCAGCGATCTGTACCGTCTATTTCGTAACTGCTCCCTTGCCGTGCTTAACTCCGGCGCCAAGACCGATAACAGCAACGAGCTGCTGTCTCGCTTTGAATCCTTTGATATCAACGTGCTGCGCCGTGAACGTGGCGTCAAATTAGAGCTGGTCAATCCACCGGAAGAGGCCTTCGTCGATGGGCGCCTCATCCGCGCCTTGCAGGCTAACTTATTTGCGGTGTTGCGCGACATCCTGTTCGTCAACGGTCAGCTGATGAACGTCCAGCGCACCCAGCACGTGGATCTGGAAAATCCGACCATCATCACCAACCTGGTGTTCTCGATACTGCGCAACGCCCGGGCTTTGCATGTCGGCGATGAGCCTAACATGATCGTCTGCTGGGGCGGCCACGCCATCAGTGAGATCGAGTACCAGTATGGCCGCCAGGTCGGTAACCAACTGGGGCTACGCGAACTGAACGTCTGCACCGGCTGCGGACCCGGTGCCATGGAGGCGCCGATGAAGGGGGCCGCCGTCGGCCACGCACAACAGCGTTACCATGAGGGACGCTTCATCGGTATGACCGAGCCGTCGATCATCGCCGCCGAACCCCCCAACCCGCTGGTGAATGAGCTGATCATCATGCCGGACATCGAGAAACGTCTGGAGGCCTTCGTCCGCTTCGGCCACGGCATCATCATCTTCCCCGGCGGGGTGGGAACGGCGGAGGAGTTGCTCTACCTGTTGGGGATCCTGATGGATCCGGAAAACCGCGATCAGGTCTTGCCGTTGATCCTGACCGGCCCGGAGGAGAGTGCCGACTACTTCCGAGTATTGGATGACTTCATCGTCAATACCTTGGGTGAAACCGCGCGCCGCCACTATCAAATCATCATCGGCGATGCGGCTGAGGTGGCGCGGCGCATGAAGTTTGCCATGCCACGCGTGAAAGAGAACCGGCGTCAGAGTGGCGACTTCTACAGCTTCAACTGGTCGCTGAAGATCAGCGCCGACCTGCAGATGCCCTTCATGCCGACCCACGAGAACATGGCGAATCTAAACCTGCATCCCAACCAGTCACCGGAGCAGTTGGCCGCCGCGCTACGCCGCGCCTTCTCCGGCATCGTCGCCGGTAACGTCAAAGAGGGCGGTATCCGTGCCATCGCCGAGCATGGGCCATTTAAGCTGCATGGCGATGCACAGATGATGCAGCACATGGATCGCCTGCTACAGGGCTTCGTCACCCAGCAGCGCATGAAACTCCCCGGCTCGGCCTATGTGCCCTGCTATGAAATCGTGCGCTGAGTCAGCCCTCTCATCAGGGGCGGCACGCCGCCCCATCAATCCGGTTCTACGCCTATGTCCATCCACCTGTTGATCGTCGACGCCCTCAATCTCATCCGCCGCATCCACGCGGTACAAGGCTCTCCTTGCCACGAGGCCTGCTGCGCGGCCTTACGCCAACTGCTGGGCCATACGACCCCCAGCCACGCCGTCGCCGTGTTTGATGACGATGATCGCGCCGACAGTTGGCGCCATCGGTTGTTGCCCACGTATAAGGCCGGACGCCAGGCGATGCCAGACTCGCTGGTCGCAGAGATGGATGCCTTACGCGCCGCCTTCGCCGCATTGGGCGTCGCCTGCTGGCAGAGTCCCGGTAATGAGGCGGATGATCTGGCCGCCACGCTGGCCGATAAGGTGGCGCGGAGCGGTCATCGTGTCACCATCGTCTCGACGGATAAGGGCTACTGCCAACTGCTCTCGCCGCAGATCCAAATCCGTGACTACTTTCAAAAACGCTGGCTGGATCTGCCCTTCGTGCGTCAGGAGTTCGGCGTCGAACCTCAACAATTAACCGATTTCTGGGGACTGGCGGGGATCAGCAGCAGCAAGATCCCCGGCGTCGCGGGTATCGGCGCCAAGACTGCCGCCGCGCTGCTGGCCGAGTTCGGCTCGCTGGAGGCGATCTACCAGCACTTGCCACAGGTCGCGGAGCGCTGGCGTCACCGCCTGGAGGCGCAACGGGAAATGGCCGAGACCTGTCGCCGGGTCGCTACACTGCAAACCACGCTCAGCCTACACGGTAATCTGCAACAGCTACGCCTCGGTACAACGGGGAGTTGAGCGGAGAGGCCGTCACCCAACGGTGGCGGCCTCGAGGAGAATGGTAGCGCTAGCGTTCGTTACGACGGAATTCACGCTCATCGCGTCGCCCAGGGATCGCGCCCCAGATGCGCCGTACATGTACCGTCACCTCTTCACGATCGTGATACAGCTGTTTGGCGGCAATCTGCGCGTTGATACCGCTCTCCTTCAGCGCTTGCGCCAGATTCGCCAGGTTATGGCTCACCTCTTCATAGCGCTTCTTCATCGGCAGCTTGAGGTTAAAGATTGCCTCACGGCACCACCCGTTAACCAACCAGCGCGCCATCAACGCCGACACCTTGGCCGGTTTCTCGACCATGTCGCACACCAGCCAGTCGTTATCCCCCTCTGGGGTGAAACGGAAACCGTCGGCGCGGTGATGAGTCACCTGGCCAGTCTCCATCAGGCTCGGCGCCATCGGGCCGTTATCGATGGCCTGTACCATCATGCTGCGTCGCACCAACTGATAGGTCCAGCCCCCCGGACAGGCACCGAGATCGACGGCCCGCATACCACTCGCCAGACGCTCATCCCACTCATCGCGTGGAATAAAGATATGGAGCGCCTCCTCCAACTTGAGGGTGGAGCGGCTGGGCGCATCGGCCGGGAATTTCAGACGCGGAATACCCATATAGAACGGTGAGTTATTATTGCTGTAGGAGTAGCCGACATAGCAACAGCCTGGAGCGATAAATAACACATGCACCACCGGGCGATGAGGATTCTCCTGACGCAATAGGGTGCGCTGTTCACGCAACGCGGCACGCAGCGGCACGGTAAACTTACGGCAGAACTTCATCAGCTCCTTGCTTTCGTTGGTATCCGGCACCTCGACGCGGAGTTCACCGGCCCCCTCGACAACCCCCAGCAGCATGCCGCAGATCGGCGCGATGCGATCCTCCGGCGGCAGATCTTTGAGCAACTCGCCCACCACCAGCATCTGACGGGCAAAGATCAGCTCGCGAAATGGCAAGCTACGCGCCAGCTTATCAGCCTCCTCGGGCTGATAGCATTCGAACAGCACATAGCCGCTGTTCTCCTTGACCCGCGCGAAACCGTATACTTCCAAGGCCGCCGCCTTATCGGTGATCTCGGCGGCACACTCTTTTTCAAAGCCGGGACGGCAATACAAAGCAAGTCTATTCATGGCGTTCCGCCCTCTTTCCCATGCGCAACGCGCCAATCAACATCAATACCCAGCCGATCAGGAAGCAAGTGCCGCCGATCGGTGTGATATATACCCATATCTTTAACTGCGACAGCGCTAGGCAATAGAGACTGCCGCTAAACAGCACGGTCCCCAATGCCAACAGCGCGCTGCTCCAATAGAACCACAGATTACTGCGACGCATCATCAACGCCGCCAACCCCAAGATCGCCAGCGTATGTACCGCCTGATACTGGAGACCGGTGTGTAACCAGGCCATCTCTTTGACGCCCAGCGTATTTCCCAACACATGGGCGCCAAATGCGCCCAATGCCACAAAGATAAAACCGCTGATCGCGGCGAACATGATCATGGAGCGACTACCCATTACACAACCCTTTACGCTTTCTCTTGGCGCACACCCGCGCCCTCGGATTCATAACGGAAGCGGAACTTCTCCTGCTCCCCGGCGGCTCTGGCCAATATCCACTGACGGAAGGCGGCTATTTTACCCAAATCCGCCTGTGCGTCCTGACAAACCAGATAAAAGGCATTCTTGCTGATCAGCACGTCGTTAAACGGGCAGACTAAACGTCCGGCCTCGATCTCCGTCTGCGCCATCACATTATTGACCAACGCAATCCCCTGGCCATGTACGGCGGCTTGAACCACCATGGCGCTATGGCTGAAGATCGGCCCCTGCTGTACGTTAATGTGTTGCAAGCCAAGCTGGCGCGTATAGGCCAACCAATCACGCCGAGAGGTATCGTGCAGCAGCGTATGATAAGCCAGATCGGTCGGATCCTTTAGCGGATGTTCCCCCAGCAGCAACTGCGGCGAACAGACCGGCATCAGATACTCGGCATATAACCGCTCGACCCGTAGCCCCGGCCAGTGTCCCCGGCCATAAAAAATCGCCACGTCGACATCGTCCGCCAGCTTCCCCTCCTCCCGATCGACCGCCTGAATGCGCACATCGATACCGGGATAGGCGCTGTTAAAACCGGACAAGCGAGGCACCAGCCACTGGATGGCAAAGCTGGGTGGCAGGCTGACCGTCAGCGCCCCCTTGGCACTCCGCGCCTGTAACTTACGCGTTGCCTCATTCAATGCCGAGAAGATCTCCTTAATATCCAAGTAATAGCTCTGTCCCTCCTCCGTCAATAGCAACGAGCGGTTGCGCCGGCGGAATAGTTTCAGCCCGAGGAAATCCTCCAAGGATTTGATCTGGTGGCTGACCGCGGCCTGCGTCACAAACAGCTCCTCGGCCGCCTTGGTAAAACTGAGGTGGCGTGCGGCGGCATCAAAGACGCGCAACGCATTCAGAGGCGGTAATCGTTTTGACATATGGGATCGCTTATTATCAAATAGTTACTATTTACCAACCAATTTGCAACATATTAGTTTTTTTTATCCGAGCCATTATAATTTGTCCGTTGAGGATAGACCAGCAAATACCTATAGTGGCGGCAACTTCCCAAGCCGGAACGAAAAAGCAGGAATGAATCGTTTCAGGAATGCTTTTGGCTTTGTGGTTGTGATGTTGTGTTTGCAAGTTGTCTGACGCGTTATCAGACATGGCGGTGGCGTAAGCCCTGCCGTTTTTCACTTCCTGTACATTTACCCTGTCTGTCCATAGTGATTTAGTAGCACCGCCTATTGCGGTGCTTTTTTTTCCGCTATCGCTGGGACAAAAGCCCACAGAATCGCTTCATCATCGCCGCCCCTCGGTTTAAAATGCCGGCCATTGAGGCCCCGCGCGCTGCGCCACGCCGCAGAAGTGGCACCAAATGTGAGCCTGCTCTCGGATTAATCCTGTTAATCCTGGCAAGGCGATCCACCGCCCTTTCCGCGCCGAATTACTGAGATCCTGCCCATGACCTTTGACTTTATGGCCTTGCGCCGCGACTTCCCTGCCCTGGAAACAGAGGGGGTCTATCTCGACAGCGCGGCCACCGCGCTGAAGCCGCGCGTGCTGCTGGAGGCCCTACAACACTATTACGCCGCAGAGGGCGCGACGGTCCACCGCAGCCAACACGCCGCGGCCCGCCGCCTGACCGAGCGCTTCGAACAGGCCCGGCAACAGGTCGCGACGTTGATCGGCGCCGAGGCGCACGAAATCGTCTGGAGCAAGGGGGCAACCGAATCGATCAACCTGGTGGCACAAAGCTACCTGCGGCCGCGCCTGCGACCCGGCGACGAGATCCTGGTCAGTGAGGCCGAGCACCATGCCAATCTGATCCCCTGGCTGATGGTCGCCGAGCAGTGCCAGGCCCGCGTCGTCAAGCTGCCGGTGGATACGCGCGGTCTGCCCGATCTGGCGCAACTGCCTACCTTGCTCAGCCCGCGCACCCGACTGCTGGCGCTGGGACAAATGTCTAACGTCACCGGCGGTTGCCCGGATCTGGCGTCGGCCATCGCCCAAGCCCACGCTCACGGCTGTGTGGTACTGATCGATGGCGCACAGGGTGTCGTCCATCACCCTCTGGACGTCCACGCCGCCGATATCGACTTCTACGCATTTTCGGCCCACAAGCTATATGGCCCCTGCGGGTTAGGCGTGCTATATGGCAAACGCTCCCTACTCAACGACATGCACGCCTGGCAGGGCGGCGGCAAGATGCTGACCCACGCCGACTTTAGCGGCTTTACCGAGCAAGCCGTCCCGCATCGCTTCGAGGCCGGCACGCCCAACATTGCTGGGGTAATCGGCTTCGCCGCTGTCCTCGACTGGTTAGCGGGCTGCGATCGTCAAGCCGCCGAACAGCATTGCCGACAACTGGCGCAGCAGGCCGAAGCGGCGCTGGGCGCATTGCCTGGTTTCATCAGCTACCGAGCCCCCGGCAGCCCACTATTGGCATTCAATTTCGCCGGTATCCATCACAGCGATCTCGCGACCCTGATCGCCGAGCAGGGCGTCGCGCTACGTAGTGGAGCCCACTGTGCCGCGCCGCTGATGCAGGCGTTGGGCGTCAGCGGCACACTACGCGCCTCCTTCGCCCCCTATAATACCCCGGACGACGTGCAGGCATTGCTACAAGCCGTCACGCAAGCCGTCTCACTACTTAATGAGGATCCGCTATGAAGGCCCCCCATCCCTTTGGTCGCCAGATCACCACGCAGATGCTCCAGCAGCGTTTCGCTCCGCTTAGCCAATGGGAGGATCGCTACCGCCAATTGATCATGCTGGCGCGCGAGCTACCACCGTTAGACGCGGCGCTACGCGCTCAGCAGGCGGAGCTGGCGGGATGTGAAAATCGTGTCTGGCTAGAGGGTGAGCTGCTGGAGGATGGCACGCTGCATTTCTACGGCGATAGCGAAGGACGCATCGTCAAGGGATTGTTGGCGATTCTGTTAACGGCGGTGGAGGGGAAGACGCCGGCCCAGGTGTTAGCCAGCGATCCCTTGGCGCTGTTTGCCGAGCTCGACATTATGGCGCAGCTCAGCGCCTCGCGCAGCAGCGGCTTGAATGCCCTGTCGCAGGGCGTTCAAGCCATTGCCCGACGTTATATGCTGGGGGATGAAGCCCTACGCTGAGCGCGTGCCAGCAGCTTCTTCAACGCATGGGAGACCGCTACGAAGCCAAAGCTGGCGGTCACCATGGTCACCGAACCGAAGCCCGCGCTACAATCCATGCGTTTCGGTCCCTCGGCGGTGCTCCGTTGGGCGCAGACGCTACCGTCCGCTTGTGGGTAGACCAGCGCCTCACTGGAGAAGACACAGTCGATGCCCAACTTTCCCTTGCTGTTTTTAACGATGCGATGATCCGCCTTCAGGCGCTCACGCACCTTCGCCGCCAACGGATCCTGAATGGTCTTCGCCAGATCGGCGACCGTGATACAGGTCGGGTCAATCTGACCGCCGGCGCCGCCGGTGCTTACCACGGGGATCTTATTGCGACGGCAGTAGGCCAGCAGCGCCGCCTTGGGACGGACGCTATCGATGGCATCGATCACATAGTCGAAAGAGGGCGCAAGGATCGTCGCGACATTCTCCGAGGTGATGAAATCATCCACGCAGGTCACCCGGCACTCCGGATTGATCTCACGAATACGCGCGGCTAACGCCTCGCCCTTCGGCTGCCCGACGGTGCTGCGTAACGCCTGGATCTGACGGTTGGTGTTGGTCACACAGACATCATCCATATCGACCAAGGTCAAGGCACCGATCCCGCTGCGAGCCAATGCCTCAACAGCCCAAGAGCCCACCCCACCTAAGCCGATGACACAGAAGTGAGCGTTGGCAAAGGTCTCCAAGGCCGGGCGGCCATACAGCCGGGCAATCCCACTGAAGCGTTGCCAGTAGGCGTCAGAAAATGGTGTGGTCATGAGCGCGCTCCCTCAAAGCATGAAAACTGCCGGGCAGTATAGGGGATGGAGAAAAAAACAAAAGGGGGGCGACGCCCCCCGTTAACACGATGCAAGCCTCAGTTACGCACCAACATCTGCCCATCACCGTGGTGAGCAGGCTGAGGATGGTAGGCGTTAAAGAGCGGAGCGCCGCTCTGCGGCGTCTTCAGCAGCCAGACACGGCCATAGTGGTTATAGTAACCGGCCCAGTGCCCAGCCTCTGGCCCGATGCCTTGATAGATATCGAAGTGCTGCCCCTTAATGGCGCCGCCGACATCCAGCGCGACCATCAGTCGCATCTGGTAGTGACCGGTAAATTTACCTTGCTGGTTCAACAGCGGTACTTCGGCAAGCAGGATCGAACCGGCCGGGATCAGCGAGCGATCAGAGGCGACAGAGGCGCGCGCCACCAACGGCACCCCGCTAGCGCCTTTTACCGGGGCAAACTGTTCCGGTTTGAAGAAGACAAAGGAGGGGTTCTGCTCTAACAGCTCACGAACCTCGGATCGACTGTGGTTGTCCGCCCATTGACGGATCGCCTGCATCGACATATCGGCCTTTGCCACCTCACCACGATCGATCAATACCTTACCGATACTACGGTAGGCATGGCCATTCTTACCGGCATAACCGAAGAATGTCAGCGGCTGACCATCGCCGTAGTCGACATAACCGCTCCCCTGCACCTCCATCATGAAGTTATCCATCAGCGAGTTGCTGTAGGCAATCTCCAAGTTGCGGTTATCCAGGGCGCCGTCGTAGATCGCCGAACGGGCTGGCAGGCGGCCACGTTTATGCGGCATACGGTATAACGGGTATTGAAATGCCCCCTGCGGCGTCTTGCGCGCCTCGACGACCGGGGTGTAGTAACCGGTGAACTGTACGTTACCGAAGTTATCGACGCCCTCCATCTGGTAGGCGTTGAGACCAAACTGCGCCAGTTTGCGCGTATCGGCACCCGCCATCAGCCATTCGGTGACCGCCTCGAAATTGTCAACATGGCGCGTATAGAGTGAAGGCGAAGCCTGGCGGATGGCATCGACCTGCTCGACGAAATCCTTACCATTGACCGGTTTTCCCTTCGCATTCGGATGATTAACCAGCTCCAGCGGCTGGCTGAGGGTACCATCCTTATACTGTTGGCCCCGATCCGTCGGCCGGGAGGAACATCCCGCCATCAGCGCCACCACTAACCCACATACTGCGTATTTTCCCCAACGCCCTTTCATCTCTCGCCTTCTTGCTCCGTGTCGCTCGATTACCACTGGCGCACCATAACAAACCCCTATCCTGAAAGGAATTGAAGGAAATAAAAAAATCACGCCACGCTATGATATGGATGAAATTAAGCCAATACGCCTGATATTCAGGCGAATGACGGGCTAATTGGTGAGGTTTGTCAAAAAATTCTTGCATCCCGTCAGATGGCGTGTATTATTCGCCCTCATCGGACGCGGGGTGGAGCAGCCTGGTAGCTCGTCGGGCTCATAACCCGAAGGTCGTCGGTTCAAATCCGGCCCCCGCAACCAATCCGATGCGCAGCGAAAAAATATGATAGTAGTATGACGGACGCGGGGTGGAGCAGCCTGGTAGCTCGTCGGGCTCATAACCCGAAGGTCGTCGGTTCAAATCCGGCCCCCGCAACCAATTCGATACGCAGCGCAACAATATGATAGTAGTATGACGGACGCGGGGTGGAGCAGCCTGGTAGCTCGTCGGGCTCATAACCCGAAGGTCGTCGGTTCAAATCCGGCCCCCGCAACCAATTCCGTCAGCATCAATCAACACCCTTATGGGTGTTTTTTTGCATCTGGCGTTCGCCACCTCTCACGGCTCCGATTTCTCGTTACCTATCTGACGCGCCCCTTGGGTGACACCCCATCGTCAACGCTAACGCTTCGCCAGTTGTCCGCCATTCGCGAAGTAAGCCTTAATCCCGGCCAGGATCGCCTCGGCAACCTGCTGCTGAAAGGCGCTGGTACGCAGACGCCGCTCCTCTTCTACGTTGCTGATAAACGCCGTCTCCACCAGGATCGAGGGGATATCGGGCGCCTTCAGCACCGCGAAACCGGCCTGATCGACGCGATTCTTATGCAGCTTGTTAACCTTACCCAAACGATTCAACACCTCACGCCCAAACTTCAGGCTATCATTGATGGTCGCGGTCTGCATCAGATCGAATATGGTATGGTCCAAATATTGATCGCCGCTGCGGCTTACCCCACCAATCTCATCCGACTCGTTCTGGGTCTGCGCCAGATAACGTGCCGCGGCGCTGGTCGCCCCCTTAGTCGATAAGGCGAAGACCGATGAGCCGCGTACCGTCCGACTGGTAAAGGCGTCGGCATGGATAGAGACGAACAGATCGGCACGCTGCTTGCGCGCTTTGGCGACCCGCACCTTGAGGGGGATGAAGACATCTTCGTAGCGTGTCATATAGACCCGCATGTTAGGCTGACGTTTGATCAGCGCGCTGAGACGGTGGGCGATCTTCAGCACGATATCCTTCTCGCGCGTACGGCTCTTGCCGATGGCTCCGGGATCTTCGCCGCCATGGCCAGGGTCAAGCATGATGATGATCGGGCGATCACGCCCCGCCTTCCCCTTCTGTGGACCCGCCTTAGGTAGGGTGCGTTCCAGATCGCCCTTGTTGTAATCTTCCAACAAGGCCAGCAGGGGATCGTCCTCATCCTCCGTACGGGCGGCGGACGATCCGGCGGCGGGATAGAGATCGACCACCAGACGATTTTTAAACTCGGCGAATGGTGCGAGGGTAAACACCTTCGGGCTGATGTTCTGCTTCAACTCCAGCACCAAGCGCACGGTATCCTGATCGAACTGCCCCACTCGCGCATGCTTCAGATAGGGATCGCCGCCCTGAACCTGGTGGCCAATGCCCTTAAGCACACTGTTGAGATGAACGCCCTGGATATCGACCACGATACGATCGGGGTTGCTGAGGGCAAACTGCTTATACTTCAGCGGCTGGCTCGACTCCAGCGTCACACGGGTATAGGTCGACGACGGCCATACCCGCACGGCGATAACCTGCGCCGCCGCGGCAAAACCGACGCGACTCACGCTGAGAAACCAAGTGGCCGCCGCGGCCTGCAACAGGCGACGACGCGTTAGGCTATGGTTGGAATCTGTCATGTAACCCCAAGGAATCACGCTACAACACCGCTCCGGCACCCCTGCGCCGGGAAAAGACCGGCGAAACTTTAGCGAAACCCTCCAGGGATGTCATCAGAAAATCCCGGCGAGAATTTAACAATCTATGTCCTCGCTCCGCGCCATCCACACTATGACGACCATTTGCCGCTTGCCTTTTGTACAGTAACAGAATAAAAATACACTTTATTCGAATAAAAATTCAAAAAGGAAGCAGCATGAAGGAGCGCAGCACCGAACTGGTTCAGGGGTTTCGCCACTCTGTACCCTATATCAACGCTCACCATGGCAAGACGTTCGTCATCATGCTGAGTGGGGAGGCGATCGCCGACGATAACTTCGCCGGTATCATCAACGACATCGCACTGCTGCATAGTCTCGGCATCCGCCTGGTGGTGGTGTATGGCGCCCGCCCCCAGATCGATGCGTTGCTCCAGCAGCAACATCAGCCGGCCCGCTACCATAAACAGACTCGGGTCACCGATGCACGCACCCTGGAGCTGGTCAAGCAGGCCGCCGGTCAACTCCAACTGGACATCACCGCCCGCCTATCGATGAGCCTCAACAATACGCCGCTGGCCGGCGCGCATATTAACGTCGTCAGCGGCAACTTCGTCATCGCACAGCCGCTGGGGGTGGATGATGGCGTCGACTATTGCCACAGCGGGCGCATCCGTCGCATCGATGAGGCCGCCCTGCGCAATCAGCTGGATGCCGGCGCCATCGTGTTGCTCGGGCCGGTGGCGGTCTCGGTCACTGGCGAGAGCTTTAATCTTACCAGTGAGGAGATCGCCACCCATCTGGCGATTAAGCTACGCGCGGAGAAACTGATCGGTTTCTGTGCCGAACAAGGGGTACGCGACGACGACGGCGTCATTCTCTCTGAACTGCTGCCCAACCAGGCAGAGCAGCGCATCGCCGTACTGGAGCGTGAGGGGTTGGCAGGCGAGGGGGAGGCGCGTTTCCTACGCGGCGCGATCAACGCCTGCCGGAGCGGAGTACGGCGTAGCCATCTCATCAGCTATCGGGAGGACGGCGCCCTGTTGCAAGAGTTATTCTCTCGCGATGGGATCGGTACCCAGATCGTGATGGAGAGCGCCGAGCAGATCCGCCGCGCCAATATCAACGATATCGGCGGCATCTTGGCGCTGATCCGTCCGCTGGAGCAACAGGGGATCCTGGTGCGCCGTTCGCGCGAGCAGTTGGAACGCGAGATCGAACGTTTCACCCTGATCGAACGCGACAACATGACCATCGCCTGCGCCGCCCTCTACCCCTTCGAGCAGGAGCGCATGGGGGAGATGGCCTGCGTGGCGGTGCACCCGGAATACCGCAACTCGGCGCGCGGCGAACAATTACTGCAACGCATCACCGCCCAGGCGCGCCTGATGGGCTTGGAGAAGCTGTTTGTGCTGACCACACGCAGCATCCATTGGTTTCAGGAGCGCGGTTTCCGTCCGGTGGAGGTCGACCTGCTGCCGCAACAGAAAAAGGCGCTGTATAACTACCAGCGCCGCTCTAAGATCTTATTGACCGAACTGTAACCGATTCACGCTGCGGCGGCCGCCAACAGGCGAGCCATCAGCCCGCTGCGGCGCTCCGTCGGGGTGCGAATGGCGCGCTCCAACGCCGCACGGGTGGCGAATACGGTCAATTGGTCACGCGCACGGGTGATGGCGGTATACACCAGCTCCCGCGTCACCACCGGCGAGGGGTGGCTCGGCAACACCAGCAGGGTATGGTCAAACTCCGACCCCTGCGACTTGTGCACCGTCATCGCCCAGGCGGTCTCATGAGGCGGCAGCCGGTTTGGCTGCACCGCACGCGTCTGGCCATCGCTCGCGATAAACCACACCAGCCAGCCCTGCTGCTCATCGCCTAAGGTGATGCCAATATCGCCGTTGAACAGCTTCTGACTGGCGTCATTACGGGTGATCATCACCGGACGTCCGGCATACCAGGCCTTCTCGCCTGCCCCACGCTGCAACAGGCCGGCGCGCTGTAGCGTCAAGGCGATGCGCTCGTTCAAGCCATGCAGGCCGAATGGCCCCTCCCGCAGGGCGCACAACGGACGGAAACGGGCGAACTCCGCCAGGATCTGGGCGGGCTCCTGTCCCGCACGGATGCCCTCCAGCATCGGGCGATACCCCGCCAGACAAGCGTCCAACAACGCCAGGTAGTCATCATCCTGCACCATCTCACGCCAGCGCAGATCGGCGAAGGCCGCCTCCAGACAGGCCAAGGCCGCGCGTCGTTCGCCCTGATTGACCGCCTGTGCCAGGCGGCCGATGCCCGAATCGGCGGCGAAACGATAGCTACGGCGTAATAGGCTGATGGCGTCGCGCAACGCCAGCGCCGGTTGCGCCGGCCCGGCGGGGATCGGTGCCGCGCACAGGCGACTCAACTCGGCGGCGCGGGGGGCACTGAAGCCATACTCGGCGAAACGGCACAACTCCCCCAACACGGCACCGGCCTCGACGGAGGCCAATTGATCGCGATCGCCCAGCAGAATCAAACGTGCCTGCGGCGGCAATGCCTCGATCAGGCGCGCCATCATCGGCAGATCGACCATCGATGCTTCGTCGACTACCAAGACATCCAGATGGAGCGGATTGTCTCGATGGTAACGCAGACGGGCGCTGTCCGCGCGTGCGCCCAACAGGCGATGCAGGGTCAGCGCCTCACGTGGCAATGCCTCGGCCTGATGCGGTGGCAATGCCAATCGCGCCAATGCCTGGCCTAGCGACTCGCTCAATCGCGCCGCCGCCTTACCGGTCGGTGCCGCCAGTTGAATCCGCGGCGGACGCTCGGCCGCCAACGCGACCAAGGCCGCCAACAGGCGCGCCACCGTGGTGGTTTTTCCGGTGCCGGGCCCTCCCGAGATCACCGCCACCCGGCGCGTCACCGCCACCGCCGCCGCCACCTGTTGCCAATCCGGCTCCTCGTGATCCGCACGCGGGAACAACTGCGCCAACACCGCCGTCAGCCGTGGACTATCCGCGCTCTGCTGCGCGCAGGCCGTGGCGAAGAATGTCGCGACCGTCCCCTCATCCTGCCAGAGACGTTGCAGATACAGATTACCGTGGCTAACCACCAGCGGGGTCGCCCGCTCGCCGTGACTGACACAGGGTTGCGCCAACAGATAGGCCTGCCAACGATCCTCGTCCCAACCGCCAAGAAGGGGAGGCCAACGATCGGCCTGCTCCGGAAAGCGTCGACTCAACGCCGTGACGCTCAGCGCCGACAAGGGCAAGCAGACATGCCCCGCCGCCAGCTCCAGGCTAACCAACGCCGCCGCCAGCGCCAGATGGGGCTGTTGCGGAGCCAATAGGTGGGCAAATTGCAGATCCAAGGGGCGCAGGCTGTGCTGTTGCGCCAACTGGGAAAGCAGCTCATCGCACATCGTCATCTCCTTCTTCCCCAGCGAACAGACGATCCAAGGCCGTCACCAACGCCTGCGAGGGTCGGCAGGCGAAGACGCCCTGCCCCGGCACCGCACGCGTCATGCCGCGCAGGAAACAGTAAAATACCCCCCCGAAGTGGCGCTGATAGTCATAGTCAGCCACACGGTGGCGCAGATAACGGTGTAAGGCCAGGCTATACAGCTGATACTGCAGGTCGTAACGGTGCGATACCATCGCCGCCGCCATCGCCGCATCGCTGTAGGCCTTTCCCGTCTCACCCAACCAGTTCGATTTATAATCCAGCAGGTAGTAACGCCCACGATGGCAGAACACCAGATCGATAAACCCCTTCAGCATGCCGTCGACCGCGTTAAACGCCAACGGGGGGCTCTGGGCCGACAGCGCGTCATGGCGCCGGATCACCTCATCTAGCCGGGCGGGATCGAGCGGACGGGCGATCGGCAGGTAGAACTGCAACTCGGGCTGGCAATGCGTCGGCGCCAGTTGGCTCAGACTCAACCCTTGCGCATCTAACGGCGCCAGGAGGATTTGCGTTAACCAATGCGCCAATGCGGGCACCCACTCGGGCGCTAAGCCCTGCTCCTGGCAACGTTCGGCCAGCCAGAGTTCATCGATAGGCTGAGTGAAATCCAACGCCTCTAGGAGGCTGTGTAGAAACGTGCCCGGTGCGGCGCCGCGCGGGAAACTATGGGCATCCAGGCTCGGTGCGGGCGGAGCGCGGTGCTCGCCGGCGGCATCGATGTCCAGATGGGGCAACAGCTCCAGGTAACGCCCACTGCTGCCATGTTGTTGCAGCGCCGAATAACTGGTCACGCGCCAGGTGTCGCGCAGCGAGCGGTTGAAGGCCTTAGCGCACAAGGTACGCGCCGTCGCGAGTGGGCCTTGCCAGGCCTCGACGTCGACAGGAGCCAGACGCGTCAGGCGGATATCGTCATCCTGTAATGCCTGCAACGCCTGATGTAACCCCTCGGCATCGCAGGCGTCGCCGCGCTGTAACAGATACCCTAACGCGCTATGGTGCAAGTCGCTTTCACCTTGCTTCTTGCGATTGCCGAGCACCAGCGGGGCGATACCCAACGCACAATAGTAGATGGAGCGAGTGACGCCGACGTACAACAGGCGCAAATCCTCCGCCAGACGTTCCTGATCGGCTCGAGCCAACGCCTGCTCGTCCGCGCACAGATCCCAGACGGCTTGTAGGCTGTGGGATTCGTGATACAGCCCCTGACGCTGGCGGCGAAAGGTGGCGACGAAGGGCAAAAAGACCACGGGAAACTCCAATCCCTTGGACTTATGAATGGTCACCACCTGTACCAAGTGCCGATCGCTCTCCAAGCGCATCTGCTGGCTCTCCGCCTGCGGCTGCGGGCTATCGATCTGCTGCGCCAACCAACGCACCAGCGCCGGCTCGCTCTCCAGTTGCTGCGCCGCCTCCTGCAACAACTCGCCCAGATGCAACACATCGGTCAAACGGCGCTCGCCCCCCGACGTCGCCAACAGGTTCTCGGCCAAGCGACGGCGGCCGATCAACTCACGCAACATCGGTAAGACGCCACGCCGCTGCCAGTGGCGCCGGTAGTCATCGAACTCATCCACTACCGCATCCCATCGCCGCTCATCTTGATTCAATGCATCCAGCTCGGCGGCACTCAGCCCCAACAGGCCGACAGCCAAGGCGCTGCGCAGGGTACGGCTCTGCGCTGGTGCCAGGATGGCCTGCAACAGCCACAATAGATCGCGGGCCTCCGGGGTAGAGAAGACGCTGTCACGGTTCGACAGATACACCGAGGGGATGTTGAGGGCACTCAAGGCATCACGCATCACCGTCGCCTCATGGCGACTGCGTACCAGGATGGTCATATCGGCGGCGCACAGCGGCCGCCCCTCCGCACCCTCATCCTCGCCGATCAACCGCGCCTCTCCCCGTTGCCCGGCGCTGAGCCAATCGCGGATCTGCGTCGCACAGCGTTGCGCCATCACATGCAGGTACTCTTGCTGGCTACAGCCGGGTACGTCGTACAGCCACAGATCCAACGCCGCCTGCGCGACATCGTCGATCAGCAGCCGATGATGGGCATTCTTCGGCGCGGCTGCCACCGGCAAGAAGGGGATCTCGTCGAACAAAAAGGGGGCGGGGGACAGGGAGAAAAGACGATTGACCGCCTGCACCATGCCGGGAGCCGAACGCCAGTTGGTACCCAGGGTGTAACACGCCTCCACCGCCGCGCGAGCCTGTAGATAGGTGAAGATATCCGCGCCGCGGAAGGCGTAGATCGCCTGCTTGGGATCGCCGATCAGCAGCAACGCCGTCTCGGCCTGAGCCGCCCCGCCGTAAATATGGTGGAAGATACGGTATTGTTGCGGGTCGGTATCCTGAAATTCATCGATCATCGCTACCGGGTAACGCTGGCGAATAGCGGCGGCTAAGGCCTCCCCCGCCTGCGCATCAAGCGCCTGGGCCAAACGACTGAGTAGATCGTCGAACCCCAGCTCGGCACGACGCCGTTTCTCCTGCTGCACGCTCTCCCTGACGGCGACCAGCGCCTGCGCCAGCAGCACATCGCGCAGTGACAGCGGCTCGGCCAGCAACGCCTCGACGGCGGCGAACAGGGCGTGACGCGGTGCGCTACCTTTCGTGGTCTTCTGTTCCAGCGTCGCCTGGGCGAAGCGTTCGATGGATCCCGGCAACTGGTAGTCCAGTGTCTCCTGTTGCGCCCAGGCCGCCATCTCATCCAACCATTTGGGCAGATGGCGACTACTGTAGCTGCGCTTATCCACGCCCGAGTCGGCGATCAGCGCAGCCACCTGCCCGCCCTGCTCGCGCCAGGCCGCCTTAAGCGCCTCGATACGGGCGATCAGCGCCCGATGGCGCTGCTCCACCGACTCCTGAAGCGCGCTGGCCGGTCGTAGCAGCGGCATCTCGCCCGACAAGTAGGGGCGTAACTCGGCTAAGAGAGCCTCCGGGCCGCTCCACAGCTGGCTGACGATCGCCGCCACCGCCTGGGGCAAGGGGTAACAGTGGCGCCGCCAGAAATCGGCACAGGCCTGGCGTTGCAGCTGAGACTCATCCTGCAACAAGGTCTGCTGAAACAGAACCCCAGACTCGAAGGCGTTTTGGCTAAGCATGCGCTGACAAAAGCCATGAATGGTGTAGATCGCCGCCTCATCCATCTGCCGCTCCGCCGCCAGGAGCAAGGCCGCCGCCTGAGGCAGATCGGCGATCTGCCTCAGTAGAGCGCTCAGCAACGGATGCGCGCTGTAGCCACGCAGACAAGCCAGGCGTAGATCGTGAATATTGCTGCGAATGCGCCCACGCAGCTCCTCGGTGGCGGCCTCGGTAAAGGTCACCACCAGGATCTCCTCGACCGCCAACGGGCGCGGATAGGCATGCTCCTCCCCCAACCCCAACAGCAGACGTAGGTAGAGCGCCGCCAGGGTAAAGGTCTTGCCGGTACCGGCCGAGGCCTCGATCAGGCGCGCGCCACGCAGCGGCAGCGTAAGCGGATCCAGCGTATGCGTCGCCATCATCAACGGCTGACCTCGATCTTCAGACTCCGTTGCAGGGCGCTGGCGTCAGGGTAGTTATGCCATCCCGCCGGCTGGGCATATTGCCCTTGGGCGCTCTGCCCCATCACCTGGGACAACACGGCTAACCCCTGCGGTGCCATGACCGCTTGACGGAAGAAGCGCTGCAGATCGGCGCGCGTCAACGCGCCCAAGGCCGCGATCAGCTTCTCTCGCGTGTCGAAGGCCAGGTTGCCGCGGGCAAAGTCGCCCTGGAAACGCCCCGCCTCCTCGGACAGCGTCTGCGGACGCTGGCGGAGCTGAGTGATCAGGGCCTGGCGATACTGATCAAAGTCGGCCTCACTCAAGGCCGCCAGACGCCGCTCCGCCTGGGCGTAGAAGGCTTGATAGCGACCATATACGTAATCCGGCGCACGGTTGTTACTCTGCAGCAGGAAGGCCAGCCCCCACTGACGCCCGACCGAGGTCGGGAAGGCAAACAACGCATAGGCCAGTTGTTCCTGGGTGCGCAGCTGATCGTAGAACCAGGGTTGTAGGATCTGGCTCAACAACTGACTACGCGCCATGCCCGCCACCTCATCGTATCCCGTCGGTACATACACGGCGGCCAACGCCGAGTCGCTGCTGCTACCCGCCTGATGCAGCGTCGCCGCCGTCGGCTGGGTGATCACCACATCGCGACCATACCACCAGCGCGTGCCCTGGGTATGCAATTGCTTACTGATGCGCTCGGCCAGCAGGCTCACCTGCTCGGCGGAGAGGTTACCCACCGCCAACAGATCCAGTGAGGCTCCCTCGATCAGTCGTGTACGATACGCCACGATGTCTGCCAGGGTGATCGATGGCAACAGGGCGCGGCGCGCGGCGCGCTCACTATAGGGCACCTGGGAAAGTGCCCGCACCGGCTGCATCGCCAACTCGAAGGCCTTGGCCTTATCGGCGGCGTCGAGTTGCTGACGATACCATGACTTAGCCTGCGCCAGCTGCGCCTCGGTCGGGGTGAAGCCCCGATACCCCTCAAGCAGCGCGCTGAGTAGTTGTGGCATGCGTTGGGTGAAACCACTGGCGCTGATCACCAGCCCATCGTCATAGCCGGTCGAGAAGCCGATCCCCCCCACCGAAGCCTGATAGGCCAACTGATCCAACGCCAATCCGGCCAGGTAGTCGGTCAAGACAAAGAGCACCTGACCTCGCGCCTGGTCGCCATCGAGCGGGTTACGCAGCGCCAGCGTGATGTCCGCCTTCGGCTCATCGGCAAAGTAGCGACTCGGCATATACAACGCGCGCAACCCCGGGCGATCGACGATCGCCTGCGGATGGCTAGGGGTGGGCGTGACCGGCTTAATCAGGGCGAAGTCATCGGGAATATAGGGATTGAGCGCCGGTAACGACAGCGAGATATCCCGCCCATCGCGCTGCCAACGCGCCAGTTGTTGCGGCGTGATGCGGTCGACCTGATAGGGCGCATCGACGAAATAGGCCAGCTTATTGTGCGGCTCGTCGGGGCCGATAAACCAGATACGCGCCTGCTGCGGCGTCATGCTGTCGAGACGCGCGGCGATCGCCTGGGGATCGAAGCGATCGGCCAAATAGGGGGCGTCCAATACATGGGCGACCGGCACGCGCAGCATCATATCGACCATCCACTCGACGTATCCCATGTCACGGGTGATCGACGGGTAACGAAAGTCGAGCGCCAGCACATGGGCTATCTCGTCAAAGTAGCTCTGCTTGATGCCCTGGGTACGGAGTAGGCGTAGGTAATCGTAAATCGCCGCGATCACCCGTCCCCGCTCGGCGACCCCCTTCTCCGTCAGGGCGACATTGATGTTAAAGACACCGCCGTTGCGATCGGCTAACGGATCGGCCCCGGCGCTGATGGACTCGGCCAGCCCCTGGCGTTGCAGCCAGTCGGACAGCGTGTTCTTACTCCGATTGCCGATCAGGTAACTGATGTAGGTGTCAGTCTTGCTACGGAACGCGGCGCTGTCGTTAGGAATGCGGTATTCGATGCGAAGCATACGGCGTGGTTGAGCCGGGACATAATGAATGATGATGCCCTGCTGAGCCGGCGTCACCACCGGTACGTCGATCGGTGCCACCGTCGCATGGCGATTGGCGATACGGCCAAAACTCTGCACCGCTAAGGCCGCCAACGCGGGCAGCGGCTGATCACCATAGATCACCCCAACCATCAGGTTGGCGGAATAGTAACGCTGATAAAAGGCCACCAACTGCTGGTGCAGATTACTGCCGGGCTTATCGCTCAGCGTCTCCAGGTTCCCCCCGGAGAAACGGGCGCTGGGGTGGGCCGGATTGAGTGTCTCGGCGGAGACTTGCTCCATACGCAGGCCGTCACGCGAACGGGCCAGCGTCAACTCGGCGTTCACCGCATGGCGCTCCCGATCGGCGTTGCCCTTATCCAGTAGCGGCTCGGCGATGGCGTCGGCCAGACGATCCAACGCCGGCGCTAAGGCATCGTTCTCCACCTGGAGATAGTAGGCCGTCCGGTACGAGGCGGTGCTGGCGTTATAGCTGCCACCATGTTTCTTGAGAAACTCCGACAGGTTATCCGGTTGTGGGAAACGCTTCGACCCCATCAACACCATATGCTCCAGGTAGTGTGCCAACCCGAGCTGACTCGCGGGATCATCCAGCGATCCGACCGGTAAGGCTAACGCCGCGAGTGAGTGCGGCGCCTGCGGATCCGAGACCAACACCACCTTCATACCGTTATCTAAACGGATAGCCTGATAAGCGCGCGGATCACCGGCGCTCTTGTTGATGCTCTCGGCCAACGGTTGCCAGCCCACGGCGGCCATGCCCAACGGGGCCCACAACAGCAGCAATAGCCAGAGGACTATCACCCTACCTTGTCTACGTATCACGCTCTCTCCCCCTCTCAATTCTGTCGTCGGCGCCCATCGCGTAACGCCTCACTTCCTCGCCCCCTCGTCACGCCAGGTTATGGCGTAACAACGGCAGATAAAAGCGCTGTGCCTGGTTCGTAATGGCCTGTAGCGCCGTCTCATCCAGCGTCCTCACCACCCGTTGCAGATAGGCATCCTGCCCCTCGCCACTGGCGAAGGCATCACCGTTCCAGCATTGAGTGAGGCTGCTACGTGCCTTGGCGAGGACCGCCTCATCCGTCAACAACTGCGCCGTCTCTTTATCATAACAGCACTTTAGCCATTGCCATCCGCTACGCGTCAGCAGCAACGGCTGCTGCATACCCAGACGATAACCGGCGATCAACTGCTCTAATGCCTGTTCCGCCTGGGTGACCTCAATCCCGCTGAAGTGCCAGGCCGTATTTTTACGACCAAACATCCAGCTCTCGCCCCTCCCCTGGGTGAGGCAAAACAGCAAATGCTCGATCCACAAGACCAGGCCATCCGTCGCCCCCAGCTCGGCAGGACGCCAGCGTACCACCCCTTCGGCTTGCGCCTGGGGCAACCAACCGCTTAGACGGCAGCCCGCCAGGGTACAGTCGATCTCCAGGCTCTCGCCCGGTTGGAATACCTCCCCGACCCGCTGCGCCAACTGCGCCATCTCCGTGTGTTGCGCCTGCCACCACAGCTCGCCAAAAGCCCCGAAGGGCAACGTACCGGCGGCGCGGATCTGACGGTATAGCGGCATTACCTCTTCACCGGCGATCAGCCGATTGAGCAGCAACTGATTGATCTGATAACGACTAAGGGCATCCAGGGTGAACGGCTCCTCCTCCGGCAGTTCGCTCTCTTCGCGGGTGAAGCTCACCCCCAGACGCTGTTGGAAGAAGGCGCGCACCGGGTGACGGTAGAAGCGGATCAACGCATCCAGCGTCAGCGTCTCGAGCGCCTGCGGCGCCAGACTGACCGCAAAGGGTGGCTGCTCCGTCCCCTGCCCGCTGGCGGCCGGTAACCACTCATTGGCGTAACTCTGGTATTCGCTAGCCGGGTCGAAGTTCTCGGCATCGAAGGGCACCCGCGGATGGAGATGACACAGGTGTGTCATCACCCGCGCGGCGCTGCTGTCGACATCCCGTTGCCGATCGGCGGCCAAGCAGTGGCTCTGGGCGATATACTCCAGCAGTTCGCTGACCAACACGCTGGGATAGCGCGCCGTATTATCCTGTACCGAACGGCCGATATAGCTGATATACAGACGCTGTTGCGCCGAGAGCAACGCTTCAAGGAACAGATAACGGTCATCGTCACGCCGGCTGCGATCGCCGCGCTGTACCTTTCCGGCCATCAGATCGAAGCCCAACGGTGCCAGGGTGCGCGGGTAGACGCCATCGTTCATGCCCAACAGACACACCACCTTGAATGGAATGGAGCGCATCGGCATCAGGGTACAGAAGTTAATCGGCCCGGCGAGGAAGCGTTGGCTGATGCGCTGCGTATCCAGACGCGCCGCCAACTCGTCACGCAACAACGCGATCGGCAGAGTCTCGGCGTAATTCGATGTCAGTCCATCGGCGAGCAACTGTAACCACTGTTGCTCGATCAGCGCGCAGACCGCCTCGCTGTCGGCATCGGTAAGAAAGAAGGTATCGAGCAACTCGCGACACAATGGCTGCCATTGCGCCAGTGTCTGCATCTGCCCCAGACGCTGGCGCCAGTCACGCAGAGCCGCCAAGAATTGCGCCAGATGGCCGACCAACTCGGCGACGCTGCCGCTGGACTCGTCATAGGGCAACACGCCCTGCCAGTCGCCGCAGCGGCTGTCCATGGCATACCCCAACAGCATACGCGTCAGGCCGAACTGCCAGGTGTGCTGACCCGTCGCAGGGAGCGCCAGCGCGCGCACCGCCTCGTCATCCAGCCCCCAACGAATGCCAGAGTCCTCGACCCAGTGGCGCAACAGGCGGATGCCCTCCTCGTCGATGGCAAAGCGAGCGGTCAGCGCCGGCACCTCCAGCAACGCCAGCACCTGCTCGGCGGTGAAGCGGCTGTTGGGCAGATCGAGCAACGCCAGCGTCGCCTGCACCACCGGGTGTAACTGGCGGGCGCTGCGGTCAGAGATGGCGAAGGGTAAATAGCGCGCCGCGGGGGCGTTGCCGAAGACCGCCTGAATGAAGGGCGCATAACTGTCGATGTCGGCGACCATGACGATCACGTCGCGCGCGCTGAGGGTAGGATCGGCGGCGAACATGTCCAGTAGACAATCGTGCAGTACCTCGACCTCACGTTGCGGGCTGTGGCAGACATGGACGCTAATACTGCGATCATCGGGCGCCAACAGACGCTTCCGGCTGCTGTCCTGCAACGTCTGCGGCGAATCGGCGATGCAGGCATGATCCTCTAACTCCAGCATGTCACGCTGAATACGCTGCAGCAGTGTGTCTTGATCCAGATCGACGAAGGCGCTGACCTCCTGTGGCCCATGCTGGGCCAATAGGTACATGTGATCGCGCCCCAGCTTCCCCCAGGAGGCGAGCAGCGGATTACTCAGCTGCTGTTCACCATCCTCGCCAAAAAGTGCCGAGGCCTGTTCCGGCGTACGGAACAGCGTACTGTGACTCTCACCCAGCGTGCGCTGGGCCAGCAAGTAATCGCGCCGCCGCCGACTCTGTAACCGGGCAAGGAAAGCATAGTCCTGAATATCGCCCCAATAGTAGCGACAGGGGTTGGTAAACATCAGATGCACATCGATGTGTTCCCCCAGGGCGCGCAATGCCTCCAGATAAACCGGCGGCAAGGCCGAAATACCGCAGATGAAGACCCGCCGCGGTAGCCCGGCCGGTGGCTGGTCAGCCTGCTGCAACGCCTGGATAAAACGCTGATAGAGGTTGGCGCGGTGCCACTGCGGCTGACCCAGACGCTCGGTGTAGTCGCGCAGTGCGACCCATAGAGGAGCCTGCCACAGCTGGGCACTGTCGAGATCATCAATCAATGTCCCCTGCTCCCAGCGCTGCAACCACTCGGGACGATATACCAGGTATTGGTCATACAGGTCGGCGATACGTGCCGCCAGTTGAAACTGCTTACGCCGATCCGCATCGTCGCTTAAGTAGTGGGCCAACGGCGCAAACTCGGGACGTATCAGGAACTGGGGCAACAGCCACATCAGCTTCCAGGTCATCGCATCTTTGCTGAAGGCGCTACGCTGTGGGATATCCGGCAGCACGCGCGTAAACAGGTCCCAGATGAAGGTCGCCGGCAGGGGAAAATCGATATTGGCGGCGATCCCGAAGCTGCGCGCCAGCTCCATCTGCAACCATTGCGCCATCCCCGGACTCTGCACCAGGATCACCTCGCGCTCGAAGGGATTGTCCAGCGGCTGCCCCTGCATCAAGGCCGCCATCAGTTGCGTTAGGACATCCAGTTGGTTGGAGTGATAAACGGTAAACATAGCCTCTCCGGGTCGAGCGCCGCCCTGCGATGCGGACAGTGGAATTTTGCGCTCAAGCTACCGCGAACGCCGCTCAAGGGCAAATCAACTTTTCCAGGCTGGCCGTATCGCCCAGCGGTGTGCTGACCCGGCAGCGTAACCGCTGACATGTCCCTTCGGGATGCGACTCAAGCGTACGCCGCCACCCCGGCGGCATGGGAGACAAGGGTTGATGCAATGCCGCCTGCGCTAGCCCCTCGCGTGCGCAGCGCCAAGCCTCCTGACGCTGTAGCTGTAACCGTTGGGTGTGTAGCAGCGCGCGCTGCGTCTGAATCAGCCCCAACAGACCGACGCTAGTTAGCAGCAACGCCACCATCACCTCCAGCAATCCACTCCCCCGCTGGCGGGCATCCCTCTGCGCCGGGGAGGTAATCGAGCCAACCGCTGGGCTGCGCCCGATAGTATCGTGTCCGTGCATGTGCCTCACTCCACAGGTAGCGAATACGCACGAGCGAGTAGCCCAGTAACTCGGGCCGCCCACCAATGCAGAGCAATGCCTCCTGATGCCCCGTGGCACGCAGGCAGGCCCACCAGTGCTCAGCCAAGCGACGGCAACGCCAACGGGCGCTAGCGCGCCAGGGCAAACGTTGCGCCCGTGCCAACCAGAGATCGGCCTGAGCCTCGGCCTGCCAATGACGCCGCCCGGCAAGGTGGCGCTGCCACAGATCGCGCGTCTGAGCCTGCTGTGCCACTACCCAGCCCAACGCCAACGTCAAGGCGGCCAATAGCGTCGCCAACACGATGACGCCCCGCTGACGACACCTCCGCGGTCTCATCGCCCGCGTCCCGCGGCCAGATTAGGCGTCACCAACCAGACCTGACGTTGCCAGATGGGATCGCGTCGATCGCGTTCCGTCAATGCCAGGGTGATGGCGATCCCCATGGGCAAGGGACGAAATACCAAGCTGTTAACGCGCCAGCGGCCTTGATCGCTGACCCGCTCCCAACCGCCCCCCTGGCACGAGGTCACGCCACGCCGCGTCTCTAACGCCGCCTGCCGTAAGCGCCAGCCGACGCGTTCCGCGTGTACCACACGGCCATCGCCATCCTCATCATAGGCCAGCAACATACAGGAGGCGGGGGCCTCCCCGCTAACGGCCGCAATTTCGAGGGGCGGCGCGGGAAGGCGACAAGGCGACGCACAGAAACCACTGCGCCGCACATCCTTCTCCAGACGTGCCAGTAATGCCTCCCCCTCCGCGTTACGCTGCTGCTCGCGCTGTGCGGACAGCCCCTGACGTCGTAGCTCGCCGACCAGACGTAACGCCGCCGATAACACCAGCGCCCCGAGGGTAAGCGATAACATCAACGATAAGAGACTCATTCCCCGCTGGCGTTGCAAGGCGCCAGCGATGGCAAACCGTGCTCGGCGCATACTCTCACCCTCCCCTGTGCTGACCAGATCACCCGCGTGGCATGGTGCGTATCGCTGAGGCGAACATGGCCGGGCTGAGCCGTATTGCGTTGCCCGTAGAATCCTGCCGCGGGCGAGAGTTGTGCCTCCAGACGTAAGGACGGTGTCGGCACAAAGGCGGTGCTGGCCTGGCAATCATCCCCAGGGCGCGTCACCAGACAATCCCACCCCGGGGTGTGCCGTAACCCGATCGGGCGCGCCGTATTGCTGTAAAACGCCTGATCACGCAATGCCAGCAGATAGCGTTGCAGGCGTAGCGTCTCATCCAGTAGCCGCTGCGCCGCACGCCGCTCCATCCATAGCGGTGTCGCACCGGCGGCCAGCAGCGCCAGCAAGACACACACCAGCATCATCTCCAGTAAGGTATATCCCTCTTGAACGCTACGCACCCGACACCTCCACCCTCAGCCTAGGGGGCCGAAGCCTCGCGACCAATGTCAGGGGCAACGAAACGCGGTACGACGCCATAAAAAACGCCGGCACAGGGCCGGCGTTTGCAACGGGATGAACGGTGATGCACATCCTTAGATGGCAACGGGGGCCTTAATCGCCGGATGAGGATCGTAACCTTCGATGATAAAGTCTTCGAAACGGTAGTCGAAGATCGATGCCGGACGGCGGGCCAACACTAAGCGCGGCAATGGGCGCGGCTCGCGGCTCAGTTGCAACGCGGTCTGCTCCATATGGTTGCTGTACAAGTGGGTATCGCCACCGGTCCAGACGAAGTCGCCCACCGCTAAATCCAACTGCTGCGCCATCATGTGCACCAACAGGGCATAACTGGCGATGTTGAACGGCAGACCGAGGAAGACGTCACAGGAGCGCTGATAGAGCTGGCAGGAGAGACGACCATCGGCGACGTAGAACTGGAAGAAGGCGTGACAAGGCGCCAGCGCCATCTGATCCAGTTCGCCCACGTTCCAGGCGGAGACGATAATACGCCGCGAATCGGGATCCTGACGCAGCTGCGCCATCACCTGGCTGATCTGATCCACCTGACGGCCATCGGCACATCCCCAGGCACGCCACTGTTTACCATACACCGGTCCAAGATCACCCTGCTCATCGGCCCACTCGTCCCAAATGGTGACGTTATTGTCGTGCAGGTAGTTGACGTTGGTCTCCCCCTTGAGGAACCACAGCAGCTCGTGAATGATGGAGCGCAGATGGCACTTCTTGGTGGTCACCAGCGGAAAGCCCTGTTGCAGATTGAAACGCATCTGATGGCCAAAAATCGACAGGGTGCCGGTGCCGGTACGATCGGCCTTGGGTGTCCCCTCATCCAGCACTTTTCTCATCAAATCCAGATACTGTTTCATGTCACCTCTAACTCTCTACGTAAAAAATCAGGATATCTGCGCGCGCGGTTGGCGGCGGTAGGCCCAAACCATCATGATGATGCCGGCCAGGATCATCGGGATGGAGAGGATCTGCCCCATGCTGATCACCCCGTCAAATAGACCCAGCTGCGCGTCCGGCTGGCGGAAGAATTCGCAGATGATACGGAAGGCGCCGTAACCCACCAGGAACAGCCCCGAGACACTGCCCATTGGACGCGGCTTGCGGATGAACAGGTTCAGGATGATAAACAGCACAACCCCCTCTAATAACAACTCATACAGCTGAGAAGGATGACGCGGCAGCATGCCGAAGTGGTTATACACCGCTTGCCATTGTGGATGGGTGGCCGCCAGCTGCATATCTTCGCTGCTCGACCCCGGGAAGAGCATCGCCCAAGGGGTATCCAGCGTGACACGCCCCCACAGCTCGCCATTGATAAAGTTCCCCAGACGCCCGGCGCCCAGACCAAATGGTACCAATGGTGCAATAAAATCAGAAACTTGGAAGAAGGTGCGTTTGGTGCGACGGGCGAACCACAACATGGCCACGATCACCCCGATCAGGCCACCATGGAAGGACATACCGCCGTCCCAGACCTTGAAGAGATACAATGGGTTATCGAGAAACAACGGCAGATTATAGAACAGCACATAGCCGATACGTCCACCGAGGAACACTCCGAGGAAGCAGGCATATAGCAAGTTTTCGACTTCATCCTTGGTCCAGCCACTACCGGGACGGTTAGCACGACGCACCGCCAGCCACATGGCAAAGACAAAACCCACCAGGTACATCAATCCATACCAGTGCAAGGAGACTGGACCGATGGAGAAAATCACCGGATTAAAACTGGGGAAATGCAGATAGTTCGTCATCTGTCACCACAATACTGTCTAAAAAACGGGGAAATACGCTCAAGAGGCGCATCATAGCATAGGAAGGCGGGATGACCGGTGTATGCGTGACGATAAAGTTGTGTAAAAAATCATATCGTAGCGCAACCATCTGCGTCGAATTGGCGTGACACTCGCGATGCGATGGTAGGCGCTACCGGAATAGGGCGTGAGGGCAAGAGGGGGAGAGAATCCGGCAAATTACCAACCGCTCAAGGCAATAAAGGTCTGCCAAAATAGCGTCACCACCAGCAGAGCGCAGAGCGGCAGGCTAAACAGCAGGCGCCCAGATAACCAGCGGTTTAATAAGATACCGATCAATACCGATACCGGTAATAACGCCAAGAAAAAGGGCCACGTATAGAGCAGGAAAAGCAGGGTGTTGGTGCCATACACCGCAAACGGCAAGGCAAACGCCAACCAATAGAAGAGAAAGCCCGCCACCCCGCCACTCAAGGCGTAGGAGGGCTCGTCATAGTCGGCGCGACTCAGTTCATCGACTGGCCTGTTGGTGGCGTTCATCAGCATACCCGAATCCTGCGGCAGCAAAGTCTTTAGTCGAGTGGCCAGATGCGGCCACTCAGTCACACGCCAGGCTGTATCAGCCTGGCACGGGACGCCCGATGCCAGCCCTTACGGCTATCACGCCAGCATGTGGCATTGATGATAACCGTGGCGGTAAAAACGTCTAACATTTGCGCGTTCGAATTTGTTACCAATTGTTGGTCACCACGCCCTAGAGTAACGCGTGTCGATAATGTGCGTCGGAGCGCGCTGCGCGCCTAGCACGAGTCTGAATTTAGGCCGTAACAATTGTTTCCTCCCCGTGTGCGGGAGATAATAGCGTCAGATGACTCTCCCTGCCCCTGGGCGACGCTCCCGCGGCAGATACAAAGGATGCCCGACTGATGTTTTCCCGTTGCTCACACTCCCTTTCCCTGGCCGCTCTCTGCCTGGGAGCGCTGCTCTGCGCGCCGGCCATGGCACAAACGCATCAGCCTATCGGCAAGATCGCCGAGCAGGAGGTACGTCATATTGCGACCTATTTCCCTGGGCGTATGGCGGGGAGTCCCGCCGAACTCATGATGGCCGATTATGTCAATCAACGCTTTCGCCAAATGGGTTACGACAGCAACCTGCGCGATTTTAAGACCCGCTACCACTACCGCGACAGCAACGGCAAGAGCAGTTGGCATAACGTCACCGCCACCTCGGTGATCGCCGCCAAAACGGGACGCAGCGATAAACAGATCCTGATCGTCGCCCACCTGGACACCTTCACGCCGCAGAGTGACGATGACGTCAACCGTAACCTGGGTGGGCTGACGCTACAAGGGGTCGATGACAACGCCTCCGGTGTCGGCGTGATGCTGGAGCTGGCCGAACGCCTACGTACGGTGAAGACCGATGCCAGCATTCGCTTCCTGGCACTCAGCGCCCAAGAGCTGGGGGGGAAAGGCATCGAAAACTACCTCGCGCGTATGAGCCCGGAGCAGAAGAAAAATACCCTGCTAGTCATTGGATTAGACTCATTGATTAGCGGCGATCGGCTATGTGTCAGCAGCAGTAGCCAACCCTTTGCCGAACAGAGCCGCGCTCGACTGCTCAAAGTGGCGAAACGTGTAGGGGTCAGCCTCTGCCATACCAATGGCAGTACGCTCAGCCAGCCGAACAGCCAAAATGAAGGCTTGGCGCTGTTCTCTCAAGCCGGGCTGCCGCTGCTACTGCTTTCCGCCATCGACACTCAACATCCGGCGCGCCAGACCCGGCACGATCGCCTGTTCAGCCAGGGGATCAGTTGGCACCAACCGCAATATGACAGCATGAGCTACCTGGATCGGCATTTGCCGGGGCGGATCCGCGCCCGCACTCGGGAGGGCGTCAAGATCCTATTGCCGTTGCTGGAACAATTGGCCGACTGATCATCCCCATCGATTGTCGAGAAACCGCAAACTGTGTCGCTTTGCGTAAAGGGGGATTGCATTGGCGTAAAGCATCCCTACATTATGATCCAAAAGGCGCGGCAGAGGTCCGTGCCCAATTCTAGGCGCAGTGTCGAGGCAGATTATGCAAACTGAAGAACAACGTATCATTGAAGGTCTTTTTTCCCGTCTGCAACAGGCCGAAGCGGGTAGCGGCCCGCGCGATGTCGAGGCGGAACGCCTGATCCAGGCGTGCTTGACCAAGCAGCCTGCCGCGCCCTACTACATGGCGCAAGCCATGCTGATCCAAGAGGCGGCGCTCAAGCGCCTGAATCAACAGGTCGAGCAGTTGCAGCAACAAGTTAACCAATTGCAAAGTCAACCGCGCAGTAGTGGCGGTTTCCTGTCCGGTCTGTTCGGTGGCGGGCAGAGTGCTCCGCAGAACAGTGCCCCCACCGCGACGCGCAGCAACTTAGGCAGCCAACCGATCCCCGGCGCCGCTAACTACGGGCAACCAGGCTACGGGCAACCGGCACCGGGCTATGCCCAACCCGCCCAACCTGCGGCACCCTCACGCGCGGGGAGCTTCCTCGGGGGCGCCTTGCAGACCGCCGCCGGCGTTGCTGGCGGGATGGTGATGGCTAACATGCTGACCGGTCTGTTCCATCAGAGCCGACCCGAAGAGATCGTCAACATCATCGATGAGACGCCAGCCGCCGATAATACCAATAACGGTGATAACACGGACCAGGCCAATAACGCCCCGGACGAGAGCCAAAATAATAACCAGGATAATGGCCAGAACGACGCCGACTGGCAGAATGCCGATTGGCGCCAGGATAACAACGGCGGCTTCGGGCAAGACGATGGCTTCGCCGATCAGCAAGATGGTAGCTTCTTTGGTGGCGGGGACGACGACGACTCCTCGTTCTTCTAATGCCATGGTGCAGCACACTCAGAGAGAAGGGGTCCCCCCTCTCTCTCCCCCCGTCACTCACAGCGAATCTCCCACCGCCAGTCCCCCATCACTTATCACTTATCACTTATCACTTATCACTTATCACTTATCACTTATCACTTATCACCAATGTAACAAAATGTAACTTGAAATAGATTCGTCCAGATGATATCTCACCTCACACTAGCATAATAAGTAAAGAAGAAGGCTCTTTGCATGAGGATATATGGTATCTACTCCATTTTCATCGCCATGATATTTTTATTTAAGACGCCATGATAAGAAGTAAAAATCTCATCAATCATTCAAATCCGCATTAGCTATGATCATATCCAGCAAATAAGCGAAGCGATAAAAATAAATAAAAACGAGAGAATAAAAATACAATATAAGTCAGCATCGCGACAAATAAAACACAATAAAATCAATAAATAAAAATCAATATCTAGATCTAACCCACAACACTAAAAGATATAAAAATCATATTTTATTTATATTTAAAATCGATTATCAGATTAATTATTAAAAATAATCAATTTACTCATGACGAAGTCAGGAAAAATCACATCGTGTAATAAGTTTATAGTGAGCAATCGTGCCATTTTTAGTGTCGTGCGATTATTCTGCCCTTGGTTACGACCCGTTTCATTATAAACCTTCCCCATAATAATTGATTATGTATATCAAGGATATGATATGAAATATAAATACCTTGCAGTGGTTATTCCCGCCCTGTTGGCGATGGGTAGCGTGAACGCGGCAGAGATGTATAACAAGGATGGCAATAAACTGGAGCTATATGGTCAGGTCAATACCCGCTTCTTCTTCGCCAACGCGAAAGATGACAAGGGGAATGACACCTACGCCCGTATCGGCTTCCTCGGCGAGACCCAGATTAGCGAAAACCTGTCCGGTTATGGTCAATGGGAATTTCAGGCCAATGCCAGCAGCATCGAGGGAGACCAGGGAGGGAAGACCCGTATCGCCTTCGCCGGCTTTAAGCTCAACAACGTCGGCAGCCTGGATTATGGGCGCAACTTCGGCGTGGTCTACGATGTCGAGGCCTATACCGATATGATGCCGATCTTCGGCGGCGACAGCTACACCTTCAATGACAACTTTATGAACGGTCGTGCCAACAACCTGGTGACCTACCGTAACAGCGACTTCTTCGGTCTGGTCGAAGGGTTAAACTTTGCCCTGCAATACCAAGGGAAAAATGAAGGTTCAGGGAAAATTAAGAAAGAAAATCCTGAGACCGGCGTGACCGAAACCATCGAGGTAAGCCCGCAAACCGGCACCCAAAACCGTAAAGAGGCCAGCGCCAATAAAGATAACGGCGACGGCGTCGGCTTATCCGTCAGCTACGACAGCGAGTTCGGGGTATCGCTGGCCGCGGCCTACAGCGGATCGGATCGCAGCTTCTACCAGTCGAGCGGCGCCAGCGGCGCGAATGGTGAGCGGGCAGAGGTCTGGACGCTCGGGGTCAAGTATGATGCTAATTCGCTCTACCTGGCCGCCATGTATGCCGAGACGCACAACATGACACCTTGGGGAGAGGACTATAAGCAGACCGCCAATAAGACGCAAAACTTCGAGGTGGTCGCCCAGTATCAGTTCGACTTTGGACTGCGCCCCTCCATCGGTTACCTCTACTCACGCGGCATCGATCTGCAGACGGCAGACGACCGCGTTACCGACGGCGACCTGGTCAACTATGTCGATATCGGTGCCGAGTATAATCTGAACAAGAATATGGTGACCTATATCGACTACAAGATAAACCTGCTGGATGACAGCGAGTTCACGCGAACCAATGGCGTCCCTACCGACAACATCCTCGGTCTGGGCCTGAAGTACCGCTTCTGATCCGGTATGCCATCAAAAAGGGCCTCCCATCGGAGGCCCTTTCTAGTATGTCGCACGGCGGCTCAATTGCTGCCGAACATCTCCTTGATCCAGCTAGCCACGCCGTCACCACTCTGTGCCGGCGCGCTACCCGAGGCCGGTGTCGCCGGCGCACGGCACAACGCCTGCGGATCGTCGCTCCAGACCGGAATGGTCTGTGCGCTGCCGCACTGGAAGTTACCGGCGGCATCGATACCCACCATGCTAATCCCTTGCGGCGGCACCAGATCCAGCGCCAGCGGTGTCTGGTTCTCCAGATAGCGGCGATACAGCGTCAAGGCGCCACTGGCCCCGGTCAACTTGGAGGGGCCATTATTGTCGCGCCCAACCCAGGTGATCGCTACCTCTTTGCCATCGATACCAGCGAACCAGCTATCACGCAGATCGTTCGTGGTCCCAGTCTTGGCCGCCAGATGATAACGGCCAAACTTACCCGCCAGCGAGCGCGAAGTCCCACTCACCACCCCTTGCTGCATCGCGTACAGCGTCAGGTAGGCGGCCTGCGGCGCCACCACGCTCTGCGCCTGTGGCAGACTCTGGTACAGCACCGTGCCATCCTCGGCGATGACCGAGCGCAGCGCCGACAGGGTCGCCCGATTACCGCCGGCGGCGATGGTCTGATAAGCCTGCGCCACCTCCATCGGGGTCAGGTTAATGGCCCCCAACAGCATCGCCGGGACCGGATCGATAACCGCCTTCGGTACCCCCAACAGCTGCCAGGTCGCACTGATCTTATCCAGTCCCAAAGCCATCCCCAGGTTCACCGTCGGCACGTTGAGGGATTGCGCTAACGCCGACATCAACATCACCTGGCCACGATACTGGCGATCGTAGTTCTTCGGCTCCCAATAGGTGCCGTTGGAGAGTTTGATCGACAGCGGCTGATCCTGTAACGGCGTATTGAGACGATACTGGTCCGGCTCACCCAACGCCGTCAGATAGGTTGGCGGCTTCGCCAGCGAGCCGATCAAGCGGCGGGCATCCATCGCGCGGTTAAAGCCAGCGAACTGCGTCTGGGCACCGCCCACCATGGCGCGTACCTCGCCGCTGAAGCGGTCGACCACCACCATCGCCGCCTCCAGATCATCCAGATGCCGCGCGGCGCGTAGCGCTGGAATACCGGCCTCGACCGCCTTCTCTGCCGCATCCTGCGACACCGGATCGAGGGTGGTAAAGATCTTCACGCCGGAGAGATCCTGTACCTTGTCGCCCAGCTTGGCCTGCAACTCCTGACGCACCAACTGCATAAAGGCCGGTTGCGGCGAGATCACCCCGCCCTTCGGCTGTACGCCGAGCGGGCGAGCGCTGAGCATGTTGTACAGATCCTGATCGATGATCTTCTGCTCCAGCAACAGATGCAGCACCACATTGCGTCGCTCTAACGCCAGCTTGGGATTACGCCACGGGTTATACAGCGAGGCACCTTTAACCATGCCAACCAACAACGCCTGCTGATCCAGGCTCAACTCCTCCACCGGACGACCAAAGTAGTAGAGACTCGCCAGCGGGAAGCCGCGGATCTGATCGTTGCCGCTCTGGCCGAGATAGACCTCGTTGAGGTATAGCTCGAGGATGCGATCCTTGCTGTAGCGATAGTCGAGGATCAACGCCATATAGGCCTCGTTCGCCTTACGCCACAAGGAGCGCTCGTTGCTCAGGAACAGGTTCTTGACCAACTGTTGCGTCAGCGTGCTGCCCCCCTGCACCGTGCGCCCGGCGGTCAGGTTAGCCAACAACGCACGGCCAATGGAGTAGAGGCTGATACCGTCGTGCTGGTAGAAATGACGATCCTCTGTCGCCAGCAGGGTATCGACCAACAGCGTCGGGAAACCATCGCGCGGCACGAACAGACGCTGCTCGCCGTTGGGCGATTGCAGCATGGTGATCAGCCGAGGGTCGAGACGGAAGAAACCAAACTGGCGTTTATTCTCCAGGTTGATAATTTCGCTCAAGCCACTGGCGTCAAACAGCAGGCGAGCATGGATCTGCCCCTCCTTACCATCGGGGAAGTCGAAAGGACGGCGCAACATGTCGATGCTGTTGCCCGCCACGGTGAACTCGCCGGGACGCGTGATGCGGTTAACCTCTCGGTACTGCATACCTTCCAGCAGGTTGACCATCTCTTTCTTGCTGTAGTTCATCCCCGGTTCGAGGCTCACCATCCGGCCATACACCGCCGCCGGCAGCTGCCAGACCTTACCGTCGATACGGCTACGGATCTGCTGATCGAGATAGACGCCGTAGGCGCCGATTACCACCAGTGCCACCAGCGCCAAGCGGAATAGTAGCCACAACACGCGGCGTCGGCGTGAACGTTTTAGCTGTTTGCGCGCCACATTATCCTCGTCATCGTCATACTCATCGTTATCGCGCTCATCGAGCGCCTCATCATCCTCATCATAGTCATCCTCCTGGTAACGGCGGCGACGGCGAGAGGGCTCCTTGCGCGGCGGCAAGGGAGCTCGTTTTTTTCCTTTACGCCCGATTGGCTGGCGATCGTCCCCAGACATATCCTGTTTCTCCGGCTGTGCTATGGCGTAAACCGCCTAATGTGCGCGCATCTCCCCCGCCGATGACAGGGGAAAGCTCTGAATTTAATGCCGTTTGGTACGCCTCGTTGGCTGTGCGTTGGCCGGATCATCCGGCCAGACGTGCTTGGGATAGCGCCCCTTCATCTCTTTCTGTACTTCACGATAGGCGCCTTGCCAGAATCCCGCCAGATCGCGGGTGATCTGCAAGGGGCGCTGCGCGGGTGACAGCAACTCCAATACCAAGGCCACCCGCCCCTGGGCGATGCGCGGACTCTCGCGTTCGCCGAACATCTCCTGCAGGCGCACCGCCAACACCGGCGGCTTATCGCTAAAGTAGCGGATCGCCAGGCGCGATCCAGTCGGCACAGTGTAATGAGTCGGCAGCTCACTATCCAGCCGCTGACGCGTGTTCCAGTCGAGTAGGCGCAGCAGCGCCGCCGCCAGATCGATCTGGCGTAAGGCGCGCAGATCCCGCACTCCGTGTAGCGACGGGAGCAACCACTGCTCCAGCGACGCCAACAGACTGTCGTCATCCACCGCTGGCCAATTCTGCTCCGCTAACCATTGCCGGGCACAACTCAGGCGTAGACGCAGCTGTGTCGCCGCCTCGTCCCAACCTAGCGCCGCGATCCCCTGTGCGCGGACCCACTCCAACAGCGCCTGCGCCAGCGTCACCTCATCGGGGCGCGCTAATGGCTGAGCACGCAACACCAGGCGTCCCAGTTGGACGCGGCGCCAGGCACGCAGCGTGCCCTTAGCCTCGTCCCATTCGACCCCGGTCTCCTCGCTGACCAACTGGGGCAATTGGCGCGCCAACTGGTCGATATCGCAGGGCAACGCCAGTAGAATACGCGCCTCGCCACCGGCCGCCCCCTGCAACAGGCTGGCGGCGATCACGCCCGGCATGCGCCCTAAGGGATCATCCGCCTCCAACGCCGCCCCCAGACCATTCGCTAACAGATAGCGTCCATCCTGGCCGCGGGCCGCGGCAATACGATCGGGGTAAGCATGCGCCAGCCACAACGCCGCCGCATCAAGATCCGCCGCCGCCGTTCGTCCACCGAGACGCTTCACCAACTGAGCCGCGCGCTGACGCCAGTGCGGTAATGGGTGGTACAGCGCCTGACGGAGATCACGACTCCCCTGACGCGGTGGTTCTTCGATGACCGCCGCCAATAAGGCGGCACAGGCCAATGCCGCATCGCCGGCCTCCCGCGCGGCGCACAGCATCGCCGCCAGGCGTGGTTCGCTACCGGCGCGCGCCATCTCCCGCCCCAAGGGACTCAATGCGCCCTGGGCGTCTAAGGCGCCCAACTGTTGGAGCAGACGTTGCGCCGCCCCCACTGCCGCGCTTGGCGGCGTATCCAACCAGGCGAGCTGCCCGGCATCGCGGCATCCCCAATTGAGCAGATCCAGCCATAGCATGCTGAGATCGCTACGCAAGATCTCCGCCTGCGCGTAGTCGCTGGCTCGCTCCGCCTGCTCCGCCGACACCAGGTGCCAACAGATCCCCGCGCACAGACGTCCGGCGCGCCCGGCGCGCTGGGTCATCGCCGCCTGACTGGCCCGTTGGGTGACCAGGCGCGTCAAGCCACTGCGTACGTCAAACTGACTGGTGCGCTCCAAGGTGCTGTCGACCACCAGACGGATACCATCGATGGTCAGACTGGTCTCAGCGATATTGGTCGCCAGCACGATCTTACGCCGCCCCTCGGGGGCGGGATCGATGGCGCGCTGCTGCTCGGCCAGCGATAGGGCGCCATACAGCGGACAGATATCGGTATCCGCCGCCACGCTCTCCTGCAACAATGCCGCACAACGACGGATCTCGCCGACGCCGGGCAAAAATAGGAGTAACGAGCCGGACTCACGGTTCATCAGGCTTAACACTGCGTTCGCCGCGGCCTGCTCGATACGCTCATGGGGCGAGACGGGATGATAATGACGCGTCACCGGGTAACTGCGCCCGGCGGAGACGATCGTCGGTGCAGCAGGCAACAGCGTACGCAGACGGGCGTCATCGAGGGTCGCCGACATGATCAGCAGGCGGAGATCGTCGCGTAGTCCGGCCTGTACATCGAGCAATAAGGCCAAGGCCAGATCCGCCTGCAGGCTGCGCTCATGGAACTCGTCCAGGATCACCAGCGCCACCCCGTCCAGCATCGCATCACGCTGCAGCATGCGGGTCAACACGCCTTCCGTCACCACCTCCAGGCGGGTGTTCGGCCCTACGCGATTCTCGCCACGCATACGGTAACCGACCGTCTCGCCCAGCGGCTCACCCAGCTGCTGCGCCAGACGATGCGCCACACTGCGCGCGGCCAATCGCCGTGGCTCCAACATGATGATGCGTCCGTCCAGCGCCGGATGGCGCAATAGCTGCAATGGCAGCCAGGTAGATTTACCCGCCCCGGTCGGGGCGTTAAGCAGCACCTGAGGAGCCGATTGCAAGGCGGCGAGTAACTCGGGCAAGACGGCTGCGACGGGTAATAAGGACACGCGGAACTCCACTCTCTTCTGGGGGAGTGAGGCAAATGGCGTGCTCACCACCTGGCGACGCCCCCTCACACCTATTAACAATTACTGCCGCGCATTGTAGCATCGGGCGATGCCGTTAACGGGAAACCATCATGTCGCAACGCCTTTTTTTCGCCCTCGCCCTGCCGGCGACGCTACAGCAATCGCTCATCCAATGGCGTGCCCAGCACTTTCCAACCGAGGCAGGGCGACCGATCGCCGCCGCTAACCTGCACCTCACCCTGGCCTTTCTCGGCGACGTCGGACCGGCGCAACAGCGGCAACTCATCGCCGGAGCCGAACGTATTCGCCAGGCCCCCTTTAGCCTAACGCTGGATGATGCCGGACAGTGGCCGCGTGCTGGCGTGGTATGGCTCGGGTTACGCCGAGCTCCGCGTGGATTAATTCAATTGGCCGAACTGCTGCGCTCGCAAGCGGCACGCTGCGGCTGCCAACAAAGCACCTTACCCTTTCACCCGCACATTACCCTGCTGCGCCACGCCTACCAGCCGGTCGCCATTCCTCCGGCTAATTTCCATTGGCAGGTTGAGATCACACAGTTTGCCCTCTTCCGCTCACAGCGCATTCAGGGACGGACCCACTATCAATCACTGGCCAGTTGGCCCCTACTACGCCACACCGCCGCAGAATAACCGACAGGAAGCCTTATGCAGTTCACCGCGCCCCTACAATCCGCCACCCTGCTCAAACGTTACAAACGTTTCCTGGCCGATGTACGTCGCCCCGACGGCCAGATCTTCACGCTACACTGCGCCAATACCGGCGCCATGACGGGCTGCGCCACGCCGGGCGACACGGTGTGGTACTCCACGTCGGATAATCCACGGCGTAAGTATCCCTCGACCTGGGAGCTGACCGAGAGCCAGACGGGGGCGTGGATCTGTGTCAATACCCAACGCGCCAACGCCTTAGTTCACGAGGCGATCGCCCAGCAACGCATCGTGGAATTGTCCGGTTACACAAAAATACGCAGCGAGGTGCGTTACGGTACAGAAAATAGCCGCATCGACTTGTTATTACAGGCGGAGGAGCGCCCCGACTGCTATATTGAGGTGAAGTCGGTCACCCTGCTGCAACAGGGGTGCGGATACTTTCCCGACGCGGTCAGTACCCGTGGGCAGAAGCATCTGCGCGAGTTGCAGCAACAGGTGCAGAGTGGTGCACGCGCGGTGCTGTTTTTCGCCGTGCTGCACAGCGGCATCGAGCGTGTACGGGCGGCCCGCCACATCGATGCTCACTATGCGCAATTATTGGCCCAAGCAAGCGATCTCGGGGTAGAAGTGATCTGTTACACGGCACGGATAACGCCGGGCGGCATCACCTTGACGCAGCCGCTACCGTTCGAGTCGTAAGGGGGCTATCGAACGGAGAATCGCGCTGAAAAGGGGGAAACGCGGCTAAATACGCCGCCCTTCACACCCTTGTCAAGCCGTAGGCAGGAATAATTGCCAACCTCTACCGCATCTGTTATTTATAGCGGCCTGATTTTTTCCCCCATTTGGGGATCGCTAATGCGTGTTATTAGGAGAAGCAGCATGCAAGAAGGGCAAAACCGTAAACCGTCGTCCTTGAGCATTCTCGCCATTGCTGGGGTGGAGCCGTATCAAGAAAAACCGGGCGAAGAGTACATGAACGAAGCCCAGTTGGCGCACTTCAAGCGAATTCTTGAGGCATGGCGTAACCAGCTCAGGGACGAAGTGGATCGTACCGTATCCCATATGCAGGAAGAGGCTGCCAACTTCCCGGATCCCGCCGACCGCGCGACCCAGGAAGAGGAGTTTAGCCTGGAACTGCGTAACCGCGATCGCGAGCGTAAGCTGATCAAAAAAATCGAGAAGACACTGCAGAAAATCGAAGATGACGACTTCGGTTTCTGTGAATCCTGTGGCGTCGAGATCGGTATCCGCCGCCTAGAAGCGCGTCCGACCGCCGATCTGTGCATCGACTGTAAGACGCTGGCCGAAATTCGCGAAAAACAGATGGCGGGCTAACCCCGCCGAAACACCATCAGCCGGTGTTTTATCCTGGCGCTCCGCTGGCTAATCACCGATTGGCTGGCGGAGTGCGCATTGACGATCCGGGAGTTTTTCCGGCGCGTATGCCGTTGCAAAAAATGTCATATTCTCAATCTATTCAGCCAGGCTATGTAGGCCGCTTCGCGCCTTCTCCCTCTGGCGATCTGCACTTTGGTTCCCTGATTGCCGCTCTCGGTAGCTACCTGCGCGCTCGCGCCTGTGGTGGCCGTTGGCTGGTTCGCATCGAAGACATCGATCCCCCCCGCGAAGTCCCCGGCGCCGCCGGACGCATCCTACGCACCTTGGAGCACTATGGCCTCCATTGGGATGGCGAGGTGTTGTATCAGTCACAGCGCCATGAGGCTTACCGCGCCATCCTCGCGCGTCTGCATCAGCAAGGCCTGGCCTACTACTGCACCTGTACCCGCCAACGCATTCACGCGTTGGGCGGCGTCTATGACGGCCACTGTCGCACGCGAGGCCTCGGGCCACAGCAGGCAGCGTTACGCCTGCACCAGACCCAACCGGTCTACCGCTTCTACGACCAACTGCGTGGCTGGATCGATGCCGACGCGGCGTTGGCTCGCGAGGACTTCATCATCCACCGCAAGGATGGGTTGTTCGCCTATAACTTGGCGGTGGTGGTGGATGACCACCAGCAAGGCGTCAACGAGATCGTGCGGGGTGCCGATCTGATCGAGCCGACGGTGCGCCAGATCGCCTTGTATCGCCAGTTAGGCTGGAAAGAGCCGGCCTACCTGCATCTACCATTGGCGCTCAACAACCAGGGGAATAAGCTCTCCAAGCAGAATCATGCTCAACCGATCCCGTTGGATGATCCCCGTCCGTTGCTGTTGCAGGCCCTGGCCTTCCTCGGCCAACCGCATCCGATGGCGCTGCGCGATGTGTCCACCGAGGCGCTATTAGCTCATGCCGTCGCGGCCTGGCGCCTGGAAAATGTGCCGCTGAATGCCACAATGCCGACAACGATTCCGTCTGCACCATTCTCAAATTCCCCTCCGTGAGCTATGATTAGCCGCTTATTTTTCTGCATATCATGCCCCATCGCCTGCGGGATGCCCGGAATGGGCCTGTCGGCCCGTGTAGCTACACGACCACCCGAGCGATGACGGAGCGATTTACCAGACACTATCGAGGTGTACCATTTTTACCCGAGTCGCCAACTTTTGCCGTAGAGTGTTAAACCGCGAGGCGGACAGCGCACCGGAGCAGGAATCTTCCCATCTGAGCGTGATCCCGCGCGATCAACACACGATCTCACGCCAGCAGATCAGCGAAAATGCGCTGAAGGTTCTGTATCGCCTGAATAAATCAGGCTTCGACGCCTACTTGGTCGGCGGCGGTGTACGCGATCTCCTGTTGGGCAAGCGCCCGAAAGATTTCGACGTGACCACCAACGCCACTCCGGAACAAGTGCGTAAGTTATTCCGCAATTGTCGCCTGGTCGGACGCCGCTTTCGTCTGGCCCACGTCATGTTCGGCCCGGAGATCATCGAAGTGGCCACCTTCCGGGGTCATCACGAACACGCCGATGAGGGCAAGAATATCTCCCAGCAGGGTAAGAACGGCATGCTGCTGCGCGATAACGTCTACGGCAACATCGAAGAAGACGCTCAACGCCGCGACTTCACCATTAACAGCCTGTACTACAGCGTGGCCGACTTCACGGTACGTGACTATACCGGCGGCCTCAACGATCTGCGGGCCGGCCTGATCCGCCTGATCGGCGATCCCGAGACGCGTTACCGCGAGGATCCGGTACGCATGCTGCGCGCGGTGCGTTTTGCCGCCAAGCTACGGATGGATATCAGCCCAGAGACCGCCGCGCCGATCGCCCGCCTGGCGCCGCTGCTGCGCGACATCCCGGCGGCTCGCCTGTTCGAGGAGGCGCTGAAACTGTTGCAAGCGGGCTATGGCTATGAGACCTATCTCAAGCTGCGTGAATACCAGCTGTTCCAACCGCTGTTTCCGGTGATCTGCCGCCACTTTACCCCCAACGGCGACAGCCCGATGGAGAACATCCTGGCGCAGGTGCTGAAGAATACCGATCACCGCCTCCAGAACGATATGCGCGTCAATCCGGCGTTCCTGTTCGCCGCCATGCTGTGGTATCCGCTGATCGAGTTGGCGCAGAAGATCACCCAGGAGGGCGGGTTGACCTATCACGATGCCTTCGCCCTGGCGATGAACGACATTCTGGACGAGCAATGCCGTTCCCTGGCGATCCCCAAACGCATCACCGCGCTGATCCGCGATATCTGGACCTTACAACTGCGCCTATCACGCCGTCAGGGCAAGCGGGCCCACAAGTTGTTGGAGCAACCCAAGTTTCGCGCCGCCTACGATCTGTTGGCGCTGCGCGCCGAAGCCGAGCGGAGCGCCGAGCTGCAACGTCTGGCCGAGTGGTGGGGCTCCTTCCAACTCGCCAGCGCCTCGCAGCAGAAGGCCATGGTCAACACGCTGGATGATGAGGGTGACAGCAATGCCGGCGCCCGTCGTCGTCGTCGACCACGTCGTCGCGCGCCTCGCCGCGAGGGAAGCGGCGCATGACCCGCGTCTATCTGGCATTGGGCAGCAATCTGGCCGATCCGCGTCACCAGGTGCGTCAGGCCGTTCAGGCACTGGCGGCGCTGCCAGACTGCCAGTTCGTGGCGGTCTCCTCGCTGTATCGCACCCGCCCGCTCGGGCCGCAGGATCAGCCGGATTATGTCAATGCCGCCGTCGCGCTGGATACCACGCTGACGGCGGAGGCACTGCTGGATTGCACTCAACGCATCGAGCTCGCGCATGGTCGCGAGCGTAAGGCCGAACGTTGGGGGCCGCGTACCCTGGATATCGACATCATGCTGTTCGGTAATCAGGTGATCGCCAGCGAACGGCTGATCGTGCCGCACTATGACCTGTTGAATCGCAGCTTCATGCTGGTCCCGTTGGCCGAGATCGCCCCCGACCTCTGTCTCCCCACGGGAGGGACACTGCGTGCGGCCATCGCGCGTCTCGCTGATGCCGGAGATCTCCAGGTGTTGCCCGCCCAGGATGATGCCACGCCAGCGACCTGATCCCTCGGCCCGCCGCCTGACGGCGCGGGCTATGCCCACGCTCTTCCCGACGCGCCCCCCTCCTCGGCTCCGCTCTCGACGCCAAAACAAAACACGATGTGATGTATTTGCTTGATCTCATCTCCACCGCAATCGTTTTTCTTGCAGTAGAATACGCCAGCAGGGTGTCCGTCTGCGACGGAGCCGTACACCATGGCGAACGCTGCCGGATGCGATGACAGCGTAGCGCCCAACTTTATTTGCCCGGTCATTGGCCGGTCGACAATGGGAGACAGTGATGACGCCAACCACGCTATCACGCCTGCGCAAGTACAAGCAGGACAAGCATAAGTTCGCTACGATCACCGCATACGATGCCAGCTTCGCCCGGCTATTCGCCGAGCAGGGCATCGATGTGATGCTGGTCGGAGACTCTCTGGGGATGACCCTACAAGGGTATGACACCACCCTGCCGGTGACGGTGGCGGACATCGCCTACCACACCCGAGCGGTACGCCGTGGCGCGCCAAACTGCCTATTGATGGCCGACATGCCCTTCATGTCTTATGCCACCCCGGAGCTGGCTTGCGCCAACGCCGCCGAACTGATGCGCGCCGGGGCGAACCTGGTCAAGCTGGAAGGCGGCGCCTGGTTAAGCGATACCGTGCGGATGCTGACCGAGCGGGCGGTGCCGGTATGCGGCCATCTCGGGCTACAGCCCCAGTCCGTCAATATTCTCGGCGGCTACCGCATACAAGGACGCGATCAGGATACGGCTGACCAGTTATTGTCCGATGCCTTGGCGCTGGAAGGAGCCGGAGCCCAATTGCTGGTCTTGGAGTGCGTCCCGTCCGTGGTCGCCAAGACCATCACGCAGGCACTGCGTATCCCGGTCATCGGCATCGGTGCTGGCCGAGAGACCGACGGCCAGATCCTGGTGATGCATGACGCCTTGGGGATCAGCAGCGGGCGCATGCCCAGCTTCGTGAAGAATTTCCTGGCCGACGGCGGTGACATCCGCGCGGCGGTGCGCCGTTACGTCGACGCCGTCGAGCAGGGGCAATTCCCCGCCGACGAACATACCTTTAACTGAGCAAGATCCTGTCGGGCGGCTCCACGGACCGCCCCTTTTATCTGCTGGAGAACAAGCTGTGCTGATTATCGAGACTATCCCGCTGTTGCGCCGCGAAGTACGCCGCTGGCGCCAGGAGGGGAAACGTATTGCGCTGGTCCCGACCATGGGAAACCTGCATGAAGGGCACATGACGCTGGTACGCGAGGCGCGCGCCCGGGCCGATGTGGTGATCGTATCGGTATTCGTCAATCCCATGCAGTTCGATCGCCCCGACGATCTGGCGCGTTACCCACGCACCCTGCAAGAGGACTGCGAAAAGCTCAACCGCAACGGCGTGGATCTGGTCTTCGCCCCGGCCGCCGACGAGATCTACCCGCAGGGTGTCGGGCAACAGACCTATGTCGATGTCCCCGCCCTCTCCACCATCCTCGAGGGTGAGAGCCGCCCGGGCCACTTCCGCGGCGTCGCCACCATCGTCAGCAAGCTATTTAACCTGGTGCAGCCGGATCTGGCCTGCTTCGGCGAGAAGGATTATCAGCAGCTCCAACTGATCCGCAAGCTGGTGGCGGATCTGGGTTACGGTATCGAGATCGTCGGCGTGCCGATCGTCCGCGGCGAGGATGGCCTGGCGCTGAGCTCGCGTAACGGCTACCTCGACAGCGATGAACGCCGCCTCGCCCCACGCTTATATAACATCATGATGCAGCTGGCCACCCAGCTAGAAAATGGCGAGCGCAATCTGGATGAGCTGCTAGAACAGACCGCCGGCCGCCTGCGCCAAGCGGGCTTCCGCCCCGACGTTCTATTCATTCGTGACGCGGATACCCTCGGTGAGGTGACGCTGGACACCCGCTCGGCGATCATATTAATGGCCGCCTGGTTGGGCCAGGCACGCCTGATCGATAACGTCCGCGTTGCGTTTAGTGCCGACGCATAATGCGTAACGGCTAGACAGCGACGGCAAAATGCGCAACCATGACGTAAACCGTCTATACGAATGGATGGTTTACGTCATATTTTTACCGGGCCGCTCGGCGGCTCCATTACGATGATTACAGGTATTACACTATGGTACGTACAATGCTGCAGGGCAAACTGCACCGCGTGAAAGTCACCCAGTCCGACCTGAATTATGAAGGCTCCTGCGCCATCGATCAGGACTTTATGGACGCGGCCGGTATCCTGCAATATGAGGCCATCGACATCTACAACGTCGATAATGGTCAGCGCTTCTCCACCTACGCCATCGCCGCCGAACCCGGCTCGAAGATCATCTCCGTCAATGGCGCCGCCGCTCGCTGCGCCTGCGTCGGCGACAAACTGATCATCTGTAGCTATGTGCAGATGCCCGACGAACAGGCCCGGACACACCATCCGAGGGTGGCCTACTTCGATGGGGACAACCAGATGAAACGCCTGGCCAAGTCTGTCCCGGTCCAGGTCGCCTGATCGCCGGCTGCGGGGCTAACGCCCCGCTCTAGTACGCCGCTACCTCGCATTTCTCGCGCTATCGTTCATACTCTGGTGACGTGCGTCCCCCGCCCCCTAAGCCCTTCGCTTACCCCGATGACGCCGCTAAGGATAGCCAGGCATGACGATTTGCCGTTGGCCACAGCGCGCCCCGCCAGGCCGCCTGCTAGGGTGGCTACTGCTCTATATCCTTCTCTGGACGGGGGTAACGCAATACCTAGACCCGGCGCTCCCCTATGATGCCGTCGAGGCGATGAACTGGGGGCAGAACGGTGAATGGGGATCGCCGAAAAACCCCTGGCTAGTCGGCGCGATGATGCGGCCACTGCTCTACTTTCCCGCCTTATCTCCCGAGCACTACTGGTATCTCTGCCACTTTGTCGTCATCGCTGGCGGTATGCTAGGGGTCTGGATGTTGACTCGCCGCCTCACCGGCCGAGCCGATCTCGCCTGGCTGGCCTTGATGAGTCTGAATCTCTCCGGCAGCATTAACATCGACATGCTGCCGTATAACGACAATTATCTATTAGTCGGCCTGTGGCCCTGGCTATTCTGGGCGCTGGCGCGAGCATTAGCTACCGACTCACCCCGCTGGGGGTGGCCATTATTCGCCCTGCTCGCCGGACTCGCGACGATGGCCAAATACTCCACCGTGGCGCTGCTGCTGTTACTGTTGCTCGCCACCCTCATCAGCCCCTCGCTTCGCCCCCTCTACCGCCAACGCCGTTTTTGGCTGGCGATCGCGATCTATTTCGCCTTAGTCACGCCTAACGCGCTATGGCTCACCCAGCACCAGTTCGCCGCTATCCACTGGGTGAGCGGTCAACTGCATCCTGAACCGAATCTACATGCCAGCCTCGCGATGCTGACCGTATTTTACCCTCTGCTCATCATGACCCTACTGGTGTATCTGAGCGGGGGGCGGCTACATTGGCCAGCACCGGGGGCGCTACGCCTATCCCTGCTTATGCTGCTGATCCCCTTAGCGCTGATCCTACTGTGGCTGACGCTCTATCGTGGCGGTCGCATCACCGAATGGCTACAGCCCTTCGTCATACCCGCCATCGCACTGCTCTGCGCCAGCCTGCGCGGCGTATCCTCACGGCAGATTCGCCGTCTCAGCCGAGGGTTATCTCTGCTCGCGCCGCTGGTACTATGCGGTTATGCCGTAGTCTACCTGCTGGATCTACGCGGCTGTGGGCAGGAGTGGAGCGGGTTGACGCCCTTCGCGCGACAGGCGGAGACATTCTGGCGCCAGCAGAGCCCGACACCACTACGCCTGGTGGGCGGCGACTATCTGCATCAATGGTTATTGGTCTATGCCATAGCGCGCCCACGCACCATTCAACCCTGGCAGAGAGACACCCCTACCCCACCCAATATCTATACGCCGGGGATCACCCAGGCGCGTATCGAGCGTGATGGCGTATTACTGGTTGGCCGACTGGGAGCCCCCTGCTCCCCGGCCGCTTTCCGTGCCGTCTGGCGCGATTGGCCGGAACTCCAGCCACATGCCTACCGTCAAATCGACTTCGTCGCCCAGCCCGGCGCGCCGCATCAGCCGCTCTGCCTGGCGATCGTTCCCCCGCGCCGCGGGACTAATCCAGCGGAATAACGCTCTGCATGAGCGGAGGGAGGCGGATCGGAACCGGCGTATCGACCGGTGGCACATCCTGTGGCCGATTGGCGATCAAGCGCGCCATGGTCTGTACCGAGTCGGTACGCAATACATACAGTCGCTTCAAGGTGTAGGGATTATCGCCACGCCGTACCTTACCGCGCATGGTGGTCACCGCCATGTGGTAGCCTGCCTGGTGCGCCGCCTCGATCGCCTTACGATTGAAGGCGCCAAAAGGATAAGAGAGGTATTGCACATGCGGATTAAACTGTGTCAGCGCGCGACGCGAACGGGCGAAGTCGAACAGAATATTGTGTTGGCTGCGTTGCAGCAGGATCGGCCGCTTATCTGCCGAGAGGCGATGCAGAAAATGGGTATGCGACTGAATATCGAATACCGACTGGATGGCGCGGAGCTCCGACAGGCTCATAAACTGCAAGCCGTTAGGGTTCCACGGCTGTGGGTGGCGCTTAATACGCGAGGAGACGATAAACGCGGTCGCCCGCTGACCGTTTTTCTTCAGAATCGGATAGGCGTAGCGGTAAACCGACTTTAGCCCATCGTCAAAGGTCAACGCCACGGCTCGCGCCGGAAGGTTTTCATTGCCGCGCAAATACCCCTCTAACTGATAGAGGGAGATGGTCAGATAGCCGGCCTGGCGCAGGTAGGCCATCTGGCTGTCGAATGCCTCGACCGAGGTGGTTGTCGAGGTATGACGGAAACGATGGTTATCCTGGTTACGCAGGATGTGATGGTAGGTGAGGATCGGAATACCGTTATCCAGCTCAACCTTATCGGCACGCACATAGGCTAAGCGCCCGCCCAGGTTGATCACCATCCAGCGCTGACCCGTCGTATCGGTCTCTTCCGCCAGGATGGGATAACGTAGATTGGCGGCTAAGGTCGCCAACGGCGGCGACTGGAGGTCGCTACGGCCATAAATCATCACAGGATGCAAAGTCAGCAGATAGTCCCGACTCTTGCGGTGCAGCAATGCCACCTCGCGCGCGGCGGGCAGTGGCGGCGAGGCTGGCACCAATGCATCGCGCGCAATAAAACCGCTGGCGTTAGCGAAACGAAAGATAAAGTACCCCGTCTCATCCGGCTGCACTTCGAGCAGTGTCCCGGCCTGAAGGCGTGCGACCGGAATGATGCGATCGCCGACCGGCGAATAGACCGTGCTCGCGTGTGCGGTGACCATATAGCGGGCAACGATCGGATCCGATGTCGATGCAGACGGCAACGATGGCTGCGCCAGCGTCGAGAACGAAACCAGCAGGAGTAATCCCGCCAAGCAGAAAGACTTATACATGAAAACAATCAATATGGGGCATCCAATGCCCAATGAGTGATGTTTTCAGCATAACACGCGTTGGCGACGCTCGCCAAAGCCGCCGCCGACGTTTATCCCAACGCGTTACAGGCGCCCGGCACTACCACAAAGCCGGATCTTCTCGGCGACCACGGTACGCATCGCCTGCTTCCCGGCGGCCATATATTGACGGGGATCGTTCGCCTCGGGATGCGCGTGGAAATAACGCTTCAACGCGTCGGCGAAGGCGATCTTCAACTCCGTCGCGACATTCACCTTGCAGATCCCCAAGGCGATCGCCTCACGTACCATCTCGGCCGGCAATCCCGATGCACCATGCAGCACCAACGGAATCGCCACACGCTGGCGAATCGCCGCCAGGCGAGCAAAGTCGAGATGTGGCTCACCCCGATACAAACCATGCGCCGATCCGATCGCCACGGCCAGTGAGTCGATTCCACTACGCTCGACGAACTCGGCCGCCGCCTCGGGATCGGTCAGCCGACTCTCCGCCTCATCGACCTGCCTGTCATCCTCCTGCCCGCCGAGTCGCCCGAGCTCCGCCTCCACACTGACACCATAACGCCGACAGAAGCGCACCACCTCCGCCACCGTCGCGATATTCCGAGCGAAAGGCAATGCTGACGCATCGATCATCACAGAGCGCACACCGGCACGCACCTTAGCGCCAATGTCGGAGGGCGATTCATGGTGATCCAGATGCAAGGCCAGTGGCAAGTCATGGCGAGCGGCAGCCTGGCGACAGAGCACCACCAGATTATCGGTACCGGCGTAGCTGAAGGTCCCCGGTGTGCCCGCCAGGATCACTGGCGAGGCCAACTCGGCGGCGGTTTCAGTCACCACCTGGATCGTCTCTAGGTTATGAATGTTGAAGGCCGGCACCGCATACCCCTCGCGCTGCGCACGGTATAACATCTCACGATTGGCGATCAGATACATAACGACTTCCCCCTCTCGGTTAGCCGATGTCTCCCACACGGCGCGGCGATTCGCCTCGCCATGGTGGGGGTCATCTTCGGGCTACGACCACTTAAGCAACCCATCACACACGGCCTAGATACCATCGACATCTGATCGGGCTTGATGCGCCCCCTGATGCTGACACTCGTGCCACAAACTGGTCAGCCCCCGACGACCACACGCCAATGCCTGATCGCGAAATGCAGTAACGCTGAGCCCATCACGCTCTAGCATCATCTCCGCCGCCAACTGCATATTGGTACCGGTCAACAACTCATAGCCATGGTGTGCTGCCAACAATGCCGCCTGGCGGAATGGCGAGCCTCCCAACAGATCGCTGAGGATCACCACGCCCTCGCCGCTGTCACAGGCTCGGCACGCCGCATTTAACGCCTGCGCCAATGCGAGCGTACTCATCCCCTCGGGAAAGTCGACCGCCTGGCACTGCATCTGGGGGCCCACCACCTGCTCCACGCCTTGTAGCAAGCCGCTGGCAAAACGACCATGCCCGGTCATTACGATGCCCAACATGAGACCTCCTTAGAGCCAACCGACCCATTTGCCAGCGATGCCGATCAATACCGTCACCCCGATCAGTTTGATCGGCGAATAGCCACGCTTCATCAACCAGTACACCAATAGGGTGAAGCAGAGTGGCAGCAGATTGGGCATCAACTTATCCAGAACATCTTTCTGAAGCGCGACCGTCGCCTTGCCGGCATGCATCACCAATGGCGTCGAGAGATGCACATAGGAGGCCACCAGCGCCCCAATCACCGTCATGCCGACGATCGAAGCCGCATGGGAGATGTTCTTGGTGTGGGTCTTCAGTAACGCCAAAGCGCTGGTCCCCGCACTGTAGCCGTAGTGCGCCAGGCCGAAGCGCAGGGCGAAATGGACGGCGTTAAATAACAGCAGGAATACCACCGGTCCGAACAGGCTCCCCTCGAGCGCCAACGATGCCCCGATACCGGCGCAGATTGGCAACAGCGTCAGCCAGAATAACGCGTCGCCGATCCCCCCCAGCGGCCCCATCAACGCCACCTTGACCGCACGGATGGTGGAGATTCGCTCCTTGCCGCGCTCCATCGCCAACACCAGACCGGAGAGGAAGGTCACGTCGAATGGGTGGACGTTGATAAACTCCATATGCATCTTCATCGAGTTGGCCAGATCCTCCGGATTGCGATGGATCTTGCGCAGCCCTGGGATCAGGGTGTACAACCAGCCACCCGCCTGCATACGCTCGTAGTTAAAGGAGGCCTGCAATAACAGGGATCGCAAGGCCATGATATTGATATCTCGCCGACTCAACGCCTGCCCGGGAGTCTGATCGACATAGTCATCACGCTCCACGCGGCTGGTCGCCAGCGCCTGCGCCATACGCTTCTCCGCCTTGGCGAGCTGCACATCATCACTCTCGTTAAATGCCATCTTCTTCCATCTCCTGGTTGTGGGAGGCGTTCGCACGCGGCTCCGGCGTATTGTCATGACGGGTACGGTTAAAAAAGTCGATCAGGGCGATCGCCAGGGCGCCCAACGCCACCGCGATAATCGGCATATTGAGGAAGGTGACCGAGATGAACCCCAAAATGAAATAGGCCACATAGGTCTTCTTCATCATGATCTTCATCAGTAGCGAGAAGCCGATGGCGGGCATCATTCCGCCGGCGACGGAGAGGCCGTCTAATAACCATGTCGGTGCCTTTGCGACCATGGCGCTGGCCGCATCGGCCCCCAGATAGACCGGCAGGAAGGCGACGATGAAGTAGAAGCAGAATAGGATCAGCAGCCCGGCATAGTTCACCCATTCGACGCCACGCCAGTTGAGTTTTTTCACCATCTCATCGCAGCGATGCATCATCGGCGAATAGACGGTAAACAGCAGGGTGATACACCCTTGTACCGCGATGGAGAACGGCACCGCCACGCCGATAGCGACTTTGGGGTCGGCATGCGTCAGGATGGCAAATGCGGTGCCGATTACCCCGCCGATGACCACGTTAGGCGGCTGGGCACCGGCCAGCGGCACCATTCCCATCCACACCAGCTCTAATGTCCCGCCGACCAGCAGGCCGGTATAGACATCACCTAAGATCAGCCCAACTAGCGGGCCGATCACCAGCGGACGGTGAATATGGGTCAAACCATCGAACAGATCGATGCCGGCAATCCCCGCCAGCAGTCCAATCAACAATGCATCGGTTAACATGATTCGCCTCCTGGGGTCAGCCCAACAGCCGGTTAATCGGTTCGCCGGCCTCATCTGGCACGCGCCGGATCTCGCATGCGATGCCGAGCGAACTCAGCGCCTGAAAAGCGGCCACATCGTCGTCATCAACCGAGACCGTCTTGTGGATCTGGCGTTTTCCCTCGGAGAAATGCATATTGCCGATATTAACAAACTGGATCGGGACACCGCCGCGTACCAGGGTCAACACATCCTGAGGCGTCTTACAGACCAGGAAGATCTTTTGGCGATCGGCGGCCTTGTGGATCACATCGATCGTCTTCTGCAGCGTGAAATAACGCGTCTGTACGCCGTCGGCAACCACCATGTCCATCAAGTTCTGTTGGACAGGATCGGCAGCGGCGGCATCGTTAGCGACCAGAACCAGATTGGCGCCCAGGGTATTGGTCCAGGTCACACCAACCTGCCCGTGTACCAAGCGGTTATCGATCCGGGTCATTAGGATGTTGGGTTGCGACATAATTCACACCTCCATCTCGGTTATCGGGGAATGCGTTAGCGGATAATCATGGATCACCACCCCCTGCACCACGCGATTCACCTCGCCACTCGGGCAGGGGTTATCTGGCGTGATGCCCAGGGCCAGTGAGGTTTCAAAGGCCAAGATTTGCAGATACAACAGAAAGGGGAATAACAGCCAAACCTCATCAAGGTCGCTTGCCAGGGAGAGCGCATCGGGTTCTACGGCACCGCTCAACGCCACGATCTCCTGCGCCAATCCATCCCGACGCAGCTCAGCCAACAAGTCGAGATCGTAGCAACGGCAGTAAGGCTCGGCGCTCAACATCGTCACCACCAGCGTTTGTGGGCCGACCATAAACTTCGGGCCGTGGCGCAATCCCATGGCGGAGTCGTAACGGGTCGCGATGCGCCCCGCCGTTAGCTCCAACATTTTCAACGCCGCCTCCTCGGCCACACCGGTAAAGGCGCGACTCCCCAGCACCAGCAGGCGTTGAAAACCACGCCCGGCGAGCTGTTTGATCGCCGGTAGCCACACGGGTAACACCTGGCGGCACAACGCCGTCATCCGTTGTAGCCCGTCGGGGCTCTCTGCCAAGGCGCGTGGGCCGAGCAACAGCGCACAGGCCAGCATCATGCAACTGAAGCTTGAGGTCATGGCAAAACTTTGATCGTGCGAGCCCTGCGGCATGATCAGTGAGCAGGCGTTCGCACGCCCTTCGGCATAACGAGCCAACTCACCGTCGGGGTTACAGGTCAACAACAGGTGAAAGCAACGGGGTAACAAACGATCGGCCAGCGCCAGCGCCGCCACGCTCTCCGGACTGTTGCCGGAGCGGCCGAAAGAGACCAGCAATGTCGGCCGGCGAGGATCCAAGTATTGTCGTGGCGACGGTACGATATCGGTCGTCGCGTAGGCCACCACCTCCCGCCCGCACTGTTCTCGTAGCCAGGGCGCCAACGCCCGCCCGACAAACGCCGACGATCCGGCGCCACACAGCACGATCTGAAGATTGGGCTGCACCAGCACGGCCGCCAAGAAAGGCTGCCAACGCGCCTGTTCCTCATGCAACGTTCGGTGTAAGGCCTGCCACAGTCGCGGCTGTTGCGCTATCTCATGCGCGGTATGCCAGGCACCATGCGCCTGCAACCACGCGGGGGAATAGCCTAAAACATCATCACACATCTACTGACTCCTCAGACTGACTCATGACGTGAACGGCTTCGTGGCCAAACGCGGAGCAAAGGCTCCCCATCGCACGGCCGCAAAGCGACTGCGTTCTCATAGGGCAAAGGGACGGCAGGCAAACACCATCAACCGTCGGCGATAATCACCTCCACGCCTAAATCAAGCAGCGTACGGTGATACACCTCCGGGATGCGGCTATCGGTGATCACACGTTGGATCTGTGCCGCGCCGCGAATGGTACAAAAGCTTTTTCGCCCGAATTTACTGGCATCAACGACGGCAATAATCTCGCTGGCAACATCACACATCACTCGGTTGAGTTGTGCCTCGCCGCGATGGGGAGTGGTAATGCCACACTCCAGATCAAAGCCATCGACACCGAGGAATAAGCGGTCGAAGTGATACTGGCGCAGCTGCTGCTCGGCGGCATGACCATACAGTGAGTACGAGTTAGGCCGCATATTGCCGCCTAAAACCAGTACCTCAACCTGCTCATAACCGGTCAATTCACAGGCGATATTCAGGGCGTTGGTCATCACCACCAGATCTCGACGCGCCTTAAGAAACGGGACGATCTGTGCCGTTGTCGAGCCAGAATCAAGGATCAAGGTATCGCCATCCTGCACCAACGCAGCCGCTCGGGCAGCGATGCGCGACTTCACATCGCGATTCAAGCGCCCCTTATCGTGCAATGGCCGATCGAACACAAACTGCTGGTTCAACATCGCGCCACCATAAGAACGCAATGCGCACCCCTTGCGCTCCAAATAGCGCAGATCGTTGCGGATAGTCACACTGGAAACACTAAAGTGGTGACGCAACTGCTCAACCCGCACGCTGCCCTCCTGGCACAACTGATCGATAATCTGCTCGCGGCGTTTTACGGTATCGATGCCCATGCCAACCTCCAAGTGCGGTCAATCACAGATGTAATCGTTTTCATTCGGCGTATGAGAATTACAGCAAAGGAATAGCGAGGAAGGTGTGATCGCAGTTACAGCTTATTTTTCCGTCAGATCAAGGGCAAAAACCTTTCACTTAATTGCCAACCGAAAGGTTTTCACTACGATCAATCTGGCGCGCAGATGTCATCACATTCCCCATTGATGCCCTTAACGAACTCACGATGCGTTAGCAAGCGAAAGAAATATCGGGAGAAAATGGTGACTGAACGTTGCGTTGTCTAACCGATGGAGATCACATTTTTGTCTTTTTACCCCGCGATCATGCACACAACGTAAGCGGCAGGCGAGGCAGGCGACGTCGATCACCCTGCCAGTGATCACAATGGGTAATCACGGCCAGCCATGCGGCAAAATCGTGGGAGCGACTCATCCCATCAAAGGATGGGCGTAGTCGGTAATATGACGGGGAAAGCAACCGAATAGAAAGAGTGGCGAAGCATCATCGGCGGCGGGGCGGATCACACTATGGGCTACGCGCTTAGGACTCCGGCGGCATAAATAGCGCCGCCTGGCGGCTCTGCTCATGCCATAGACTCGTGACGTGATTGCGCGTCTGCGCCAGGAGCGCCTCACGGAAGGCGACGGCATCACCGATTCCGCGCTGTGGCCACTGCTCGGCTAACGCCGCCAGGCTGACACCGACCACGACCTCGCAGTGTGGATGCTTATGGCACATCAGCGCCGCGGCCCGAAAGGGTGGCGCCCCGAGAATATCTGCGATGATCACGACCCCATCGCCGCTATCCACCTGGTGGAGCGCATCGCACATCATACGGCTCAGCATATTGCTACTGACCCCGTCGCTAAACTCCACGCCGATACATTGGATCGGGCGGGCACCCAGCAGCTGCGTCAATGCCTTCATCATCCCGCTACCAAAGCCGCTATGACCGGCGAATACGATACCCAGCATAGATCTTCACCCCCTGCACGCTGCGCGCCATGCGGCGCCTCTCAATAAGGATGGTGTAGCAGGAAATGACCTGGCTGGCAGCAATCACAGGCAACGGCGCATCAGGAGTGTGAAGTTAGGCGGAAATGGTGGATTTTACAGCGCCTGCCCTGTGATCAGCGGCAGGCACTGCAAGATAGCGCAGAATCAACTACGTAAGCCACGGCCTCGTTCGATAAGATACCAAGCCATCAGGTAGAGCACGACGATAAAACCCAGCAGGACGGCGAAGGTTTGCGTTAAGGAGACGTCATGGATCCCCAGGAAGCCATAGCGGAATCCACTGATCATGTAGACGATGGGATTGAGCTTGGAGACCGCCTGCCAGAAGGGTGGCAGCAAGCTCAGCGCATAAAATACCCCGCCCAGGTAGGTCAACGGCGTCAGTACAAAGGTCGGTACCAGGCTGATATCATCGAAAGTACGCGCATATACCGCATTGATCAGCCCGCCCAGAGAGAACAGGATCGCGGTGCACAGCAACGTCATTACGACCACTAGCCAACTGTTGACCACCAGCGGGACAAAAAACAGCGAGACCAACGTCACCAGGAAGCCGACGCATACGGCACGGGCTACCCCACCACCGATATAACCGGCGATGATCACGTGGGTCGGCACCGGCGCGACCAGCAACTCCTCAATACTGCGTTGAAATTTAGCGCTAAAAAAAGAGGCGGCCACGTTGGCGTAGGCGTTGGTGATCACCGACATCATGATCAACCCAGGCACAATAAACTGCATATAGCTGAAGCCATGCATCTCGCCGATGCGCGAGCCAATCAGATTACCGAAAATGATGAAATACAGCGTCATGGTGATCACCGGCGGTACCAGCGTCTGCACCCAAATACGGGCGAAACGATGAACCTCTTTACTCCAGATGCTGCACAGCGCCACCCAGTACAAACGGCTCATGACTGTTTCTCCTGTTCATCGTTGAGCAATGACACAAACAACTCCTCCAACCGGTTGGCCTTGTTACGCATACTCAATACTTGGATCCCTTGAGCGCTCAGCTGGCTGAACAGGCCATTCAGTCCCTGCTCACGCAATACCTCAACCTCCAACGTGGCGGTATCGCACAACTGATACCGATACCCCTCCAGACGGGGTAACGGGCTCTTCGGCGCCAGATCCAGGATAAAGGTTTCCGATTCAAGCTTGGCCAGCAGGGCCTTCATCGAGGTGTTCTCCACCAGCAGACCATGCTGAATGATGCCGATGTTACGACACAGCATCTCCGCCTCTTCCAGATAGTGGGTGGTGAGAATGATGGTGGTGCCCTGCGCGTTCAGCTCCTTGAGAAATCCCCACATCGCCCGGCGCAGCTCAATATCCACCCCGGCGGTCGGCTCATCGAGGATCAACAGTTTCGGCTGATGCATCAGCGCGCGGGCGATCATCAGGCGACGTTTCATTCCCCCCGATAACATCCGCGCCCGCTCGTTACGCTTTTGCCATAGATCCAACTGACTTAGATAGCGCTCGGCGCGTTGCATCGCCTCATGACGGGTCACGCCGTAATAACCGGCCTGATTTACCACGATCTGCAATACCGTCTCGAACGGGTTAAAGTTGAACTCCTGTGGCACCAATCCCAACTGGCGTTTGGCGTTGACCAGATCGCGATCGATATCGTAACCGAATACACTCACTTGCCCGCTGCTTTTGTTAACCAGCGAACTAATGATGCCTATAGTGGTCGATTTTCCTGCGCCGTTGGGTCCTAGCAGCGCATAGAAGTCGCCGGCCTCGACGGTTAAATCAATGCCACGCAGCGCCTGAACGCCGCCGGCATAGGTTTTGGTGAGCTGTGATAGCTCGAGAGCATTAGTCATGGCGATGGGTCAACCTTACGTCAAGCGTTTTGCTTTGGAAGTGACTGGGTAAGCACCGACTCGCTCCGCAAGCGCGGCAAAACGGCGCGCCCCGTAGGCGAAGACGGTATAATTATATGTTACATGGCGTGTTGGGTGAAATCACGCTGCTGCCACGGGCGGGCTTACTTTGCTATGATGCAATGATTCATTGCTGTCGTGGAAGACATCCTGTGCCACCGTTAATTTGGCTTATCGAAGATCGGGCCGACGTCGCCGACTCGCTGATCTATACGCTGGAAACGGAAGGGTTTAACGTATGCTGGTTTAGCCACAGCCAGCCCGCCCTTGACGCCCTGAAACAACAAACTCCTCAGTTAGCTATCGTACACACCGTCCTCCCCGACGGCTCAGGCATCGCGCTTGGGCGCGTGCTACAAACACGCCATCCCGCCCTCCCTTTGCTTTTCTTCGCCGACAACAGCGAGCAACTGACACAACTCAGTAGCGAAGCCCCGCCGCACAGCACGGCTATCGCCGCCCCCTTCTCCGCACGCGAAGTCTGTGCTCGGTTGCGCACCCTGCTACAACACCCGGATAAAACGCATGCCCGAGCTACCCGCCTGGAGTGCTACGGCGACTTCACCCTTAACGAGGCGCGTAACTGTGCCCATTATTATGGCCATGCCTTACAGTTAACGCGGGCGGAATACCTGTTGTTAAAAACCTTGTTACAAAACCAGGGCCAGGTATTCACGCGCCGCCAGTTGAATGACCTGCTACGACCGTTGAATGAGAAGAGTGGCGAACGCTGCGTCGATCGCCATCTCAAGACGCTTCGCGCCAAGCTACAACGCATTACTCCGCACGCTATTCCCTTAAAAACGCATCATGGCGTCGGGTTTAGCATCGAGTGATACCGGCGCGGCTCGCCCCACTGTTCCGATTTCCAAAGCGAGCGGATTGGCCTATATTAGCGTCTTTCCTGTTACAGATGATTAACCCTGATGAAAGAAATCGAGAGACTGATCGCGAATAACCAGGCCTGGTCGCAGCAGGTAAAGGAGGACAATCCTCACTTCTTTACTAAACTGGCCGAATCCCAGCGTCCACGCTTTCTGTGGATCGGCTGCTCGGATAGCCGCGTCCCGGCAGAGCAGTTAACCGGTCTACAACCGGGGGAGTTGTTTGTACACCGTAATGTCGCCAACCTGGTCATCCATACCGACCTAAACTGCCTCTCCGTGGTACAGTATGCCGTCGATGTGCTACAGGTTGAGCACATCATCATCTGCGGTCACTTAGGCTGCGGGGGCGTTGAGGCCGCCATCACTAACCCAGAGTTAGGGCTGATCAATAACTGGCTGCTGCATATCCGCGATATCTGGTACAAACACAGCACATTGCTGGGCGAGCTGCCGCCGGAGAAACGTATGGATACCCTGTGCGAGCTTAACGTCATTGAACAGGTGTATAACCTGGGTCACTCCACGATCCTGCAATCGGCCTGGACGCGCGGCCAGAAGGTGATGATCCACGGCTGGGTCTATGGCTTACAGGATGGACGCCTACACGATCTGGACATCACGACCACCAGCCGCGAGAGCCTGGAGTTGCGTTATCGCAACGCGATGGCGAAGCTGTTACAACAGCAAGCGCAAGAAGGTTGAGGCGGCCATCGTCTAGGTCAATAAAAAAACGCTGTCCGGTCAACGGATTGATTGTGCGCCACACCATAGACTATCCCCTGTACGATCGGGGGGAAACATAAAGCAAAAAGGCGGCCTAGGCCGCCTTTATCTCATCCGATGGTGATACCCGTTACGGCCTATCACTCATCCTGCATGATGACTTTGCCGATATAAGGCAAGTAACGATAGCGCTGAGCGTAGTCGATACCAAAGCCAACCACGAATTCATCCGGGATCGAGAAACCGATATACTCGACCGGGACCTCGACTTCACGGCGGCTCGGCTTATCCAACAAGGTACAGATCGCCAACGAGTTCGGGCCACGCAGGCTAAATAGCTCACGCACCTTACTCAGGGTATTACCGGAATCAATGATGTCTTCAACGATCAGTACATCTTTGTCGCGGATATCTTCATCCAGATCTTTGAGGATCTTCACATCGCGTGAGCTGTTCATGGCATTGCCATAGCTGGAGGCCGTCAGGAAGTCGACTTCATGCGGTACGCTGATCTGGCGGCACAAGTCGGCCATAAAAATGAAGGAGCCGCGCAGCAGCCCCACCAACACCAGCTCTTTGCCACTGTTACGGTAACGTTCGGAAATCTGGCGTCCCAGTTCGGCTACGCGTGCCTTGATCTCATCTTCCGAGATCATGACTTCTACGGTATGTTTCATCGCTTTTACCTTGCGTATGTGCCGTCGCGCGTGGACGGCAAAATCAACCTGCCCTGCGCCGACGGGCCTTCCCGCCCAAGGGCACAAAACAGCGCGGCTTGTTAAGGGCGCAGAGTATAGCAGGCTAAGGGGGCTTCTTAAACGGTTGCGCGTCACCTGACCGCGCGGGTAGCGATATTCTTATTTAATAAATTACTCTGATTTCATATTAAAAATGAATATCAGGCTGTAGCCTAGGCGGTGAAATATGGTACCGTCCTAATACAATAACAAACTGTGTTTCCCGGTATGAAAAAATCCTCGCTACTGTTACTGCTGTTGGGCTTATTAAGTTTTACCACATCCAGTCGCGCGCTTGATGAGATGCAGGCGGAGGACTTGGCTGATTTGACCGCGATATTTGTCTATTTAAAAAATGATTGTGGTTATCACGAGTTGCCCAATAGCCAGATTAAGCGCGCGATTGTCTTTTTCGCCAGCCGCAACGGCTGGGATATGAGTAATTACAATACCAAAAAGATGAAGAAACTGGGTGAAGAGAGCTACCACGATTTAAGTCGTATCGCCATGCCGATAGAGACCAAATGCAAATACCTGGCCCGTGACTCCTTAGGCTTGCTCGCCTACGCTAACTAGCGCCCTCCGCCATCCCGTAGACCCGTGCAGCAAATAGCGCAGGCACGTTGCCCTATTGGGGATAAGTGAGCCGTAGCTCACCCAACAGAGGGGCCTGCGCTCATAGTCGCTAACACCAACCCAGATCTCGCCATCTCGGCACTCGACACAGCCTCGCCAGTAGCGACGTAAACGCGCAGCAGCCTACGGGGCGCTAGCGACGCCCTCATCATCCCGACGCCTCCTAAACGCCAGGTGAAATCATTTCATCACCCATCGTCTATCGCTCTGCACGAAACATGTTACAGTCATCGACGCGGCAGAGGACAGGGAGGATCGCCATGCAACAACGCGCCACATTATGGGGGATTTGCGCCATTCTACTTTGGAGTATGAGCGTCGCCCTGACGCGTAGTCTCGCCGAGGCATTCGGGCCGACCGGCGCCGGGGCGGCGATTTATTCCCTCAGCGGCATCCTGGTGTGGTGTACGACGGGAGCACCGCGCGTCCGCGGCCAACCGCTCGGCTATCTCTGGGGGTGTGGTGCGCTCTTCGTGTTCTATATGGTGGCCTTTGCCCTCGCTATCGGCCTGGCGCACAGCCATAGCCAGACCCTGGAGCTGGGACTGATCAACTACCTGTGGCCCAGCCTCACCCTACTGTTCGCCGTGCCACTCTTAGGGTTACGCGTGCGTTGGTGGCTGTGGCCCGGCGTCCTGCTGGCCTTCTCCGGCGTCGTGTGGGTGGTCGCAGGCAATGATGGCATCGCCATCGCCGTCCTGCTGCATAACCTCGGCAGTAATCCCATCGCCTATAGCCTGGCCTTCGCCGCCGCCTTCGCCTGGGCGCTCTACTCCAATCTGCTACGCCACTATCATCCGAGCCACAGCGCCCTGCCGCTGTTCCTGCTGGTGACCGCCCTCTGTCTATGGGGGTTATGGCTGGCGACGCCTCAGCCGACGATACGGCTCGATAGGACCGCCCTCTGCGAACTGTTGCTCATGGGGGGGAGCACCGCCGCCGCCTACCTCTGCTGGGATCAGGCCATGAAAAAGGGCAACGCCACACTGGTCGCTGCCCTTTCTTACTTCACGCCGTTACTCTCCATCGCCATCGCGGCGTTTTGGCTGGCGGCGCCAACCCCGACTAGCCTATGGTCCGGTGTCGGTTTAGTCGTGGTGGGATCGCTCTTATGCTGGAGCGCGAGTCGCCCATCGCCGGCTAACGCCGCAAAATGAAACTGCGATAGCGTGACAATACCTGTAGAAAGTCCTCCAGACCGCACAAGGCGAGGCTCTCTTCATCGTAGTAACGCATGCCTTCATCTAACTCATCCCCCTCTAGGGCCAGTTGATTGGCGCGCACCATCACCTCTTCGCTATCCAGCCACAGCGTGTACTCATGCCCGACTCGCTGCCATTGCCGCTCGCTGCCCTTCAGCTCGGCAGCCGCCTGCTCGATCTCTGTCACGAGAGTCAGATCGCCCTTCACCTCTTCATTGAGCCAATGGCCCACGGCCTCATGCCCCATAGAAAATACGGCGACCACCTGGCCGCCAATATCGTGGCGAAATTCATAATCCACAGCCAGTCCCTCCTTTACTACCCCGCAAGGGGACTCTTTTTAGTGTAAACCAGCGCGGTTAGATGGCCTGAAATCCGCGTCGCAATCTATAAAAAATAACGCGGAGGCCATGGCCTCCGCGCTGTCTGACGGGCGATTTCAGCAAAAATCGCTTAAGGGGTCAAGCGCGCCGGGGCCGCCTCCGCTCGGGCGGCTAACTCCCGTTCTAGATCGGCGGCCACATCCGATGGAATACCCAATGCTTGGGCTAAGGCATCCAGATAGCTACGCTCCATAAAATGATCGATGTCGATTACCGCACAGCTCAAGGTATAGATCTCTAGTGCTTCCTCTTCATCGCCTACCCCCTGCGCCAACCGCTTAGGATCGAGTGGCTGAGCCAAGGCCTGATCGATCCACTGACGGGCTTCCTCGCCCAACGCCATACGGGACAGGCTTTCATCGATGGCCTGTTGCTCACGCTCATCAATGTGGCCATCGCTCTTGGCGGCAAACACCAAGGCCTGCACCAGGCGACGCACGCGTGCGTCCGGCGGCGCACTCTGTTGGCCATATTGTGGTTCGTCGCGATGGTTCGCCTTCACCCGCGCACGATATTGATTCCATAGCAATGCACCGATAGCCGCACCACCACCGATCAGTAAGGCATTCTTCCCCAACTTCCCGGCCTGTTTGCGTACCGACTTATTGCCCATCAGCACGCCAGCCAAGCCGCCAAGCGCGGCCGGAGCCAGCAGTTTGCTCAGCCCTTCCGCTCCCGCTTTATTCCCCTTCGTGTCACCTAATAGTGACTGCAGTTGATTCAGCCAGCTCTTGCTCATCCGCGTTATCCCCTTCGCCAAATAGAGTGCTATGAGATTAAGAAGTTAAGCGTCAAGTTATGTCGCCTTTATGCAATAGTATGTAACAACAATAAAAAAGGGGAGCCAACTCGGTTAGCTCCCCTCCCCATATACACGCAGGATCAGACCACAGTCTGGAAGATCACCTGCCCGGCCTTATCGGTATAGGGGGCGAGATGGTTAAAGTTCAAATAACGATAAGTATCCGCCGCCGACGCATCGACCTGCGCCATGAACTGCTGATACTCCGCGACATCCGGCAAGCGTCCCAATAGCGCCGCGACCGCTGCCAATTCAGCCGATGCGAGATAGACATTGGCACCGGTGCCGAGGCGGTTGGGGAAGTTACGCGTCGAGGTAGAGACCACCGTCGCCCCATCGGCAACTCGAGCCTGGTTGCCCATACACAGCGAACACCCCGGGATCTCAATACGCGCGCCACTCTTACCGAACACGCTGTAATACCCCTCTTCCGTCAGCTGCGCCGCATCCATACGCGTCGGTGGCGCAACCCACAGGCGCGTCGGGATCTGCCCCCGATGGCTGTCGAGCAGCTTACCGGCGGCACGGAAATGACCGATATTGGTCATGCAAGAGCCGATGAAGACCTCATCGATCTTGGCTCCCGCCACCTGCGATAATGGCCGAGCATCATCGGGATCATTCGGCGCGCACAGAATAGGCTCCTTGATGCTGTCGAGATCGATCTCGATCACCGCGGCATACTCGGCATCGCTATCCGCCGCCAACAGTTGCGGATCGGCCAGCCATTTTTCCATGCCCTGAATACGACGCTCCAAGGTGCGACGATCGCCATACCCCTCGGCAATCATCCAACGCAACAATACGATATTCGACTCCAGATACTCGACGATCGGTGCCTGATCCAGCTTAATGGTGCAACCTGCCGCCGAACGCTCGGCCGAGGCATCGGCCAGCTCGAAAGCCTGTTCAACCTTCAGTTGTGGCAACCCTTCGATCTCCAGAATACGGCCAGAGAAGATATTCTTCTTACCCTGTTTCTCAACGGTCAACAGCCCTTGTTGAATCGCCTGGTAGGGGATGGCATGCACCAAGTCTCGCAAGGTGATCCCCGGTTGCATCTGCCCCTTAAAGCGCACCAGCACCGATTCGGGCATATCCAGCGGCATCACCCCAGTCGCGGCGGCGAAGGCGACCAGGCCAGAGCCAGCCGGGAAGGAGATACCGATCGGGAAGCGGGTATGAGAGTCCCCACCGGTACCGACAGTATCCGGCAGCAACATGCGGTTAAGCCAGGAGTGAATAATGCCATCGCCCGGACGCAGCGCGACCCCGCCACGATTCATAATGAAGTCCGGCAGCGAGTGGTGTGTCTGCACGTCGATCGGCTTCGGATAGGCGGCGGTATGACAGAAGGATTGCATCACCAGATCGGCGGAGAAGCCGAGACAGGCCAGATCCTTCAGCTCGTCGCGCGTCATCGGGCCGGTCGTATCCTGCGAGCCGACGGAGGCCATCCGAGGTTCGCAATATTGGCCGGGACGCACGCCGGCAACGCCGCAGGCACGTCCGACGATCTTCTGCGCCAGGGTGTAACCCTTGTCGCTCTCGTCGACCGCCTTCGACAGGCGGAACACCTCGCTCGGCGGCAGATCCAACGCCTCTCGGGCCCGCGCCGTCAACGCACGACCGATGATCAACGGAATTCGTCCACCGGCGCGCACCTCGTCCAGCAGCACCTCTGTCTTCAGGGTGAAGCTGGCGAGCAGCGTATCGTCGGCATGGCGGCGGATCTCACCGCGATAAGGATAGATATCGATCACCTCGCCGGTATGCAACTGGCTGACATCGACCTCAATCGGCAATGCCCCGGCATCTTCCATCGTATTAAAGAAAATCGGGGCAATCTTGCCACCCAGTACCACCCCACCGGCCCGCTTATTGGGGACGAAGGGGATATCTTCCCCCATCAGCCACAGCACCGAGTTGGTGGCAGACTTGCGCGAAGAGCCGGTACCGACGACGTCACCGACATAGGCGAGCGGATACCCCTGCTCGGCCAATGCATGTATCTGGCTAATGGGCCCAACAACACTGGGTTGATCCGGCGTGATCCCCTCGCGTGGATTTTTCAAAAACGCCTGAGCATGCAACGGGATATCGGGACGCGACCAGGCATCCTGCGCCGGCGACAGATCATCGGTGTTCGTCTCGCCGCTGACCTTGAATACCGTCACCGTCAACTTCTCTGCCAGGGCCGGACGCGACAGGAACCATTCGGCATCGGCCCAGGATTGCAACACCTGGCGAGCGAAAGGATTACCGGCACGTGCGCGCTGCTCGACATCATGGAAGCTGTCGAAGACTAACAGGGTATGGGAGAGCGCCTGTACGGCGATCGGGGCCAATGTCTCATCATCCAATGCCTCAATCAGCGGGTGGATGTTATAGCCGCCTTGCATGGTGCCCAGAAGTTCCAATGCCTTCGCCGCGTTGATCAACGGAGAGTGCGCCTCCCCCTTCACCAAGGCGGTCAGGAAGGCGGCCTTGACGTAGGCGGCCTCATCGACACCCGGCGGCACACGGTTGATCAACAGATCCAGTAATAGCGCCTCTTCCCCCGCTGGCGGTGCCTTGAGTAACTCGACCAATGCCGCCATCTGCGCCGCATCCAGCGGCTTAGGAACCACACCCAGGGCCGCCCGCTCGGCGACGTGCTCACGGTATTCTTTTAGCACGACTCGACTCCTCGCTCTCATTGTCATTGTAAGTACCGGGATACCGGTGGAGTGCCGCCGCCTGACGCTAACCTTGCGGCTCGCCGGATACCCGGATATGCTTTCCCAGCATATCAGTATTTAGCCATAGTGTTAAATGCTTTACAAAAAAGCAACATAACGCCATAAAAACCTTTTTATACGGCCAATTATGGATGATTAATACACAGATTTGATCTGTTTTGTATTTATCTCGGCCAATTTTTCTGTATCATGCCTCGCTTTCGCCAGCCTGGGAGCGACCATGTCATTAACAATCAATAAGCGACGCTGTCTGACGCTGCTGCAAATCCTCTCGTTGATCCTGGCCGTCGGCGCGCTGTTCTACCTGATCAAGATCAGCCATAGCATGAATGCGCTGGCGCTGGATCGCTGTCTGCTCGGACAAGATGAGTTGGATCACGAAGGCTTTCTGTGGGGAATGAACTACTTCCTCGGCGCGCTCGGGTTGGGGATCTGCATACCGGCGATCGCCTTTTTTATCGGTTTTCGGCACGACTAAGCACAGCGACAATCAAAAAAAACGGCTCCCGCTGGGAGCCGTTTTTGCGTTATCTCACGCGATTATTTCTTCTTCGCCTTCGGATTCGGCAGGTCGGTGATACTACCTTCGTAGACTTCCGCCGCCAGGCCAACCGACTCATGCAGGGTCGGGTGAGCATGGATAGTCAGGGCGATGTCTTCCGCGTCGCAGCCCATCTCGATGGCCAGGCCGATCTCACCGAGCAGTTCACCGCCGTTGGTCCCGACGATCGCCCCACCGATGATGCGATGCGACTCCTTATCGAAGATCAACTTAGTCATGCCATCCGCGCAATCGGAGGCGATGGCGCGGCCGGAGGCCGCCCACGGGAAGGTCGAGGTCTCATAACTGATACCCTTCTCGCGCGCTTCTTTCTCCGTCATACCGACCCATGCAACTTCCGGCTCGGTATAGGCGATGGACGGGATCACTTTCGGATCGAAGTAGTGCTTCATTCCGGCGATCACCTCGGCGGCGACATGACCCTCATGCACCCCTTTGTGCGCCAACATCGGCTGGCCGACGATATCGCCGATGGCGAAGATATGCGGCACATTGGTGCGCAGCTGCTTATCGACATGGATAAAGCCACGCTCATCCACTTCGACGCCAGCCATACCCGCGTCGATCAATTTACCGTTCGGTACACGACCGATGGCGACCAACACCGCGTCATAGCGCTGAGCCTCAGCCGGTGCCTTCTTCCCTTCCATCGAGACGTAGATCCCATCTTCACGCGCCTCAACGGCGGTGACTTTGGTCTCCAGCATCAGATTAAACTTCTTGCCGATACGCTTGGTGAAAACCTTCACCACATCCTTATCCGCCGCCGGGATCACCTGATCGAACATTTCGACCACGTCGATCTCGGAACCCAGCGCGTGGTAAACCGTCCCCATCTCCAGGCCGATGATACCGCCACCCATCACCAACATACGCTTCGGTACGGACTTCAGCGCCAGTGCGTCGGTAGAGTCCCATACGCGCGGATCATCATGCGGGATGAAAGGCAGCTGGATCGGGCGCGAACCAGCGGCGATAATCGCGTTATCAAAACGGATCACCGTCTGGCCATCGGCGCCGTCCACGGTCAGCGTATTCGCCGAGGTGAACTTACCCAATCCATTGACGACACGGACTTTACGACCTTTCGCCATCCCGGCCAAACCACCGGTCAACTGACTGATGACTTTCTCTTTCCAGGTACGGATCTTATCGATGTCCGTCTTCGGCTCACCGAAGACGATACCATGCTCCGCCAGCGCCTTAGCCTCTTCGATCACTTTAGCCACGTGCAGCAGCGCCTTCGAAGGGATACAACCGACATTCAGACACACCCCGCCCAGGGTGGCATAGCGCTCAACGATAACCGTCTCTAACCCTAAATCCGCGCAGCGGAATGCCGCAGAATACCCTGCCGGGCCTGCGCCAAGTACCACGACCTGTGTTTTGATTTCAGTACTCATCATGACCTCTTTATTGTTTTTCCGGCGGTGTGGATGCACCGTGGCGGCATCCTGGCCTGCACGCCTACCGCCTTCCCCCACCCGTAATCATCACGGTGAGGGCGCGGCTTCCGCCGGGACACCTGTCGCGCATCACAGTTTACAGAGATGTTAATAATTCTGTAAAGAGATGTTCTGTCGTCAGGTGACGCGGGCTATCAAGCTGACGCGAGCCAGCCTCAATCCAGCCATCGATTCAAGAAAAAGGCCGGCCCATAGGCCGGCCTAGGGCTTACATCACCAGACGGCGAATGTCTGACATCACACTATTGATCAGACTGATGAAGCGAGCACCGTCGGCCCCATCGATCACCCGGTGATCATAGGACAACGCCAGCGGTAACATCAGGCGTGGCGTAAACTCTTTGCCATTCCAGACCGGTTTCATCGACGACTTGGAGACGCCGAGGATCGCCACTTCTGGAGCGTTGACGATCGGCGTAAACGCCGTCCCACCGATACCGCCCAGGCTAGAGATAGTGAAGCAGCCACCCTGCATGTCGCTGGCGGTCAATTTGCCTGCACGCGCCTTGGCGGAGAGCTCAGCCAGATCGCGAGACAGCTCGATGATGCCCTTCTTGTTGACATCACGCAGCACCGGAACCACCAAGCCATTCGGCGTATCTACCGCGACACCGATGTTGATATATTTCTTCAACGTCAGGCGCTGAGCATCTTCCGACAGCGAGCTGTTGAAACGAGGCATCGCTTCCAACGCCTTAGCGGCAGCCTTGATGATAAACACCAGCGGGGTGATCTTGACGCCCAGCTTACGCTTCTCAGCCTCGGCGTTCTGCTGTTTACGGAACGCCTCTACCTCGGTGATATCGGTCTCGTCGAACTGGGTCACATGCGGGATCATCACCCAGTTACGATGCAGGTTGGCGCCGGAGATCTTCTGAATACGGCCCAGCTCAACCTCTTCCACCTCGCCAAACTTGCTGAAGTCAACCTTCGGCCACGGCAACAGACCCGGCAACGCGCCACCCGCGGCGGCGGCTGGCGCGCTTTCGGCACGCTTAACCAGCTCTTTCACGTAGGCCTGCACGTCTTCACGCAGGATGCGGCCTTTACGTCCGCTGCCCTTCACCTTCGCCAGATCGAGGCCAAACTCACGCGCCAGGCGACGGATCACCGGAGTCGCATGCACATAGGCCGCATTCTCGCTAAACTCGCTCTTCACCGTATTGCTGCTCTGCGGAGCCGCTGCAGACGGGGTAGCCTGGGCTGGAGCGGCAGGGGCGGCGGCACTCGCCGCCGGGGCTGCGCTTGCCGCAGTCGGCGTGCTGCCAGCTACGCTGAAGGTCATGATCGGCGAGCCCGTTTTAACTTTATCGCCCACCTTGACGCTAATCGCGCTCACGATCCCCGCGAAGGGAGCCGGGACTTCCATCGAAGCCTTATCGCCTTCGACGGTGATCAGGGATTGCTCGGCGCTGATGCTGTCACCGATCTTCACCATGATCTCGGTCACTTCCACTTCATCGCCGCCAATGTCCGGCACGCTGACCGGCTGTTCGGCGCTGGCTGCGGGTGCACTAGAGGCCGCAGCAGCGACGGGCTCGGCGGCGGCCGGCGCACTACCGCCAATACTGAAGGTCATGATCGGCGAGCCGGTCTTCACCTTGTCGCCAGTGGCGATAGTGATTGACTGCACCACGCCGGCGAACGGGGCGGGGACTTCCATTGAAGCCTTATCGCCTTCGACGGTGATCAGCGACTGCTCCGCCTCGACGCTATCGCCGACCTTAACCAAAATCTCGGTGACCTCGACTTCATCGCCACCGATGTCCGGCACCTGTACTTCACGCAGCGCCGCGGCACTGGCCGCGACCGGTGCAACTGCCGGCACAGCCGAGGCAGCCGGCTGAGCCGGGGCCGCATCCGCCGCCTCGAACTCCATGATCAGGGAGCCGGTAGAGACTTTATCTCCAACCGCTACCTTCAGCGCGCTTACCACGCCCGCCTGAGGCGAGGGGACTTCCATCGAGGCCTTATCGCCCTCAACCGTGATCAACGACTGCTCCGCCTCGACGCGGTCACCGACTTTCACCAGAATCTCAGTGACTTCAACTTCATCCGCACCGATGTCCGGTACATTGATTGCAATTGCCATTATTCCGTACCTCTTATGCCAGACGCGGGTTTACTTTTTCCGGATCGATGTTGAACTTGCTGATGGCGTCCGCCACCACAGAAGCGGCGATCTCTCCGCGTTTCGCCAGTTCGCCCAGGGCCGCCACGACCACATAGGAGGCATCGACCTCGAAGTGGTGACGCAGATTCTCACGGCTGTCGGAGCGACCGAAACCATCGGTCCCCAGCACGCGATAGTCGCTGGCCGGTACATAGGTACGAACCTGCTCGGCAAACAGTTTCATATAGTCGGTCGATGCCACGGCCGGCGCATCGTTCATCACCTGAGCGATATACGGCACACGCGGGGTTTCCAGCGGATGCAGCATGTTCCAGCGCTCGCAATCCTGACCATCACGAGCCAGCTCGGTGAAGGAGGTGACGCTGTATACATCGCTGCCTACGCCATACTCGTCAGACAGGATGCGTGCCGCTTCACGGACATGACGCAGCATGGAGCCGGAGCCCAGCAGCTGAACCTTACCCTTGTCGCCCGCCAGCGTATCCAGACGGTAGATCCCGCGACGGATGCCCTCTTCGACGCCCTGCGGCATCGCCGGCATATGGTAGTTTTCGTTCAGGGTGGTGATGTAGTAGTAGACGTTCTCCTGCTTCTCACCGTACATGCGCTCCAGGCCATCGTGCATGATCACCGCCACTTCATAGGCGTAGGCCGGATCGTAGGAGATGCAGTTCGGGATCGTCAGCGACTGAATATGGCTATGACCATCTTCATGCTGCAAGCCTTCGCCGTTCAGGGTAGTACGCCCAGAGGTACCGCCGATCAGGAAACCGCGCGCCTGCTGATCGCCCGCCGCCCAGCACAGGTCGCCGATACGCTGGAAACCAAACATGGAGTAGTAGATATAGAACGGGATCATCGGCAGATCGTTGGTGCTGTAGGAGGTCGCCGCCGCCAGCCAAGAGGCACCGGCACCCAGCTCGTTGATCCCCTCTTGCAGGATCTGTCCCTTCTCATCTTCTTTGTAGTAAGCAACCTGCTCACGGTCCTGCGGGGTATACTGCTGACCATTCGGGCTATAGATACCAATCTGACGGAACAGACCTTCCATACCGAAGGTACGCGCCTCGTCGGCGATGATCGGTACCAGGCGATCCTTGATGGATTTGTTCTTCAGCATCACGTTCAGCGCACGGACGAAGGCGATGGTGGTCGAGATCTCTTTGTTCTGCTCTTCCAACAGCGGAGAGAAGTCCTCCAGCGTCGGCAACGCCAACTTCTCGCTGAAGTGCGTCAGACGGGTCGGCACATAGCCCTGCAACGCCGCACGGCGCTCATGCAGATAACGCGCTTCCTCGGAGTCGGCCTCGAAGGTCACGTAAGGCAGTTTCTCCAGATCGGCGTCGGCCACCGGTACATTGAAGCGATCGCGGAAGTGGCGTACCCCTTCCATGTTCATCTTCTTCACCTGATGCGCAATGTTCTTACCTTCGGCGGTATCGCCCATACCGTAACCCTTGATGGTATGCACCAGGATCACCGTCGGCTGGCCCTTAGTCTCTTCGGCCTTCTTGAAGGCGGCATAGACTTTCTTCGGATCGTGACCGCCACGGTTCAGCGCCCAGATCTCGTCGTCGGACATGTCCTTGACCAGTGCCGCCGTTTCCGGATAACGACCGAAGAAGTGTTCGCGCACATAGGCACCGTTCTTCGATTTAAAGGTCTGGTAATCGCCGTCCAGCGTCTCATTCATCAGCTGAATCAGCTTGCCACTGGTGTCTTTACGCAGCAGCGCATCCCAACGGGAACCCCAGATGACCTTGATGACGTTCCAGCCAGCACCGGCGAAGATCCCTTCCAACTCATTGATGATCTTACCGTTGCCCGTAACCGGGCCATCCAGACGTTGCAGGTTACAGTTGATAACGAAGCACAGGTTATCCAGCTTATCGCGGGTGGCGATGGTGATGGCACCCTTGGATTCCGGCTCATCCATCTCACCGTCGCCCAAGAAGGCATAGACGCGCTGTGCCGTGGTATCTTTCAGGCCACGGTGGTTCAGATACTTCAGGAATTTAGCCTGATAGATTGCCCCCAACGGCCCCAATCCCATGGAGACGGTCGGGAACTGCCAGAACTCCGGCATCAACTTCGGATGCGGGTAAGAGGACAAGCCCTTGCCGTGCACTTCCTGACGGAAGTTATTCAGCTGCTCTTCCGTCAGACGCCCTTCCAGGAAGGCGCGCGCATAGATCCCCGGGGAGATGTGGCCCTGGAAGTAGACCAAATCGCCGCCATCCTTCTGGTTACGCGCACGGAAGAAGTGGTTGAAGCACACCTCGTAGACGGTAGCAGAAGACTGATAGGAGGCCATGTGACCGCCCAGCTCCAGATCTTTCTTCGACGCATGCAGGACGATCATCACCGCGTTCCAACGCATCGCGATACGGATACGGCGCTCCAGCTCCAGGTTTCCCGGATAAGCCGGCTCATCTTCCGGGGCAATACTGTTCACATAATTGTGGGCCAGCGTGGCGGAAGGCAGGTTAACACCGCCTTGACGGGCGGAGTTCAATACCTGATCGATCAGATATTGCGCACGCTCTACGCCTTCTTCACGGATGACCGATTCTATCGCCTGCAGCCAATCGCGGGTTTCGATCGGATCCACGTCATTAAGTAAACGATCTGACATGGTGGTATTCCTTATCTGTCTAATGGGTTATCTGGAGCCTGTCTCCCTGCGCTTTCATGCAAAAGCGCACGAAGACAGGCCCAATCGGTTAGTTGCCTAGCATTAACATCGGTGTACACCCCTTACGGGTCATGCACGGACCAATTTTCAATCTTTACGCTGCTGGAGCAGTCGTAGCGAACGCTCGCGGCGGCTATGCTCGCGACTCATCTCCAGCAAAATATCTTCAATAAAGGCCAAGTGGCGGTGCGATGCCTCGCGCGCGCGCTCTGGCTCACGCGCCACGATAGCCGCAAAGATACTGGCGCGGTGGTCGCTCACCAGCGCTAACATTTCGCGCCGCGAGTAGAGCAACTCAAAGTTTTGTTTTACGTTCTGTTCCAACATCGGTGCCATGCAACGCAACAGATGGAGCAACACCACGTTATGTGCCGCCTCGGTTACCGCCACCTGATACTGCATCACGGCATCCGCCTCCCGATCCAAATCGCCCGCGGCCTGCGCGCTCTCGATCGCCAGATGGCACTCACGCAGGCGCGCGAAATCTTCGTCCGTCCCCCGCAACGCGGCGTAATAGGCGGCGATCCCCTCTAGGGCATGACGTGTTTCCAACAGATCGAATTGAGATTCGGGGTGGGCGGCGAGCAGCTCGGCCAGTGGGTCGCTAAAGCTCTGCCAGAGATTGGTCTGAACGAAGGTGCCTCCCCCCTGACGGCGCAGCAGTAATCCCTTGGCTTCGAGGCGTTGAATCGCCTCACGCAAAGAGGGACGGGAGACATCGAATTGCTTCGCTAACTCGCGCTCCGGCGGCAGCTTCTCGCCAGGACGCAGCGTTCCTTCCAGGATCAGATATTCCAACTGCTGTTCGATCACATCTGATAATTTAGGCTGGCGGATTTTGCTGTAGGCCATGTGGCAATGTCTTCTCTGAGCGTAAACGCGTTCTCATCGGAGAGCCGCAAAGTAAATTGGTATTACCAATTTCAAAAACATGACGACAAAGTAACAAAATCTTCACTACTTGTCCATACAGCTATTGATGCAAATCATAAAACGGGCATTTTTTAACAAAACAACACCAATGTTACAGCATCGAAATAACCAAGACATGGTATTACCATTTACGATGACAATATATAAATTAACGCAAACTCCCCTCCTATTTTCCAGGCTGAAGCGTGTAAGCCTAGCCTAATCGTGGCCTCTCCGCGGCTCGGCCACCATCGTCCTATCATGTCGGGAGATCTCCCGAAGATAGCCACCTTACCCAGGAAAACGCCTTCGTATCCCGCGACACAAGGCTGTGTACGTTGACGACTTGAACAAGAAATCAGATGAATTTTTTTTCGACTACCATTATTCTATTGTTATTGGTAGTCATCGTTAGCATTTAGATTAACAACCAATGTAAATATAAAATTACACGATTCGTAGCGATACTATGACACCCTGATACGCGCACTGGTTTGAACGTAGCGGGAGAGGACAAGGATATATGAGTGAGCAACGCGGCGAGCAGCTACAGCGCGGCCTGAAGAATCGCCACATCCAACTGATCGCCCTGGGCGGGGCCATCGGCACCGGATTATTTCTCGGCATTGCGCAGACGATTAAGATGGCGGGGCCGGCCGTACTACTGGGTTATGCCATCGGTGGTTTCATTGCCTTCTTAATCATGCGCCAGCTGGGTGAAATGGTCGTCGAGGAGCCGGTCGCCGGCTCATTCAGCCACTTCGCCTATAAATATTGGGGAGACTTCGCGGGCTTTGCCTCCGGCTGGAACTACTGGGTGCTGTATGTGCTGGTCGCCATGGCAGAGCTCACCGCCGTCGGTATCTATGTGCAATACTGGTTTCCCGAGATCCCGACCTGGGTCTCCGCCGCGGTCTTCTTCCTGCTGATCAACGCCATCAACCTGGCCAACGTCAAAATCTATGGCGAGCTGGAGTTCTGGTTCGCCATCATCAAGGTGGTCGCGATTATCGGGATGATTTTGTTCGGCGGGTGGCTGCTGTTCAGCGGCCAGGGTGGCCCCGAGGCCTCGGTCAGTAACCTGTGGGATCAGGGTGGTTTCTTCCCCAATGGTGTCATGGGGTTAGTCATGGCTATGGCGGTGATCATGTTCTCGTTCGGTGGATTGGAGCTGGTTGGCATCACCGCAGCAGAGGCTGATGATCCGCAGCGCAGCATTCCGAAGGCAACCAATCAGGTCATCTATCGTATCCTGATCTTCTACATCGGCTCACTGGCCATTCTGCTCTCCCTCTATCCGTGGGGTAAAGTCGTGGAAGGGGGTAGCCCATTCGTGATGATCTTCCACGCCCTGGACAGCAACCTGGTCGCGACCATCCTCAACATCGTGGCCCTGACCGCCGCCCTATCGGTCTACAACAGTTGTGTCTACTGCAATAGCCGCATGCTGTTCGGCCTGGCGCAACAAGGTAATGGTCCGAAAGCCCTGCTTAAGGTCGATGCCCGTGGCGTGCCCGTGGTGGCGATCGGTCTATCGGCAGCCGCGACGCTGCTGTGCGTCCTGATCAACTACCTCATGCCCGGCAAAGCCTTCGAGCTGCTGATGGCGCTGGTTGTCTCGGCGCTGGTGATCAACTGGGCGATGATCAGTGTGGCGCACCTGCGCTTCCGCGCCCAGAAAGATCGCGAGGGGGTGGTGACGCGCTTCCGTGCCTTCTGGTACCCGGCGGGTAACTATCTCTGTCTGATCTTTATGGCCGCGATTCTGGTCATCATGTTCTTCACCCCAGGGATCCAGATTTCGGTCTTACTGATCCCGCTGTGGTTGGTGGTCTTGGCCATCGGTTATGCCATCAAGAAACAACGCACCCGGCAACACGGTAGCCTCTCCAGTCACGGCTAAACGACACACTCGTCTCACCATAAAAAACCCCGGTCAATCGACCGGGGTTTTATTTGCCACGCAAACAGACGGCTGTTACAGCAGCGCACCATAGATGGTCAAGAGCGCCACCACGACGATCAATACCAACGTGATGCGCCGCGCTAATGTCACCGCCGCCAACGGCGTTTTCAATGCATCGAGATGGGGATCGCGCGCCAGCGAAAGCTGCGCCAGACTGCTCAGCACCTGGTAGGGACTGCTACGCCAGTCTCCCAGCGAGGCCAGCCAAGCCGGCAACGCCCGCTCGCCATGCCCCAACAGCGCATAGGCGATACCGGCCACACGCACCGGTAGCCAATCAACCCAATGCAGCAGACGATCGATGCCAGACTGGGCTCGCGCGAGTGGATCGATCTGACGGGTCAACCAACTCTGGTAAGCGCGCAGCAGCGCGTAGCCCCCCAGCGCCACCGGCCCGTAAGGGCCTGCCACCACAAAGTAGAACAACGGCGCCAGATAGAAACGGTAGTTGATCCACACCAATGCGTTCTGCAGTTCCCGTAGGCGCACCTCGGGGCGCATATCCTTAGACAGGCCAGGGATCAAGGCTAACTCGGCGGCCATCTGCGCCATGGCATCCTGTTCCCCGCGCCGTGCCGCCTTCATATAGGCACGATAATCTCGACGAATACCACCAGCGCCGAAGCAGAACAACCCGACGACAATCCACAACAGTAGTGTCGGCAAACCAAAGAACAGGCCCCGCAAACTCTGTAGCGCCAAGGCGAGCAACAGCATCCATAGCAGCAGCAGTAACAGGGTTTTCACCAACGAGACCCTTTTGCCCAGGGCAAAAATGGGGGCGAAACGCTGATCGATTTGCCAGTGATTACCTAACTTAAACAACCGCTCCCAACCCAGGACCAGTAGTAGCGAGAATAACGTCATCTCCGGTAGCTCTCTCTTCGTATTTTATGGATGGGAGGATGAGATTTCTTCCGCCTCGAGGGCGGCAAGCGCCTCGCGCAATTGGCGGTGGAATGTCTGCCAACAGAAGGCCTGGCCCGGATCGCTCTTGCGTCCCGGTGCGATATCACTGTGACCCGTCACGCGCGCCGGCGACATCGGGTAGTGATGCATGAGCGTCGCGCTCACCTCGGCCAATGCCCGATACTGTTGCGAGGTATACGGCAAGCTATCCGTCCCCTCCAGTTCGATGCCCACGGAAAAATCATTACACCGCTCACGCCCTTGGTAACGGGAGACCCCCGCATGCCATGCGCGCGCCTCGAACGGCACATATTGGACGATCTGACCATCGCGTCGAATCAGGCAATGCGCCGACACCCGCAAGCCCCGTAGTTCGGCGAAGCTGGGATGATCCTCCGTCGCCAAGGTTCCACTAAATAGGTGATCGATATAGGGCCCCCCAAACTCCCCCGCCGGAAGACTAATATTATGGATCACCAGCACCGAGGGTAACTCGCCCTGCGGGCGCGCATCGCAATGGGGCGACGGTACCCGCCTGACACCACATAGCCACCCATTCTCCAGTTGCATCGCCAAACTCACTTTTCCCAGAGGTAAATACGCTACAGGGTAGCATGATTCTTACGCTCCGCCGCCCCCTCCCCATCCATGGCCATCAAAATGGCCTCGCCACATCTGTGTACGCATACGCAGACGAGATGAACATGATGTCGCTCTGTGCCGCTTGCCTGCGGAGCGGGGCGTAAGCCCCCCTCGCTACACTCGCCGACAACGGCAAGCCAACGCACACTAACCCGCATCAATCCCTGGAGGCGACCATGTCATCACAGCACGGTTTTACCTTACTCGAACTGATGGTGGTCATCGCTATCATCGCCATTCTTGGTGCTATCGCCGTTCCCGCTTATCAACGCTACTTACAAAAAGCCGCCATGACCGACGTACTCCAAGCGGTGACGCCCTATAAGACCGAAGTGGAGCTCTGTGCGTTAGAGCAAGGCAGCCTTGCCGGATGCAGCGCGGCGCAACTGGGGCTGGCGACATTGCCGCCCTCCACCTATATCGCTAACCTCGATGTCGCTCAGGGTGTCATCAGCCTCAGTGGTCAACAAGCGCTGGCCGGATTACAGGTGACGCTGACCCCGGAACTGAATCGCGATGCGGGCACGCTACGCTGGCAGCAACACTGTCAAAGCGATGGCGCAGAGCCGACCTTACTAGCGTCTTGCCGCAGTATCCTGCGCGATGATGGTAACGACCAACCATGAGCGACTTAACACAGCTGTGTCAGCACTACCACTGCCGCCTGCTGCACCAGGACGCACACAGCATCATCATCGGTGGCAGCGGTGAGGCCCCGGAACCGCTCTGCGCCGCGATCCGCTTCGCCACCGGCATCGAGCCGCTCTGGCGTCCACTCAGCCCGCAGCAAGCGGATATCGCCCCGATGCTCGACGAGTCAGCTACCGTCCCACAACTGGAACAGCTATTAGCGCAGGCACTGACGCGACGCGCCTCAGATATTCATTTGGAGCCCCTCGCTCAACAAGGGCGTGTACGCCTACGTATCGATGGTGTGCTACACCCAGTCGCGCAGTATCCTATCAACCAGTTCACACGCCTCATCACCCGCTTGAAAGTCCTCGCCGGATTGGATATTGCTCAACGCCGCCTGCCGCAAGATGGCCAGCTACGTATCACGCTGGCAGAGCGTGACATCAGTTTCCGACTGTCCACCCTGCCGACCCTACATGGCGAGAAGGCCGTGCTGCGTCAAGTGGATGACACGCAAGCACCGCGCGCCTTGGCACAACTGGGACTCACCCTGGCTCAGCGGCGGCTACTGGAGCAGGCACTCACTCGTCCTCAAGGGCTGATCCTGGTTACCGGGCCGACGGGCAGCGGTAAGACGGCCACCCTATATGGAGGGCTACGTTGGTTAGACGCGCTGGCACTCAATATCTGTAGTGTGGAAGACCCCATCGAGACACCACTGAATAATATCAACCAGACAGCCATCGCTCCTGCCGCAGGCCTCCAGTTCGCCACCGTGCTACGCGCCCTATTGCGCCAAGATCCCGACGTGATCATGATCGGCGAGATCCGTGACGAGGCCACCGCGCACATCGCGATCGATGCGGCGCAGACCGGGCATCTGGTCCTCTCCACCCTGCATACCAACAGCGCGGCGGAGTCGGTAACCCGCCTACTTCAGCTCGGCATCGCCCCCTATTTACTGGGCGATAGCCTGTCACTGGTTATCGCCCAACGCCTGGTACGTCGTCTCTGCCGCCATTGCCGGCGCCAAACACCACAATCGGCTCAGTTACGCTGGCAACCGGGCACATGTCCGCGTTGTCATGGTGGTTACCGGGGGCGACGGGCCCTATTCGAACTGCTGCCTGTGACGCCGGCATTACGTCATGCCATCCGCAATGGCGCCAGTAGCACACGTCTCCAACAGTTGGCCGAAGAGCATGGAATGCAGCCCCTGCGCGCCACGGCGCAACGCTTAGCGGAACAGGGCGTCACCGCCTGGGGGGAAGTCATTCGGGTACTCGGTCCATCCGGTTCATTGGCATGACTCCCCGCCTATTTCACTATCGTCTCGTGACCCATGACGGGACACTCCGGCAAGGGACGGTACTCGGCCTCAACCGGCACCAATTACGCCAGCGTTTCCAACAGCACGGCACCCTGCCACTCTCCATTACGCCCGCTTGGCGTCCATTGCGCTACCACTGGCAAGCCGGTGTCTGTTGTGACTTCATCGCTCAGCTCGCCGAGCTTCTGGATGCGGGACTGGCGCTAGCACCGGTACTCGCGCTCATGGCGGGCGGCCATCCGTATCCAGAATGGCAGGCACTGATTCGCCAACTACATCAGGCTATTACTACGGGCTTATCCTTCTCCCAAGCGCTACACGAACACGGCACCATCTTTCCCCCTCTGTATGCACGCACGCTCGTCGCCGCCGAGCAGAGCGGAGAGTTGGCGGCCGTCTGTCGCCAGTTAGCTCGGCAACAACGCGATGCCCTCGATCTCCGCCAGCGCCTGTTACGCGCCCTGCGCTACCCCCTCTTCCTGTTGACGGTCGCCCTGTCGATCACCCTCGCGATGCTCTTCACACTCTTGCCACAGTTCGCCCTCCTCTATGCCTCGCTGGATGCCCCCTTACCCTGGCTAACTCAGCGGCTGTTAGCGCTAGCGGCAGGGCTAAGATCAATCTGGCCGGCGTTGCTGGGGGGCGCCGGTGTGCTCGCGATCCTGTGCGTGGGGCTAGCACGTCACTACGCCTCAACGCTACGACATCAGCTGCAACGCCTAGCCCTCCGCCTCCCCGGCTATGGCCCTCTGCTACGCGACACGACTCTGGCCCAACTCTTCCACATCCTGGCCTTGTTGTTGCAAGCTGGCATCGCCCTACCACAGGCATTGACGGCCTGTCGCCACGCCCAGCGGCTGGAGGCTTATCGCCGCGCCCTGTATCAGGCGGGACGGCGTCTACGTCAAGGTGAGCTACTCTCCGCCGCCTTGACGGAGGGGCGCCTTTTCCCCGCGCAGTGTCGGCAATTAATTCGCCAGGGCGAGGCCTCGGGGCGCCTCGCCCTGTTGTGTACCCATCTGGGGGAATATTATCGACAACACGCGCAACGGCGTGGCGAGACACTGACCACCCTTGTCGAACCGGTGATGCTGCTACTCAGTGCGGCGCTGGTCGCCTTATTGGTACTGGCACTGTATCTGCCGATCCTAAACTTAGGTGATGTGATGCAATGACGCCGGCAATCGCTGGCGTCATGATGGATGTGATTGCGGGAAATAAGGGGGATCACTCCGCCTGACCGAATACTCGATTCTCCTGCTCGGCGACGCGGATAAACGTGGTACGTTTGGTTAACTCTTTCAAACGCGAGGCCCCGACATAGGTACAGGCCGAGCGCAACCCACCCAGGATGTCGCGCACGGTATTTTCCACCGGGCCGCGCAATGGCAGGCTGACGGTCTTACCTTCGGCCGCACGATAGTCAGCCACCCCGCCGACATGGCGGTTCATCGCCGAGGCGGAGCTCATGCCGTAGAACAACATCATCTTGCGCCCCTGCTCTTCGACAATGCGCCCTTCGCATTCGTCATGGGCCGCCAGCATACCGCCTAACATAACGAAATCGGCACCACCGCCAAATGCCTTGGCGACATCGCCCGGCACCGAACAGCCGCCGTCGGAGACGATCTGTCCCCCCAGACCATGCGCCGCATCGGCACACTCGATCACGGCGGACAACTGTGGATAACCGACACCGGTTTTCACTCGCGTGGTACATACCGAGCCGGGCCCGATCCCCACCTTGACGATATCGGCGCCGGAGAGGATCAACTCCTCGACCATCTCACCAGTGACTACGTTGCCGGCGCAGATCACCTTATCGGGGAACGCCTCACGCGCCTTACGCAAAAAATCGACGAAGTGCTCGGAGTAGCCGTTGGCCACATCGATACAGATGAATTTCAAGGTCGGAGAGAGCGCCAGGATCTGACCTAGCTTAAGGAAGTCCGCCTCAGAAGTCCCGGTCGACACCATGACATGACGCAGCGTCTCTTCGCCGACGCTAGCGACAAATGCCTGCCACTGCTCGACGCTATAGTGCTTGTGAACTGCGGTGAGAACATCGAAGGTCGCCAACACCTGCGCCATACGGAAGGTGCCGACGGTATCCATGTTGGCGGCGATCAACGGCACACCAGACCACTGCCAACCACTGTGCTTAAAGCGATACTCGCGAGCCAACTCGACATCCGAACGGCTCTTTAAGGTGGAGCGCTTCGGACGGATCAGGACATCTTTAAAACCCAGCTTCAGATCTTCTTCAATACGCATGAGGGACTTCCCTGGTTAATGGCGACAAGTTTAAGCCGCCTCCCACTCAAGGGCGGGAGACGTCCTAGGGAAAATGTGATCATACAAACGATTGCTTCGCCGTATGACGCCAGTTCCAGTGACGCTATCATACGCAGGAATAACCTGGCGACAAGTCTGCTTTTTCAACAAAATTTCAGGTAAACTCGTCTAAATTTATCCGCGACGGGGCCACCGTACGCGTATCTGCGGCTTGCACTTGCCGTCTAGACCATTATGATCCGCAGGTCAGCCAATTTTTTTGCGATGCCTTCGTGCCATCGCCTACTCTCGCAGGATCTCCTCATGGCGTATACAGTTGCTCTCACCGGCGGTATCGGTAGTGGCAAATCGACCGTCGCCGACGCGTTTGCCCGTCTCGGCGTGCCGTTGGTCGATGCCGATGTCATCGCTCGCCAACTGGTGGCGCCGGGTAGTCCAGTACTGGCGCAAATCGTCGCCCATTTCGGAGCGGCGCTCTTACAAGCCGATGGTCAATTGGATCGCGCGGCACTGCGGCAAATCATCTTTACCCATCCTTCCGAGAAGGCCTGGCTTGATGCGCTGTTACATCCGCAGATCCAGGCGGAGACACGGCATCAACTGGCACACATCAGCGCACCTTATGCCCTATGGGTGGTGCCCCTGCTCGTCGAAAATCGGCTCACAACGCAGGCCGATCGCATCCTGGTGGTCGATCTCCCTATCGAGCAGCAACTGGCTCGTACCCAGGCCCGCGACGGCGTCAGCCGTGAGCAGGCCCAGCGCATTTTGGCCGCCCAGGCAACACGCCAACAGCGGCTCGCCTGGGCCGATGATATTATTGATAACAGCGGGTCGGCCGAGGCGCTTATCCCGCAGGTCGCCGCGTTACATCGCCACTATCTAGCGCTGGCACAGGCGGCCTCATCCCCAACAGGATCCCCAGCATGAGTGACGTCACTCCGACTATACTGTTCGAACACCCGCTCAACGAGAAGATGCGTACCTGGCTACGCCTGGAATTTCTGTTGCAGCAGCTGTTACCCAATCGTCCGCAAGGTGATGCCTGTGCGGCACTCACCTTCTTCCGTATTCTGTCCGATCTGCTCGATGTGCTTGAGCGTGGCGAGGTACGCACCGATCTGCTCAAGGAGATGGAGCGTCAGCAACGTAAATTGATGCAGTGGTTTAATGCGCCCGGCGTCGATCAGGCGATGATCCACACGCTGAGTCAACGTCTGAAGCAACAGGCGGCGACCTTAATGGCGGCACCGCGTATCGGCCAGTTGCTGCGTGAAGATCGGTTGATCGCCTTGGTGCGCCAGCGCCTCGGCATTCCCGGTGGCTGTTGTAGCTTCGATCTACCGACGCTCTACTTATGGCTAAAGCAAAGCGCCGCGACGCGCGACGCACAGATCGATCAATGGCTGGCTTCGCTGGCCCCCTTGAACGATAGCCTCACGCTGGTGCTGGATCTGCTGCGTAAGGCCGTGGCGTTCAAGCCCATGACCAGCCTACACGGCTTCTACCAAGACAACGCCGAGGGCGCCGATCTGCTGCGCATCCAGTTGGCGCTGGATCTCCAGGTCTATCCCCAGGTATCCGGCCACAAGACTCGCTTCGCCATCCGTTTTCTTCCCCTAGACAGCGAGCAAGGTGTGGTGCCCGATCGCCTATCATTTAATCTGGCCTGCTGCTAAGCGGCGGGCCTCACGGAGTCATCAATGGAAAATGAGATCATCACCGTCGCCTGCCCGACGTGCGGCAAGCCGGTTATCTGGGGTGAGCAAAGCCCCTTCCGCCCGTTCTGTAGCAAACGTTGCCAACTGATCGATCTGGGCGAATGGGCCAATGAGGAGAAACGCATCGCTAGCGAGGCGGAGCACTCCGACAGCGAGGGATGGAGCGAGGGGGCGGAGCGTTAAGCGCTCCCCCTCCAGCGCCGCAACAGCGGCGCTGTCTTCGGCTTCGCTTAATCTTGAGCCCGTAGCCACTCCACGATCACGCGGTTGGGCGCGGGAAAATCCTCGACACGCAACGCCCGCTGGGCGAGCCAACGCGTCTCCTGCCCTTCACGCCCGCACGGCTCCCCCTGCCAGGCGCTGACCAAGAAGAAATGCAGCATCACTCGCCGATCGCTAAAGGCATGCTCGACACACTGTAACAGGCGTATGCCGTCGGCTTGCGGTACGATGCCCACCTCCTCAAACAATTCACGCGCCAGGCCCTGTTGCGCGCTCTCTCCGGCCTCGATCTTACCGCCGGGAAACTCCCACACCCCGGCGAGGTGGCTACCTGCCTGACGACGGGCAACAAAGATCTCATGCTGCGCATTGCGGATGATCCCGACGGCGATCTGCAATGTCTGATTCATTGGCTTCACCCCTACGCTCCTCTCTTCATGATCGCGAGATAAAAAAACAGGGAGGCGCGAAGCGCTTCCCTGTCGATGGTCATAGTGACACCCTCACGCCATTAGGCGGTGAGACGGCCATGACACTGCTTATACTTCTTACCGGAACCACACGGGCACGGATCGTTACGCCCGATCTTGCGCTCGCCAGTCTGCGCGGCCATCTCCTGAGCGGCGGCGCTCTGATCGTCCAGATGGCTCAGTTGCTGCTGGCGGGCCAGACGCTCGGCCTCTTCACGACGTTGACGCTCCAGCGCCTCAACCTCCTCCGGCATCCGCACCTGCACCTTGCTCAGCACGCTGATCACCTCATACTTAAGGGATTCCAACATGGCCGAGAACATGGCGAAAGATTCGCGCTTATACTCCTGCTTGGGATCTTTCTGCGCATAGCCACGCAGGTGGATCCCCTGACGCAGGTAGTCCATCGCCGCCAGATGCTCTTTCCACAACGAATCCAGAGTCTGCAACATGATCCCCTTCTCGAAGTTACGCATCATCTCGCTGCCGACCACTTCCTCTTTGTTCTGGTAGCGCTCGATGGCCATATTCAGGATACGCTCACGCAGCGTCTCTTCGTGCAGTTCCGGCTCCTTATCCAGCCATTCGGCAATCGGTAGCTCCAGATCGAAGTCATTACGCAGGCGCTCTTCCAGCCCCGGCACATCCCACATCTCCTCCAGCGACTGTGGCGGAATGTAGTTGTCGATCACCAGTTTGAAGACATCTTCCCGGATGCTGTTGATGGTATCGACCACATCGCCACCATCCAGCAACTCATTACGCTGGGTATAGATGGCGCGGCGCTGATCGCTGGCCACGTCGTCATACTCAAGCAGCTGCTTACGAATATCGAAGTTACGGCTTTCCACCTTGCGTTGCGCATTGGCGATGGCCTTAGTCACCCACGGGTGCTCGATGGCTTCGCCCGGCTTCATCCCCAACTTACGCATCATGTTGGCTACACGATCGGAGGCGAAGATACGCATCAGGGAGTCTTCCAACGACAGGTAGAAACGGGAGGAACCCGCATCCCCCTGACGACCGGAACGGCCACGCAGCTGGTTATCGATACGACGCGATTCATGACGCTCGGTACCGATGATGTGCAGACCGCCCGCGGCCAACACCGCATCGTGCCGCTCCTGCCATGCCGCCTTGATGGCATCGATCTGCTCCTGCGTCGGCGCCTCCAGTTCGGCCACCTCGGCTTGCCAGCTCCCCCCCAGCATGATGTCGGTACCACGACCGGCCATGTTGGTGGCGATGGTTACCGCCCCCGGCTGACCCGCCTGAGCCACAATATCCGCCTCTTTGGCGTGGAACTTAGCGTTCAATACGTTGTGAGCAATGCCCGCCTTTTTCAGCTCATGGGAAACGGTCTCTGACTTCTCGATCGAGACGGTCCCCACCAGGATCGGTTGCCCATTGGCGGTACGCTCACGGATATCTTCGATGATCGCCGCGATCTTATCCTGCTCGGTCATGTAGACCAGATCCGGCAGATCCTTACGAATCATCGGACGGTTGGTCGGCACGACGATGGTGTCCAACTTGTAGATCGAGCTAAATTCAAAGGCTTCGGTATCCGCGGTACCGGTCATCCCTGCCAGCTTCTCGTACAGACGGAAGTAGTTCTGGAAGGTGATGGAGGCCAGTGTCTGGTTCTCGTTCTGGATCTGCACACCCTCTTTGGCCTCCACGGCCTGGTGCAGGCCATCGGACCAGCGACGCCCCTGCATGGTACGCCCAGTGTGCTCATCGACGATGATCACCTCACCCTCTTTGACGATGTAGTCGACGTCGCGGGTAAACAGCGCGTGGGCGCGCAATGCCGCCGTAACGTGATGCATCAACATGATGTTAGCCGGCGAATACAGTGACTCGCCCTCATCCATGATGCCCGCGCCGACCAATAGCTCTTCGATCAGCACCAGACCACGCTCCGTCAGGTTCACCTGACGGGTCTTCTCATCGACAGAGTAGTGACCGTCGCCCTGGAAGGTGTCGGAGTCCTCCTTCTCTTGGCGTTTCAAGTGCGGGATCAGCTTGTCGACCTTGATATACAACTCGGAGCTGTCCTCGGCGGGGCCGGAGATGATCAGCGGGGTACGCGCCTCGTCGATCAGGATGGAGTCCACCTCATCCACCAGCGCATAATGCAGCTTACGCTGAACGCGCTCTTCCGGGCTGAACGCCATATTGTCACGCAGATAGTCAAAGCCGTATTCGTTATTGGTACCGTAGGTAATGTCGGCGGCATAGGCGGCGCGTTTGGCCGGCGCAGCCATCCCCGGCAGGTTGATACCGACGCTCAGACCGAGAAACTCGAACAGGGGGCGGTTGTTTTCGGCGTCACGCTGCGCCAGGTAATCGTTGACCGTCACGACATGAACCCCTTTGCCGGTTAAGGCGTTGAGGTAGGCTGGCAGGGTCGCGGTCAGGGTCTTACCTTCACCGGTACGCATCTCGGCGATGCAACGCTCGTTCAACACCATGCCGCCCAGCAGCTGCACGTCAAAGTGACGCATACCAAACACGCGCTTACTGGCCTCACGGACGGTCGCGAACGCTTCCGGTAACAGGCTTTCTAGCGAGGCGCCTTGTGCCAGACGCTCACGAAACTCGACGGTCTTGCCCTTGAGCTGCTCGTCACTGAGCTGCTCCATCTCCGGCTCCATGCGGTTGATCTGCTCAACCACTTTACGCATGCGGCGTAGGGTTCGATCGTTACGGCTGCCAAAAACCTTGGTCAATAATTTAATTAACATAATTATGTAATCTCTCATGGGCAGCATCGGCCGCCCGGGTCAAAATAGGACAAAAAAGAAACGCAAGAAATTAAATTAGACGGCGATGCCGGGTCCCGCCCGGATCCCTTGGATACGGGCCAACCAGAGCGCGGGAAGCGGCATCGTAGGCTGTGACGCCTCGCGTGGTAACGGCTGAGGATGAGGCTGTGCATAACGCGGGGGTTGACGGGTCAGTAGCGAGCTGAGCGAAGAGAGCAAGACCAGATGCTGGCACTGCTGCTCGGGTGATAGGCTACGGAGTGCCACGCTGGGCGTGCTCAGTTGGCGAATCGCGATACGCAGGGCATATTGATGCCAGTAATCGACGCTATGACCTCGCCGCTTGCCGGAGAGCAGTTGCAGCGTCGCATGGCTATGGTGCGCGGCGATCAGGCGTTGGAGCGTAATGGTCTGCGCGGAAGGGCGCGGTTGTTCGGCATTGGCCAACGACGGCACGCCAAGCGTCGCCGCCACCATCCCCCACAGGAGATGCGGCCAAAAATAACGTCTGCCAAACTGTCGCCAACGCTTTAGAATAGCAATCACATGCCGTACCGAATCAATAGCCCTATATAGCCGCGGAGCCGTATTTATGCGTGATAGTCGCCCACAATCCCTGGATACCCTGCTGGATGACAATGCCGCCGCTGACGGCATCCTCAAAAACGTTCAGCAACGCGCAGTGGCATTACTCCGACTCGATCGGGCAGTACAAGCCCTACTGCCGACGCCGCTCCAACCGTTCTGTCGCGTCGCCAACTTTCGCCAGGGCGTTCTGGTGCTGGAAGTGGCTAATGCCAGTTGGCTAATGCGCCTGCGCTATGAGCAGAGCCGCCTACTTTCCGCACTCAGAGGAGAGATTTTACCATCATTGTCATCGATCGACACCAGGATTAATCCAGACCTGATGCGTCAATGTGGGAAAAATGCGCAGTTGAACACAGCCTCACAACTGGCACAGGAGGCCAAGGCACGAGAAGTGACGGTCACCCGTTCATTGAGCGCCGAGAGCGCGCAGCAGCTACGTTGGTTGGCGAGCCAAAGCCCGGAGGGATTACGCAAGAAGTTGGAACGACTGGCTGCATTGGCCGGAGAGAGTACCGACACAACCAGTCGCGATAAGAACCGCCGCTCCTGAGGGAAACCCGTCAGGCCAACACGGTTGACGGCGCGCGGAATGCCAGCGGCATCTCCTCGCCATCTTCGAACGTCACCAGCTCCCAAGCCTCTTGCTTAGCCAGGACGGCTTGCAGCAAGCGGTTATTCAGGGCATGACCAGACTTGAACGCGGTAAAGGCACCGATGATGTTATGTCCGCACATGAACAGATCACCGATAGCGTCCAGCATTTTGTGGCGAACGAACTCGTCCTCAAAACGCAGACCATCTTCATTCAAGACGCGATAGTCATCGACCACGATGGCACAATCGAAGCTGCCGCCCAGGCACAAACCACGTGACTGCAGATATTCGATATCACGCATGAAACCAAAAGTACGCGCACGGCTGATCTGACGCACGAATGAATCGGCGGAGAAGTCCAGACTGTAGCGCTGCGTGCTGGCATCAATGGCCGGATGGTTGAAGTCGATAGTGAAATCCAAGCTAAAACCGTTGTACGGTGCCAGCTCAGCCCACTTATCGCCATCCTCGATCCGCACCGCCTGCTTGATACGCAAGAATTTCTTGGCGCAGTTCAGCTCGTCGATCCCGGCATCCAGCAACAGGAAGACGAAAGGCGCGGCGCTGCCGTCCATGATCGGGATTTCTGCCGCATCGACCTCGATAACCAAGTTATCGATCCCCAACCCAGCCAGGGCTGCGTTCAGGTGCTCCACGGTGGAAATACGCACATCATGCTCGTTAACCAGGCAAGTACAGAGCATGGTGTCACGTACCGATTTGGCATCGGCCGGGAAATCAACCGGAGGATTCAAGTCAGTGCGACGATAGATGATCCCGGTATTTGCTGCCGCCGGGCGCATGGTCAGCGTGACTTTCTTGCCGGTGTGTAACCCGACCCCGGTCGCCTGAACGATACGTTTTATGGTCCGTTGTTTGATCATCGTGTTATCTCGCAGTGTTTATCCGTCCAACCACCTCTAAATGATAATGACTATACATTAAAGGTGGCGAGACAGTTTAGCACAAAGAGCGGAGTTCCCCAATACTCAATCGGCCTGCTTACGCAGGAAGGCCGGAATATCCAGGTAATCGTCAGACTCTTTGCCGCTCGGCACGCTCTGATCGTTAACCACTTTAGCGGCGACCGGCTTGCTCTCCTGCGGCAACGGCGACAAACCGTGCTGCTGGTAGCGCTGATCGATCACCGGTTGCTGCCCCTGTTTGTTGGACACCAAGGTGATCTCCGGACGCTTGTCCATACCGATACCGGTCGCGACGACGGTAACACGCAGCTCGTCGTTCATATCCGGGTCGAGTGAAGTACCGATCACCACGGTGGCATTATCCGAAGCGAAGGCACGAATCGTATTACCCACCGTCTCGAACTCATCCAGACGCAGATCGAAGCCTGCGGTGATGTTGACCAACACGCCGCGCGCGCCAGACAGATCGATGTCTTCCAACAGCGGTGAAGAGATGGCCATCTCGGCCGCTTCTTCCGCACGATCTTCCCCGTTGGCCATGCCGGAGCCCATCATGGCGTAGCCCATCTCAGACATCACGGTACGCACGTCAGCAAAGTCGACGTTCATCAGACCCGGGCGAGTGATCAGCTCGGCGATACCCTGCACGGCGCCTTTCAACACGTCGTTAGCCGCACCGAACGCGTCCAACAGCGAGATACCGCGCCCCAACACCTTCAGCAGCTTATCGTTAGGGATGGTGATCAGCGAATCGACATGCTTAGACAGCTCGGCGATCCCCTGCTCGGCGAAGGCCATACGACGTTTGCCTTCGAAATTAAAGGGTTTAGTGACCACGGCGACGGTCAGGATACCCAACTCTTTCGCCACTTCCGCCACTACCGGTGCTGCACCGGTACCGGTACCGCCACCCATACCGGCCGCGATGAAGACCATATCGGCGCCATCCAGCGCCGAGCGCAGCGCTTCGCGATCCTCTTCCGCCGCGTTACGTCCGACTTCCGGATTGGCGCCGGCGCCCAGTCCTTTAGTAATACCGCTCCCGATCTGGATAGTCTGGCCAACGGCCGTCTTACGCAGAGCCTGCGCATCGGTATTCACCGCAAAAAATTCAACACCTTCGATGCGTTCACGCACCATGTGTTCAACGGCGTTGCCACCGCCACCGCCGACGCCGATGACTTTAATCACCGCGTCATTGGTTAATTCCATTGGTTCAAACATAGTTTCTCTCCGTCTTGTGCCTGTCGCTGCGGAATCATTAACGCGTAGAATGATCCCTTTTTTCAAACATTAAAACTCTTTTCTCAACCAGCCATTGATTTTCTTAAACCAATTGCCAACTGAGGCACGCTTTTCGACTTCGGCCTCACCGCTCAGGTGAGACTCTTTGCCGTAATGTAACAACCCAACCGCCGTAGAGTAGTACGGCGCCTGAGCGTAATCCGTCAGGCCGGTGATGTTCAATGGCTGTCCGATACGCACCTGGGTATGGAAGACACGCTGAGCACATTCGGCTAACCCTTCGATCTGTGCAGCACCGCCCGTCAGCACAATTCCCGCCGCTAAGTGGTGCTTCACGCCCTGTTGACGTAACTGCTCCTGCAACTGCAATAGCTCATCGTTTACCAGGTTTAGCAGCTCGGCATAACGCGGCTCGATCACCTCGGCTAGCGTCTGACGCTGTAAGCTCCGTGGCGGACGTCCTCCCACGCTCGGAACTTCGACGTTTTCATCTTTACTTACCAGCGAGCCGAGGGCGCAGCCATAACGCACCTTGATCGCCTCGGCATCCGTCGGGGGAGTACCGAAGGCATAGGCGATGTCACTGGTCACCACGTTACCCGCGTAAGGGATCACCTTGGTATGGCGTAGGGCACCACCGGTATAGACCGCCATATCCATGGTGCCACCACCGATATCGACCACGCAGACGCCGAGCTCACGCTCATCTTCGGTCAAGACCGCATAGCTGGAGGCCAGGCCGGCAAAAATCAACTGATCGACCTTTAACCCACAGCGCTCTACCGCCTTAACAATATTTTTCGCCATATCATTATGACAGGTAATCAGGTGGACCTTGGCCTGCATGCGCACACCGGACAGCCCCACCGGGTTTTTAATCCCTTCCTGATAATCAATGGCATATTCCTGAGGAATCACATGTAAAACGCGGTGTTCATCGCGAACACGTACCGATTTTGCGGTATGAACCACGTTTTCCACATCTTCCTGAGTCACCTCTTCCTCCGAGATCGGCACCATACCGATCTCGTTCTGGCAACTGATATGCTTACCGGAAAGCGCCAGATAGACCGACGAGATCTGGCAATCGGCCATCAGCTCGGCCTGATCGATGGTACGCTGTACGCATTTTACCACCGACTCCAAATCGTTAACGCCGCCCTTATCCATGCCGCGCGACGGGCAACTGCCCACGCCGATAATATTGACCATGCCATCGGGCAGAACCTCCCCTACCAGCGCAGCGACTTTTGCCGTACCGATCTCCAGCCCAACTACCAGTTTTCTGTCCGTCGACTTGATCATTGTTGTTTAGCCTGTGCCTGATTCTGTTGCTGATTCTGTTGCTGATTTGCAGCGGACGGCGGCGTATCGCTGTACGCCGGCGCCCAGCCTACCGCAGCGCCACTGTCATAACGCAGATCCACATAACTGATACGCTGATGCGTAGCCTCGGCCTGCTGCTGCAATGCCGGATAGAGCTCCTCGAAGCGGGCCAAGCGCCCGGTGACATCTTCGCGTCCCAACTCCAAGCGGATGTCGTCGGCCAACCCCAGTTGCCAGGAGTGACGGGCACTCATCGCCACCATCTTCAGCGTAAAGTTATCTTTCGCCAGCGTCTTGCTCATCGCGCGATAACCATCCAGGACATCCATTTCACTGCCCTCCGGTCCGTACAGTAACGGCAATGGCTGTTTGCCGGTTCTATCGGCCGGAACGCTGAACGACTTGCCATCGCTATCCACTAACCGCAAGTCATTCCAACGCGCCACAGGGACATACTCCACCACGTGGATCTTCAGCTCATTCGGCCATTGCTTACGCACGCTAGCCTGCTTGATCCACGGTAACCGCTCAATCTGCTGCTGGATCACGTCCACATTCTGGGTCATGAAGGTCCCCGGTGGGCCCAGAGCCAGAATGGCCTGGCGAATATCATCGTTACGCGTGAAGTGACGCTCTCCCGTCACCACGAGCTTGGACATCGGCATCCGACTGGCGTCTTTCATCCAGTTGACCACCATCCATCCCCCCGAGGCGATCGCCGCCAATACCAACAGCAGAAACACCATCCCAGCCAGACGCATCCCGTTGCTACGCCGCAGAGTATTGCGGCTACGGGGCGAGCCGCTCGGCTCACGCGAATTCAGGGCTGCCTGAGACATATCAATCCGCTAACTCCAAAATGCGTACCACCAACTGCGAGAAACTCATGCCAGCTTGGCGTGCGGCCATCGGCACCAGACTGTGACTGGTCATACCCGGCGCCGTGTTAACCTCCAGCAGACAGAAGCGGCCAGACTCATCCTGCATCACATCCACCCGGCCCCAACCGCTACACCCTAACGCCTGGTAGGCCCGCTTCACCAACGTCGCCAATGACTGCTCCTGCTCGGCACTCAAGCCGCTGGGGCAGAAGTATTCGGTCTTATCCGACAGGTACTTGGCCTCATAATCATAGAATTCCCCCGCCGCTTTGATACGGATCGACGGTAAAATTTCATCGCCGATAAACGCCACGGTATATTCCGGCCCCACCAGACACTTCTCGATCAGGATCTCGTCGTCGTGACGCAACGCCTCGACCAACGCCGGATCGAACTCGCACGGCTCGTTAACCTTACTCATCCCGACGCTGGAGCCTTCACGGCTGGGCTTGACGATCAACGGCAGCCCGAGATCGTTAATCTCACGCAGCGTATCCATGGTCAGCCCCTCATCGAACTGCTCGCGACTGATCGCCACATAGGGGGCGACCGGTAATCCCGCCGCCTGCCACACCTGTTTAGAGCGTAGCTTATCCATGGTTAATGCCGAGGCCATCACGCCGCTGCCGGTGTAGGGGAGTTGCAAAAACTCCAACACGCCTTGCAGGGTACCATCCTCACCGCCACGTCCGTGCAACGCGATAAAGACGCGCGTAAAACCGGCGTCACGCAATTGTGTTGCAGGGAAGGCCCGCGTATCAACCGGATAAGCATCGATCCCGGCCTGTTTCAGACCATTCACTACTGCCTGGCCCGATTCGAGCGAGACTTCGCGCTCCGCCGAGGTACCGCCCAGCAATACCGCTACTTTTTCCGCCATCATCGCTTACTCCGTTGTCGAGGACGGTTGCAGGCGGCGCTCCGCCAACACACGCGCCACGCGGCCAATATTGCCGGCGCCCTGGGTCAGGATCAGATCGCCGTCTTGTAGGAACTGAGCCAGTACCTGTGCCAGGGTTGCCGGCTCCGAAACCAGCACCGGATCCAACTTGCCACGCCCACGAATAGTCCGGCACAGCGAGCGGCTATCCGCCCCCGGAATAGGGCTCTCTCCCGCGGGGTAGACATCCAGCATCAGCAACACATCCACCTGCGACAGCACGTTAGCGAAGTCATCGTACAGATCGCGAGTACGGGTGAAGCGGTGCGGCTGGAAGACCATCACTAAGCGACGATCCGGCCAACCGGCACGCGCGGCCTTAATCGTCGCATCCACTTCGGTCGGATGGTGGCCATAATCATCCACCAACATCACCTGTCCCGGTTGGTTGTTCACATGCTGTAGACTAAACTCGCCCAGGAAATCGAAACGGCGTCCCGTTCCCTGGAAACCACTCAGCGCGCGCAGGATCGCCTCATCATCGATCCCCTCCTCCATCGCCACGGCGGCGGCGGCGGCGGCGTTCAGCGCATTATGGCGCCCCGGCGCATTCAGGGTCACCGCCAAGCGTGGACGATCCTGGCGGCAGAGGAAGAAGCCCCCCTGCGCCCCGCTCTGACGGTACTCTTCGATGCGCACATCCGCATCCTCGCTGAAACCATAGGTCGTCACGTGACGCCCGACGCGCGGCAACAGCTCACGGATCACCGGATCATCGATACACAACACCGCCCGACCATAGAAGGGCAGGTTGTGCAGAAAATTGATAAAGGTCTGTTTCAGGTTCTCGAAGTCGCCATGATAGGTATCCATATGGTCGGCTTCGATGTTGGTGACGATCGCCACCATCGGTTGCAGATGGAGGAAAGAGGCATCGCTCTCATCAGCCTCCGCGATCAGATAACGGCTAGAGCCGAGACGCGCGTGCGTCCCCGCCGCTTTCACCAATCCACCGTTGACGAAAGTCGGATCCAGCCCCGCCTCGGCATAGATGCTGGCGACCATCGCCGTTGTCGTCGTCTTACCATGCGTACCGGCGATAGCGATACCATGGCGGAAACGCATCAGCTCCGCCAGCATCTCGGCGCGACGGATCACCGGGATACGCGCCTCGCGGGCGGCGATAATTTCCGGATTATCGGCCGCGATAGCGGTGGAGACCACTACCACGCTGGCGTCGCGCACATTCTCAGGGCGATGATTAAAATAGATCTGCGCGCCCAACTCACTCAGTTGCTGCGTCACCGCGTTAGGGGCCAGATCGGAACCGCTGATTTGATACCCTTCGTTCGCCAGCACCTCTGCAATCCCACCCATACCGGCGCCGCCGATACCGACAAAGTGAATGTGGCGGACGCGGCCCATCTCGGGCACCATGGTACGCAGTTTGGCAAGCTGTTGAGTATTCACTGTCTTATTCACTGTAATCCGTTTTAACTTTAATCCGAGCCGGCTCACCGTCCCGGTTGCGATTAACTAACGCGCCACGTCACAGATCACCTGAGCGACACGTTGGGTCGCATCGGTGATGGCGGCTGCCCGGGCCTTCTCGGCCATCAGCAGCAAGGTGGGGCGATCCCAACCCGCTAACGTCTCCACCACCGTCTCGACGTTGAAATCGGGTTGCTCAATAATGCTAGCCGCACCGGCGCGCGCCAACGAGGCGGCATTCCAGTACTGCTGACGATCTTTATGCATAAAGGGGACGAACAATGCCGGCAAGCCTGCGGCAGCGATCTCGCTCACCGTCAGCGCACCGGAACGACATACCACGACGTCGGCCCAGGCATACGCGGCCGCCATATCATCGATAAACTCGCTGACCCGATGTTCATGCAGGCCTAAACGCTGATACTCCGCCTCGACCTCTTGTTGGGCTCCCTTGCCCGTCTGATGCCATAGGGTGACACGATCGCCCAGACGCGCCGCCACCGGAGGCAGGGTCTGATTCAGGATACGCGCCCCCTGGCTACCGCCGACCACCAACACGCGGATCGGCCCACTACGTCCAGCCAGGCGCTGAGCAGGGGCGGGCAAGGCCAACACCGCCTCACGCACCGGATTCCCCACCACCGGCGCATCGGGGAAGGCGCCGGGAAATGCCTGCAACACACGCTTAGCGATCTTTGCTAGCCAGCGGTTGGTCAAACCAGCAATGCCATTCTGTTCATGCAGCACCACAGGGATGCCACACAACCAGGCGGCTAATCCCCCCGGCCCGGAAACGTAGCCCCCCATCCCTAAGACCGCATCGGGGCGATACGCCCGCATGATACGGCGCGCCTGCAATACCGCGCGCAGGATACGAAACGGCGCACCGAGCAGGGCCTTAATCCCCTTGCCCCGCAGGCCGGAGATACGAATAAAATCGATCTCGATGCCGTGCTGCGGAACTAACTGTGCCTCCATGCGATCTGCGGTACCTAACCAGCGGATCTGCCATCCTTGAGCCTGCAAATAGTGCGCCACGGCCAAACCGGGAAAGACATGCCCCCCGGTTCCTCCCGCCATGACCATCAGGCGTTTTGCTCCTTGATGATTCGCCGCACCGCTCATCGTGACCCCTTAACGACCGCCTGGGCATTCGCCAGACGGGTCTCATAATCAATACGTAACAAAAATACCAGCGCCGTCGACATGATTATCAGGCTGGAACCGCCATAGCTGATCAGCGGCAACGTCAACCCTTTGGTCGGCAACATTCCCGCCGCCGCCCCAACGTTAACCAGCGCCTGAAAGCTGAACCAGATCCCGATGGCGCACGCCAAAAAACCGGAGAAACGCTGGTCGGCCTCTAACGCACGGCGTCCGATAGACATCGCACGAAAAGCGACGAAGAATACCATTAACAGGGTAAGAACCACACCGAAATAGCCAAGCTCTTCACCGAGAATGGAGAAAATAAAGTCGGTGTGCGCCTCAGGCAAATACTCCAATTTCTGCACCGAGTTACCCAGTCCCTGCCCCCAAAACTCACCACGGCCAAAGGCCATCAATGACTGAGTCAGCTGGTAACCACTGCCGAAGGGATCGGCCCAGGGATTCCAGAACGAGGTGACACGCCGCATACGGTAAGGCTCGGCGATAATCAGCAGGATCACCGCAAAGATCCCCGATCCGATGATCGCCAAGAATTGCCACAGCTTAGCACCGGCGAGGAATAGCAACCCCAGCGTGGTGACGAACAGAACCACCACCGTGCCGAGATCCGGCTGCGCCAGCAGTAGCACCGCCAACACCACCATGACGCCCATCGGCTTACAGAAGCCCCAAAAATTGTTGCGGACCTCCTCGACCTTACGCACCAAATAACTGGCGAGGTAACAGAACAGCGATAGCTTGGAGAACTCCGCCGGCTGAATACGTAACGGCCCCAACGCAATCCAACGCGAGGCACCGTTAACCGAGCTACCAACGACCAAGACCACTAGCAACATCACCAGCGATAACAGCAACATGGCATTGCTCCAACGCTGCCAAAATGCCATCGGCACCCGCAGCGTCACCATGGCAAGACCAAAGGCCAAGGTCAGGTAAATCGCATCACGCTTGGCGAACAGAAACGGATCGTCGGCCAAACGTTGGCCGATAGGCATCGAGGCCGAGGTCACCATGATGAAGCCCATCGCCGCTAAGCCAAAGGTTAGCCAGAGTAACGTGCGATCGTACAACACCGCTCCGGTGTTATCCGATTCTCTAACGCCCATCACCCAGTCATGCAGGCGTGCTATCCCGCCGAGCAACGGCAGAGAAAGACGCGGCAGGCGCGGACGAGGTAGCGCGAGACGCAGACGCATCAGCCAAACTCCCGTGCCAGACGGGCGAACTCATCGCCGCGCTGCTCAAAGTTTTTAAACTGATCCAGGCTGGCACAAGCCGGTGACAACAACACCATATCGCCAGAGCGCAACTGTGGCGTGATGGCGCGCATCGCCTGCTCCATGGTTGTGAAACGCAAAGAGACCTCGGGGCGTAGCTGCATCAACGGGTCGGCATCGCGACCAAAACAGTACAGGCGAATACGCTCCCCTTGTAAATAGGGTAACAATGGCGTGAAATCTGCCGCCTTACCATCGCCCCCCAGCAAGAGATGCAGCGTACCATTCAGGTGCAACCCCTTCAGCGCCGCCTCGGTACTCCCGACATTGGTCGCCTTAGAGTCGTTGATCCAACGCACCCCGTTATGATCAAGCACCAGTTGGAAACGGTGCGCCAACCCACGGAAGGTGGTCAGCGCCCTCAGACTTGAAGCGCGAGGCAGACCGACGGCATCCGCCAACGCCAACGCCGCCAGAGCATTGGTATAGTTATGCATCCCCGTGAGCTGCATCTCGCTGGTATTGAGGATCTTCTCCCCACGCACCCGCAGCCAGATTTCACCCTGTTGACGATTGAGATGGTAGTCGCCCACATCGACACCGAAGCTGACACAACGCGCATCGGCGCCATGAATCGGCATGGTCAACGCATCATCGGCATTGACCACACAAGCGCGGGCCTGCTCATAGATCCGCAGCTTGGCGGCACGGTATTGCTGCAACCCCAAGGGGTAGCGATTCATATGATCTTCGCTGACATTCAGGATCGTGGCCGCCGCGGCCTTCAGGCTATGGGTCGTCTCCAACTGGAAACTGGACAGTTCCAGGACATAGAGGCGGCACTCTTGTTTCAGCAGGGTCAACGCCGGAACGCCGATATTGCCACCGACGCCGACCGGCCAACCGGCGGCGTGCGCCATCTCGCCGACCAGCGTCGTGACAGTACTTTTACCGTTGGAACCGGTGATGGCGACGATCGGTGCCTGCGCCTCACGGCAAAACAGCTCGATATCACCGACGATCTCGATGCCGGCTTGCGCCGCCTGATCCAACGCCGGCGACGAGAGGGCGATCCCGGGACTGGCGACGATCAGATCGGCCTCCATCAACCAGGACTGCTCGATGCCGCCCAGATGACGCTCGACGCTCGCAGGCAGCTTGTCCAGCCCCGGCGGCGTCGGACGGGTATCGATCACTCGCGGCACGACGCCGCGCTCGATGAAGAAATCGACGCAAGACAGGCCGGTCAACCCCAGCCCGATGATAACGACCTTCTTCCCCTGATAGTCAGCCATATTAACGTACCTTCAAGGTTGCCAGTCCAATCAGCACTAGCATCAGCGAAATGATCCAGAAGCGCACGATCACACGTGGCTCCGGCCAGCCTTTCAGTTCATAGTGGTGATGGATCGGGGCCATCCGAAAAATACGTTGGCCACGCAGTTTGAAACTGCCCACCTGCAGGATCACCGACAGGGTCTCCATCACAAACACCCCCCCCATGATCACCAACAGGAACTCCTGGCGCAGCAACACGGCGATGGTGCCCAATGCACCGCCCAACGCCAACGAACCGACGTCGCCCATAAACACCTGGGCCGGATAGGTATTGAACCAGAGGAACCCTAACCCGGCGCCGACGATGGCGGTACAGACAATCACCAGTTCACCGGCGTAACGGATATAAGGGATGTGAAGGTAGGCAGCGAAATTAACGTTACCCGTAGCCCAGGCAACCAACCCCATACCGGCGGCGACGAAGACTGTCGGCATAATCGCCAGACCATCCAGGCCATCAGTCAGGTTAACGGCGTTGCTGGTGCCGACGATGACGAAGTAGCTCAGCAGAATATACAACAGCCCCAACTGCGGCATGATGTCCTTGAAAAAGGGCACCACCAACTGGGTGGCTGGCGTATCTTTACCGATGCTGTACATGGTGAAGGCGACGACCAGAGCAATCACCGACTGCCAGAAATACTTCCAGCGCGCGATCAGCCCATCGGTATTCTTGCGCACCACCTTGCGATAGTCATCGACAAAGCCAACCACCCCATAGCCGATAAGGACGAACAACACACACCAGACATAGGGGTTAGAGGGATAGGCCCACATCAACACCGAAATAGTAATCGAGGTCAGGATCATCAGGCCCCCCATGGTCGGGGTGCCACGCTTGCTAAAATGTGATTCTGGCCCATCGTTACGGACGACCTGCCCGATCTGCAGTTTTTGTAACCAGGCGATCAGATGCGGTCCCATCCACAACGAAATAAACAACGCGGTCAGCAAGCTGACGATGGCACGAAACGTCAAATAGGAAAAGACGTTGAAGCCCGAGAAATATTTGACCAAGTGCTCGGCCAGCCAGACTAACATGATTGATTCTCCTGCATTTCCTGCACAGATACGCCTCGTACTACCTGCTCCATTGCGGCACTACGTGAGCCTTTAACTAAAATGGTGATCGCCGCATGTTCGCATAACAGGTGTTTCAGGCGCTCAATCACTGCCCCCTTATCCATGTAATGTTCGCCACAACCACTGGCCTCGCCGATCAGTCGGCTTAATCCGCCGACGCTCAGCACCTTATCGATCCCTGCCGCGCGGGCCGCCTCACCGACACGGCGGTGGCAGGCTTCGGCCTCTACGCCCAACTCGGCCATATCGCCGACGACCATCACCCGGTAGCCAGGCATGGCGCCCAAGACCTCGGCGGCAGCACTCATTGAGCCGACGTTGGCGTTATAGCTGTCGTCTAACAGCAATTGCTTCTCGCCCAAGCGGATCGGATACAATCGCCCCGGCACCGCGTGTAGCCCAGCCAAGCCTTGGCGCACCTGCGTCAGCGAGGCACCGACCGACATGGTCAGTGCCGCCGCCGCCAACGCATTGGCGATGTTATGCCGCCCCGGCAACGGTAGCGTAACGGCGATCTCGCCGGTGGGGGTATGCAGAACAAAATGCGTTCCATCCACCTCGCTACGCACCTCGCTGGCATAGAAGTCGACACCGCTCCCCGCCTGCGGCGAGAACCGCCATACACGCTGCGTGGGCAAGGCCTGTTGCCAGTTGTCCCAATCGTTGCTGTCGGCATTGATGATCGCCGTTCCCTGCGCGGGCAATCCCGAGAAGATCTCCCCTTTCGCGCGCGCGACGCCGGCCAATGAACCGAACCCCTCCAGATGGGCGGCAGCCAAGTTATTAACCAACGCGCTATGTGGACGAGTCAGCGCCACACTGTAGGCGATCTCACCGACATGGTTAGCCCCCAGCTCGATCACCGCGAAGTCGTGCTGCGGTTCGAGGCGCAGGAGCGTCAATGGCACGCCGATATCATTGTTTAGATTGCCGGCGGTATACAGCACATTGCCACACTGCGCCAAGATCGCCGCACTCATCTCCTTGACGGAGGTCTTGCCCGACGAGCCAGTCAATGCCACGACGCGCGCCGGCACTTGGCTACGCACCCAGGCGGCTAATTGCCCCAGCGCCAGACGCGTATCCGCCACCAGCAGTTGCGGCACGGCAAGCGGCAAGCGACGGCTTACCAGCAGCGCGGCAGCCCCCGCCTCACAGGCGCGAGCCGCAAAGTCATGGCCGTCGAAGCTCTCCCCCTGCAAGGCGATAAACAGGCAGCCTGGGGTCAACTTGCGCGTATCCGTCGTCACCGCCGCGAGCGGAGCATCATCCCCATATAACGTCGCGCCGATGGCATCGGCGAGGGTGCGTAATGTCGTCGCAATCATGCTACCACCCCCAACAGGCGCGCTACCGTCACCCGATCGGAGTAATCCAGACGGCGGTTGCCGACCAGTTGGTAATCCTCATGCCCTTTACCGGCCACCAGGATGACATCCTGCGGCGCGGCCTGCATGATGGCGGCGGTTACCGCCTCGGCACGCCCCGGGATAGCCTGCACCATCCCCGGATCCAGCATACCGCTCAGAATATCGTTGATGATGGTGCGTGGCTCTTCGCTACGCGGGTTATCATCCGTCACCACGACACGATCGGCATACTGTTCGGCGATGGCGCCCATCAGCGGGCGTTTCCCCGTATCGCGATCGCCACCGCAACCAAACAGGCACCACAACTGCCCCTGGCAGTGCAGGCGTGCGGCCAGCAATGCCTTCTCCAAGGCGTCCGGGGTATGCGCATAATCGACCACCACCGTCGGTTTGCCTGCGGCCTGGAACACCTCCATGCGCCCGCAGACCGGTTGTAGCTGACCGGATACGGCACTGAGCGCCTCAAGCGGGTAGCCGAGCGCCAACAGCGTCGCCAACGCCACCAGCAGGTTGCTAACGTTGAACTCCCCCATCAGGCGGCTGTGTAAGGTCGCACATCCCCAACTGGAGTCAATATCGATAGTGGCACCGCCGTCGTGGTAGTCCACGCGGCGCGCGGCCAGCCAGCGGCCCGGCCACGCTTGCGGCAACGCATCGGCCAGGGTAACCGCTACCGCATCGGGTAACTTCGCCAACCAACGCTGACCCACCTCATCATCGGCATTGATGATCTTCTCGCCGCTGTGATGCGTCGAAAACAGACGCCATTTCGCCTGTTCGTACTGCGCCATATCGCCGTGGTAATCCAGATGATCGCGGCTCAGGTTCGTAAACACCGAGGCGACGAATGGCAACGCCAATACTCGATTCTGTACCAAGCCGTGGGAGGAGACCTCCATCGCGACCAGCGTCGCCCCCTCATCGGCCAGGTTACGCAGCATATGTTGTACGTCGACCGCAGAGCCGGTGGTATTTTCGCTGGGGTAAACCTGCCCCAAAAGACCGTTACCAACCGTTCCCATCACCGCGCCGCGCTCACCCAACAACTGCGCCCACTGCGCCAGGAGTTGAGTGGTGGTGGTTTTGCCGTTGGTCCCCGTGACGCCGATCAACTGCACGTCATCGCCCGGTTGTCCATAGAAACGCCCTGCCAACGCCGACAGACGCTCATTGAGGCGGCTAAGATAGACCACGGGAACACCGTGCTGCTCACGCACGCAGCCATCCTCGGCGACCCCATCGGCCTCAGCAATGATGGCGGCGACGCCCTGTGCAATGGCTTGCGGGATGAAGCGGCGCCCGTCTGCCGAATGGCCGACCACGGCCACAAACAGATCGCCGGCGGCCGCCACGCGGCTGTCCAATGTCATCTCCCGCAAAGCGCGCTCCGGGGCCTGTTGCACCCAAGGAGCCAAAAGCGCGCGTAAATTACGATCTGCCACCTGAACCCTCTTTTTTATTGTTCACCAATTCGCTCTTATCACCCGTGGGCAACGCATCCGGCTCAACGTTCATGGTGCGCAGTACCCCGCCCATGATGGCGCCAAAGACCGGCGCAGATACCGCACCACCGTAATATTTCCCTGCCTGTGGATCGTTGATCACCACAACCAGGGCAAATTGGGGATTGCTGGCGGGCGCAATGCCTGCCGTATAGGCGATGTATTTATTCACATAGCGCCCGTCGGGCCCAACCTTCTTGGCCGTACCGGTCTTTACGGCGACCCGGTAACCTTTCACTGCCGCCTTGACGCCGCCCCCTCCGGGCAACGCAACGCTTTCCATCATATGTATCACGCTACGTACCAGCGCGGCGGGGAACACCCGCTCACCGGGTACCGGCGGATCCACCTTGGTGATCGACAACGGGCGATAAATGCCCTGGCTGCCGATGGTTGCATAGACACGCGCCAACTGTAACGGGGTTACCATCAGCCCATATCCGAAAGAAAAGGTGGCCCTCTCTATGTCAGACCACCGTTGTTTATTTGGGTATATGCCACTGCTTTCCCCGACCAACCCCAAATTGGTCGGTTTTCCGAACCCGAAGCTGGAGTAAGTCTCCACCAGCGCCGAGGACGGCATCGCTAACGCCAGCTTAGAAACACCGACGTTACTCGACTTCTGTAAAATCCCGGTAATGGATAGCTCTGCATAACGCGCCACATCTTTAATTTCATGGCCGTTAACATAGTACGGTAGCGTATTGAGCACGCTATTCTCACGCACGATGCCGCGTTGCAGGGCGGTCATCACCACCATCGGTTTAACCGTTGAGCCGGGCTCGAAGATATCGGTGATGGCACGGTTACGCATCGCCTCTTGCGGGGTATCGGTCAAGTTATTGGGGTTATAGGAAGGGCTGTTCGCCATCGCCAACACCTCACCGGTGTTAACGTCCACTAACACCGCCGTCCCCGACTCTGCCTTGTTAAACGCCACCGCATTGGTTAGCTCGCGGTATACCAAGGCCTGTAGACGCTCATCGATACTCAGCGACAGGTTATGAGCCGCTAGGCTATCTACCGAGGAGATATCCTCGATCACGCGACCGAAACGATCCTTACGTACCGTACGCTCGCCGGGTTGCCCCGTCAGCCAGCGATCGAAGCTCTTCTCCACACCTTCGATCCCCTGACCGTCGATATTGGTCACACCGATGATGTGAGCAGTCACTTGCCCTGCCGGATAATAGCGGCGTGACTCCTGCTTCAAGTAGATCCCTGGCAGGCGTAGCTTATGGATATACTCCCCCATCGCCGGGTTGACCTGACGCGCCAAATAGACGAAGCGCCCGCGTGGATTCGCATTGATGCGGGCCGACATCTTGTCTAACGGCATCTCCAGCGCATCGGCCAGCGCCTGCCAGCGGGTATCCAGCGTGATCCCACCGTGCGCGTTGACTTCCTTAGGATCGGCCCAAATCGCATTAACCGGTACACTGACCGCCAACGGACGTCCGGCACGATCCTTGATCATGCCGCGGGCCGTCGGGATCGCTTGGGTACGCAAAGAGCGCGCGTCGCCCTCACGCACCAGATGCTCAGGGCTAATGACCTGTAGGTAGGCCGCCCGAGCCAGCAGACCCAGCAATGCCAAGAGGATACAGCCGCACAACAACGCAAAACGCCAGCTCACAAAGCTGGCCTGTTCCTCCTGACGCCGTATCTTTCGCACCGCTTTCATCTATTCCTTAATCACCTGATCGCCATAATCCAGCTAATTCACTGTTGAACAACAATATTTTCCTGAGCAGGATCGACATGTTGCATATGCAGTTTTTCCGTGGCGATGCGCTCGACTCGACTATGGTCGCCCAGCGCATTCTCCTCCAAGATCAGGTTACGCCATTCGATATCTAGCGCATCCCGCTCCAACACCAGCTGCTCACGCTCGGCGGTCAGCAGGCGTGTCTTATGGGTGGTCGTCACCACCAACAGCGCCGACACCAATACCGCAACAAACAGCAGTACCGGTAGCTTACCGTGACGCAGTAAGTCGCCCCCGATGATCGAGATCAGCGAATGGCGCTCATTGCCGATCATCGAGCGATCCTTTCCGCCACGCGTAACACCGAGCTACGCGCGCGCGGGTTGTTGGCGACTTCTTGTTCGCCCGGCATGCGTTTCCCCAGCGCCTTCAGCTGCGGCCCGCCTTGCGCCTGTAGCTGCGCCTCGGTTAACGGCAATCCCTTCGGCACCTGAGGCCCACGGCTATATTGACGAATAAAGCGTTTTACCAGACGATCCTCCAACGAATGGAAGCTGATCACCGACAGGCGTCCCGCAGGCGCTAAAACCGCCAGCGCACCTTCTAGCGCACGCTCGATCTCATCCAGTTCACTGTTGATATAGATACGGATCGCCTGAAAGCTGCGCGTCGCCGGATGCTTATGTTTCTCTTTAAACGGACTGGCCTCGCTGATCAACGCCGCCAGTTCACGCGTACGTGTCAACGGTGCCTCCGTCCGGTTACGCTCGACGATGGCGCGAGCGATGCGCTTAGCGAAACGCTCTTCGCCGAAGGTCTTCAGTACCCAGGCGATATCCTCTTCCTCCGCCTGCATCAGCCAATCGGCCGCCGAGAGCCCCCGAGATGGATCCATGCGCATATCCAACGGCCCATCACGCATAAAGGAGAAGCCCCGCTCCGGATCGTCGAGCTGCGGTGAGGAGACACCCAGATCGAGCAGGATGCCATCGATGCGCCCCACCAAGCCGAGCTCCTCGACATACTCCGCCAATGCCGAAAAGGGACCGTGGACAATGGAGAAACGCGCATCATTAATCTGAGCGGCGGCGGCGATGGCCTGCGGATCGCGATCAATGGCGATGAGTCGCCCCTCCGCCCCCAACTGGGAGAGAATGAGACGCGAATGACCACCACGACCAAAGGTGCCATCGATGTAGATACCGTCACTGCGCAGATTAAGGCCTGCTACCGCCTCATCAAGCAACACGGTCTTGTGTTGAAAATTTTCCGACATGACTATAACGACAAATCCTGTAAGCGCTCGGAGAGTATCTCCGTTGCGGACTGTTCCGCTTCAATATCGTCCCTGACTTGTTGATACCAGGTCTCTTCATCCCACAGCTCAAACTTGTTGAACTGGCCCACCAGCATCACTTGTTTCTGCAGCCCGGCATGTTGCCGCAGCGTACCGGCGATCAACAGTCGCCCGGCACCATCCATCTGGCATTCACTGGCATGACCCAGCAATAGACGCTGCACGCGACGTTCAGCAGGGTTCATACTCGACAGACGGGATAATTTTTGTTCAATCACTTCCCACTGTGGCAAGGGGTAAAGTAGAAGGCAGGGGTGATGGAGATCGATGGTACAAACCATATGACCTTGCGCCTCTTCGATCAGCAGGTCTCGGTAGCGGGTTGGTACCGCTAGACGTCCCTTGCTGTCGAGATTGATGGTTGTTGCACCACGAAACATGCTGGAGTAACTCCTCGCCGCCCCATATCACCACTTTATCCCACAAATTCCCACGTTAAGAAGTTTACGGAGGGGAGGAAAACCTTGTCAAGCCAGAGCGGACGCGGTTTGGCAATATTTTTGTCAACGCTTCTTTTAAACAAAATAGGCAAGAAAAATCTGAGCGCAGAGTGTACAAATTAACATCATGATAAATGGTAGGAATTTCAAATCAATCCACGGTAATAACTGTAAAATGACCCACCTAACGCATCCTAAACTTTACTCATTTTTTGCAATACAGCTCTCGTTTTAACCAATCTGAACACAAATCACCCAAACCAAGAGAGGTGTGCTAACGAGAACGTTCTGAATAATACGAGCAAACATCGAAATTAAAAATATCTTTTAATTTCATGATATTATATTACATTCATCACTGTCCTTTTATTTTATCGTATTTTTTCTTACTTTACTCTCAATAATAATGGCTTTCTTCTATTAAATATTTTTCCAGATTTTTCAGCCCCTCCCTCCCATCAAAACTAATACGTTAAAATAATTAATCATCTTTCTCTCTCATCCCCCTCTCGACGTGACAAGGCCCCTATACGGTGCAAGCCAAACCATTGAACGATATTTTTTTGCTTTTATTTTGAGCAATAACCTGATTTTTTAAGACTATTCCTTTAATCTCGAAAAAAATAACCACGACCGCGACACAACGCATCAACAAGCAACAGTTCAAACCAACAACAAGATACTTTGCAATATAAATATCCACAAATACACTTTGATACAACATATTTAATCGACAAAAATGATTCAATTAGCTTTTTAAACCATAGAATTATCTGATGTCGTATCGGCTATCCCCTTGACTCCACAGCGAGGCCATCGTTATCGCACGACGGGCATCGGACTATCCCCCTACTTCACGCGTAAAAAAACCGGCAACAGCCGGTTTTTATTCTACTTTATTGTCGGTTTAGCCGACCTCGCCGTAACAGAATTCGCCGCATCCGGCTCAAGCCCGGCTTCGGTTTTCTCGGCTCATCCAGGCTCGCCAGCACCAGCTCCAGCACCCGTTCGGCGATGTCGCGGTGACGTTGCCCAACAGACAGTACCGGGCAATCCAGGAAGTCCAGCAATTCATTATCACCAAAGGTCGCGATGGCTAAGTCGCTCGGTAAATGCCCTTGCTTCTTCAGCGTCACATCCAGCACCCCCTGCAGTAGAGGGAAAGAGGTGGTAAACAACGCTTGCGGCATCGCGTGATGTTGCAACCATTGGCTAAATGCCGTTGCCGCGGCATCACGCTCATAGCTGTTAGTATACAGATAATTGACCTGACGCTCATCGCCCTGCCAAGCCTTACGGAACCCCTGCTCACGCAAGAAGCTAACAGAAAGCTCCGGGAGTGCGCCAAGATACAGCACCGACTGCGCGGGGAAGCGGCGCAGTTCGGCCGCCAGCATCTCCGCATCATCCATATCGGCACCGACGACACTGATGAAATGCTCCGGATCGAGGGCGCGATCGAGGGCGATGATCGGCAACGGATCGTTGGCCCAGCGCTGATAGAAGGGATGCTCCGGCGGTAACGCCGTCGAAACGATGATCGCATCGACCTGCCGCTGCAACAGGTGCTCAATACAACGCATTTCGTTATCTGGCTGATCCTCTGAACAGGCGATCAGCAGTTGGTAACCACGCTGACGCGCCTGGCGCTCCAAATAATTCGCGATACGGGTATAGCTGGTATTCTCCAGATCCGGGATCACCAATCCGATAGAACGCGTTCGCCCGGCACGTAACCCGGCAGCCACCGCATTCGGATGGTAATTATGTTCACGGACCACCGCCATGACCTTCTCTACCGTCTTATCGCTCACGCGATACTGTTTGGCCTTACCATTAATCACATAGCTGGCGGTAGTGCGCGAGACCCCGGCAAGACGCGCAATTTCATCCAGTTTCACATTCTCCCCCTTACAAGCAATCCCCTCGCGGTGACCGCGCATGCCTTGGCTTATTCGCTTAATATCTAACGATCTAAGCGCATAAATGCTCACGGAGCAACCCATTTAGCTGAAAGGCGTCAGCAAAAATGGAAAAATAAGAGGCCCGACACAAAGCCGGGCCATGAAACGTGCAGTGACGACAGAGTAACCATCTGTCAACGCATGATTTTTTCACCGCGCGCCACGCCAACCACCCCAGAGCGGGCCACTTCAACAATTTCAGCAACCTCCCGCACTGCAGCCAGAAAGGCATCCAGCTTGTCGCTGGTACCCGCCAACTGCACCGTATACAGCGAGGCCGTCACATCGACGATCTGGCCACGGAAGATATCAGTACTACGCTTGATCTCCTCACGTCCATAGCCGCTGGCACGCAATTTCACCAGCATGATCTCACGCTCTACATGGGCGTCGGGCACCAACTCGCTCACACGCAATACATCGACCAGCTTGTGCAACTGCTTCTCGATCTGCTCCAAGACTTGCGCATCGCCCTTAGTCTGGATGGTCATACGCGATAGGGTCGCATCGTCCGTCGGCGCCACCGTCAGGCTCTCAATGTTGTAGCCACGCTGGGAAAACAGTCCGACCACTCGCGACAAGGCGCCGGATTCATTCTCCAGTAATACCGATAAAATCCGCCGCATGATTAGCTCCTCTGGGTTTTGCTCAGCCACATTTCATTCATCGCCCCGCCGCGGATCTGCATCGGGTAAACATGCTCCGTCTCATCGACCGTCACATCGACAAACACCAGACGATCCCGAATCGCTAATGCCTCGCGCAGCTTCTCTTCCAACTCATCGGGATGACGGATAGCAATGCCGACGTGACCGTAGGCTTCTGCTAAGCGAACAAAATCGGGCAAGGATTGCATATAGGATTGGGAATGACGCCCGGCGTAGATGATATCTTGCCACTGCTTCACCATCCCTAAGAAACGGTTATTCAGGTTGACCACAACGATCGGCAGATCGTACTGCAGTGCCGTCGATAACTCCTGAATATTCATCTGGATACTACCATCACCGGTGATACACAGCACCGTAGCCTGTGGCAACGCCAGGCGTACGCCGAGCGCCGCAGGCAAGCCGAATCCCATGGTGCCCAACCCACCCGAGTTGATCCAACGCCGAGGGTGATCGAAGCCATAGTAGAGCGCGGCAAACATCTGGTGCTGGCCGACATCGGAGGCAACATAGGCCTCGCCGTTCGTTAGGCGGTGTAGCGTCTCGATCACCTGTTGCGGCTTGATCCGTTGCCCATCGCAGGCATAACGCAGACACTGGCGTTCGCGCCACTGGGCGATCTGCTGCCACCAGTCACGCACACTGTCGAAATCCTGTTGATTATCCCCCTGTGCCAGTAACGCCAGTAACACCGCCAAGACATCGCCAGCATCGCCGACAATCGGCACATCGGCGGTGACGGTTTTCGAGATCGAACTGGGATCAATATCGATATGTACCACCGTAGCCTCGGGGCAATACTTGGCTAAATTATTGGTGGTACGATCGTCGAAACGTACCCCGACGGCGAAGATCACGTCGGCATGATGCATCGCCATATTGGCCTCATAGGTGCCGTGCATGCCCAGCATTCCCAGACACTGCGGATGCGAGGCCGGGAAGGCACCCAATCCCATCAGTGAGGTCACGACGGGTAAGTTAAGCTGCTGAGCCAGCGCCCGTAACGCAGTATGACACTCGGCACTGATCACCCCACCACCAGCGTAGATCACCGGGCGACGAGCTGCCAACAACGTCTGTAGTCCTCGCTTAATCTGACCGCGATGCCCCTGGCAAGTCGGATTATAGGAGCGCAGGCTTACCTGCTCTGGGTAGCTATAGGGATATTTCTGTGCCGGATTGAGGATATCCTTGGGCAAATCGACCACCACCGGCCCCGGTCGCCCGCTACTGGCCAGATAGAAAGCCTTCTTCAGCACCGTGGGAATATCCTCGCTACGCTTAACCAGAAAACTGTGCTTCACCACAGGGCGCGAGATACCGACCATATCGCACTCTTGGAAAGCATCGTTACCGATCAACGATGAAGCCACCTGACCGGAAAGCACCACCAGCGGTACCGAATCCATATAGGCGGTGGCAATCCCGGTGATAGCGTTGGTCGCTCCCGGCCCAGAGGTAACGAGCACCACGCCCACCTGCCCCGTCGCACGAGCATAACCATCAGCCATATGCACCGCGCCCTGTTCATGCCGTACAAGAATATGCTCGATACCACCGAGGGTATGCAGCGCATCATAAATATCCAGTACGGTACCGCCCGGATAACCAAAGAGGTGTTTGACACCCTGATCGATCAGCGAGCGAACCACCATCTCGGCTCCCGATAATCTCTCCATAGCCTGTGACTCCTGCCTGCGTGGCTGAACAAAGACGGCGCTACCGCCGCGCGCAGCGGCACCCTGATCATGTTATGCCGCAATGTGGTTACATTAACGTCACTTTTCCGACGGAGCAAACGGCCTCGTCGGACAAAAAAGTCGCATGATGCAGAGAACTCTGTGGCGAAGGATATCGGGCAGATAAAACACTGAAAGTCATAGCAGGTAGCCCCTGCTTATGACTGAAAGGAGGCGAAATTCAGAGGTTAATCATAGTGGCGTCGGCAGCGTATCTCCGCCGACGCCCTCGGCGATCAATGTTCCAGATACATGGACTCGATCTCCTGATGATAACGGCTCAGGATGATCTTACGGCGCAATTTCAGCGTCGGCGTCAATTCGCCCAACTCCATGGAGAAAGCCTGTGGCAACAGGGTGAAGCGCTTGACCTGTTCAAACTTGGCTAACTCTTTTTGCATCTCCGCCAGACGCAGTTCGAACATCTCCACGATATGGCTGTGACGCAACAGATCGAGACGATCGTGATACTTGAGATTGATCGAACGCGCATACTCTTCCAACGCATCGAAACACGGCACGATCAACGCCGAAACAAACTTACGGGCATCGGCGATCACCGCCACCTGCTCAATAAAGCGATCTCGTGCCAGCGTCCCCTCGACCAATTGCGGCGCGATGTACTTGCCATTGGAGGTCTTCATCAGATCCTTCAGGCGTTCGGTAATAAACAGATTTCCCTGGGCATCCAACGCCCCCGCATCGCCGGTCTTCAACCAGCCATCGGCGGTGAAGCTCTGTGCGGTCTCCTGCGGCTTATTGAAATAGCCGCGCATCACGATCGGGCCGCGCACTTGGATCTCATTCTCTTCGGCGATACGCACCTCGATGCCGGGCAGAGGACGGCCGATAGAGCCGAAGCGGAAATCGTGCTCTTCCCAACAGGAGACGGTGGCACACGTTTCGGTCATCCCATAGCCATACTTGATATTTAGCCCCAACGCTTGGAAGAACAGGATCACCTGATCATCCAACTTGGCACCGGCGGCAGGCAAGAAGCGAACGCGCCCACCGAGGATATCGCGCAGCTTACCGAGCACCAAACGATCGGCAGCACGATGCATCGCGGCCATCATACCGCTTAATGGACGCCCCGCCCGCTCACGCAGAAAACGTTGCTCACCGCACCATACCGCCCAGCGGAACAGTTGACGACGCAGCCAGGGGGCCTGAGCCACCTTGGCCTGCACGGCGCTAAAGATCTTCTCATAGAAGCGTGGTACCGCACACATCATCGTCGGACGCACCGCTTGCATCGCCTCACGGACTAGATTGGTATCGTGCAAATACACATTCTGCGCCCCGCTATGCATCACATAGAAACTCCAGGCGCGTTCGAACACATGGGAGAGCGGCAGGAAACAGAGCGAGACATCCTGATCGCTGACGTTCAGACGAGCATCATGCAGGTAAAGCTGTGCCGCCAAGTTGCGGTAATCCAGCATGACCCCCTTCGGCTCACCCGTGGTACCGGAGGTATAGATCAAGGTAAACAGATCATCGAGTGTCGCCTCGGCGATACGCTGCGCCAATGGCTCGGCATAAATCTCATGCTCGGCATGCGCTAACTCATCCAGATGACAGGCTATCTCGCAACCCCGCAGATCGACATCACGCGTCAACACGATAATGTGACGCAACTGAGGGCAATCACTACGTAATGCCAACACCGCATCATATTGCGCCTGGCCATCGACAAACAGGATTCGGACACTGGCGTCATTGAGGATATAGGCCGCCTGAGACGCCGTGTTGGTCGCATAGATCGGTACTGTCACCGCGCGCAGATGGAGGATCGCCAGATCGGCCAGCGACCACGCAACGGAGTTATGGGCGAAGATAGCCACCCGCTCTTGAACCTCGACGCCCCAAGCCAGTAGCGCGCGGGCTAGACGCGAAACCTGCGCCCCCACTTCACGCCAGCGATAGGCAAAATCGGCCGTTGGCGACCAATCACGCAGCGCGATGCGATCCGGTGAGTTATGAATCTGTCCTTGAATGCGGGCTACCAGGTGATAATTCTCTAACGCTTTGATCATTCGGTCCATTCATCGTAAGAACGCGGTACTGCCGCGATATACGCCCACCTAAACTAGGCCGATTTCAGCTTACAGGTGTGCACTAAATTCGCGCGCAGTCTACCGTTTCCTGTGCATGAATCAACCGTTATCGCCTGGAAACGTGTGCGCAACCATAGATTTTCGCTCATCGCCGGCGACGATTCTTCGCGAAAGCTCGATGAATAACGACCAGAATAATCCTCTATACAACGTGCATAGGGCAGCGATTGCTGCCCGTTTACCTATCCGCGGCACTGTTGCCCGAAATCGCTCATCAACTGACGCAACCAAACATGGGCGCTATCACGCTCGGAGGCTCGGTGCCAATTGAAGAAGCAGGTGCGCCGTGTCTCGAGCTCAACCAAGGTAACGGCGCGAATCTGCAGGTAATCGGCATATTGATCCACCATCCATCGTGGTGCGATCGCCACCATTTCCGTCTTCGAGACCATACTTAATACACTGCTTAAGTCCGTACCTTGGTAAGCCATCTGGCGAAATAGATCGGTATGCACATAAAAAAAGCGGCTGACACTGGAGAATTGATTAATACTGACCACGGCATGTGACTCCAGCAATAAATTACGTAGTGTGCATTCCGCGCCGATACGTGGATGTGCTTGAGCCACGGCGAGTACAAACTCATCCTCAAACAACGCCTCACGGCAAAACTCATCACCAGGTAGATCCTGATAATCGATCAGGAAATCACTCTCCTGGTAGCGTAATTTACGCTCAATCTGCTCATTCACCAGTGAATCAAAGTTGACTTGTACCCGCGGCGCATACTGTTTAATCTGTTTAAGCAGCTTAGCCGTCAGTAAGATATCCAGTGGACTCGTGATGGAAATATTGAACAAGCGCTCGCTACTTTCCGGTTTAAAGCGCGCACCAGGTAACTCATTGCGTACGATCTGCAGTGCCTGACGAACGGGGCCAAACAACTGATAAGCCCGGTTAGTCGGGCGGATACCTCGCCCATAGCGCATAAATAGTTCATCGTTAAACATCAGTTTTAAACGAGCTACCGCATTGCTCACGGCGGGTTGAGTCATATTAAGTGAACGTGCGGCGCGGGTAATACTCTGTACCTGCATCACGGCATCAAATACCGTCAACAGGTTAAGATCGACATTTCGCAGAGTATTCTCCGCCGTATGATGGCCTTCAACCGAGGTCATCTGAGTATCCTGTTCCGTCTCTGTCATGGCAACCTCCCTGCGCGTTTACCCTGGTTCACCGGTATAGTTACCGGATATAAATTCGTTTATTCTGATTATTTGAAAAAATAAGTCATTATGTAAGGTTATAAATATTAGACTGTAGTATAAGAAAAATAGTTACAATAACTTATCAAACAAATATTCTATAGATTAATAGTGTAGCTGTACTTAATTATTAAGAAAGTAGCATTAAATAATTTCAGATTATTCATTTAGGTGGTTTTTATTTTTATCTAAACATATTTACAAATTTTTATGTTTTTTATCTCTCGATACATCAAAACGACGCCGCAGAAACAATTTATCCTTCTGGTTTTATCCAATTTTGCAAAATAACCTCTTGTCGATAAGCCGGAGCATGCGCCGTCTCACAACAGCGATGTGTTGACAAGGCAAAAACTATCCAGTATCACTTTATATCAATCGGTGATTCACAATGGGTAACGTTATGATGTTCATACGCCAGAACCTACTACTACTTATTCTCGCAGAGGCATTGCGCGGATGGCGTATGGGCGGAGGTTACCAGTAAATCCCCCACCCGATCTACCAACCCGCGCAATAGCGCGGGTTTTTTTTTTAGTAAAAACACGGCGCGGCGCTTTACGACAGGGAACTATTTCGAGGAATGGAACGATGAGCCAACAGGTAATCATTTTCGATACCACGCTGCGCGACGGTGAACAAGCCTTGCAAGCCAGCCTGAGTGTTAAAGAGAAACTGCAGATCGCCCTGGCGTTAGAACGCATGGGGGTCGATGTGATGGAGGTGGGCTTTCCCATCTCCTCCCCCGGCGACTTCGCTTCTGTACGCGCCATCGCCCAACAGATCAAGCACAGCCGAGTATGCGCCCTGGCGCGCTGCGTCGAGGCCGATATCGACGCCGCCGCCGAGGCGCTGAGCGTCGCGGAAGCCTTCCGCATCCATACCTTCTTAGCCACCTCGACCCTGCACCTGGAGTCTAAACTGCGTCGCTCATTTGACGATGCCATCGCCATGGCGCGCCAGGCGATTCAACGGGCCCGTCGCTACACCGATGACGTCGAATTCTCCTGCGAAGATGCCGGGCGTACCCCTATCGATAACCTGTGCCGCATCGTCGAAGCCGCCATCGCGGCGGGCGCTAAGACCATCAATATTCCCGATACGGTCGGCTACACCACCCCCTACCAGTTTGGCGGCATCATCCATACCCTGTTCGAACGCGTCCCCAACATCGATCAGGCGGTGATCTCCGTTCACTGCCACGACGATCTGGGGATGGCTTGTGCCAACTCAATCAGCGCAATCCAGGCTGGCGCACGCCAGGTAGAGGGCACACTGAATGGGATCGGGGAGCGCGCGGGCAACTGTGCGTTAGAGGAGGTGATCATGGCGATCCGCACCCGTGCCGATCTGTTGCAGGTGCATACTGCCATCCATCACCCAGAGATCTATCGCACCAGCCAACTGGTGAGCCAACTGTGCAACATGCCGATTCCGGCCAATAAGGCGGTGGTCGGCGCCAACGCCTTCGCTCACTCCTCGGGTATTCATCAAGACGGTGTACTGAAGAATCGCGAAAACTACGAGATCATGACCCCAGAATCGATCGGATTACCGCAGATCCAGTTAAACCTGACCTCCCGCTCCGGACGCGCCGCCGTCAAGCATCGTATGGAAGAGATGGGCTATCGCGAGGGGCACGACTTCGATCTGGAGCGGTTGTATCAAGCCTTCCTGCGCCTGGCGGACAAAAAAGGCCAGGTCTTCGACTACGATCTGGAGGCATTGGCCTTTATCGACCGCCAACAAGAGGAAGCCGATCACTTTCGCCTGGAATACTTCAGCGTGCAATCGGGCAGCAGTGTGATGGCCACCGCCTCGGTAAGGCTGGCTTGCGGCGATGAGATCCGTGCCGAAGCGGCAACCGGTAACGGTCCCGTCGATGCCGTCTACCAGGCGATCACCCGTATCACCGACATTCCGGTCGATATCGTGAAGTATCAGTTATCGGCCAAGGGGCAAGGCCGCGATGCGCTGGGGCAGGTGGATATCGTCGCCGAGCACCAGGGTCGACGCTTCCATGGCGTCGGGCTGACCACCGATATCGTCGACTCCTCCGCCCAAGCCTTAATCCATGTATTGAACCATATCTGGCGCGCACGTCAGGTCGAGCAGGAGCGTCAACGCCTGCATGCCAGCGCTCACTCCGCCACACAGACGACTAAGGAAGCCTTGTAACAATGAGCCATCACCATCATATTGCCGTATTGCCCGGCGACGGCATCGGCCCAGAAGTCATGGCACAGGCCCATAAGGTCATGGATGCCATTCGCAGCCGCTTCGGTCTGCGTATCACCACCAGCGAGTATGACATCGGCGGTATCGCCATCGATCGTCATGGCACTCCGCTGCCCAAGGCCACCTTGCACGGCTGTGAACAGGCCGATGCCATCCTATTCGGATCCGTCGGCGGGCCGCGTTGGGAGCACCTGCCGCCGAGCGAACAGCCGGAGCGCGGCGCCCTGTTGCCACTGCGAAAACACTTCAAGCTGTTCTGCAACCTGCGCCCGGCGCGCCTCTATCCCGGCCTCGAGGCCCTGTGCCCACTGCGTGCCGATATCGCCGCGCGTGGCTTTGACATCTTATGTGTGCGTGAGCTGACCGGGGGGATCTATTTTGGGCAGCCGAAGGGGCGCGAAGGACAGGGGATGCATCAGCGTGCCTTTGACACCGAAGTCTACTATCGCTTTGAGATTGAACGCATCGCCCGTCTCGCCTTCGAGGCGGCAGCGACACGCCGCGCTCGGGTCACCTCCATCGATAAAGCCAATGTGTTACAAAGCTCGCTGTTATGGCGTGAGGTCGTCAGCGAAATCGCGCGTGATTATCCCCAGGTCACGCTGAATCATATGTATATCGATAACGCCACCATGCAGTTGATCAAAGATCCTAGCCAGTTCGACGTGCTGCTGTGCAGCAACTTGTTCGGCGACATTCTCTCCGATGAGTGTGCCATGCTGACCGGATCGATGGGGATGCTGCCCTCAGCCAGCCTGAATGAACAGGGCTTCGGCCTGTATGAACCCGCAGGCGGCTCGGCGCCGGACATCGCCGGAAAGAACCTGGCCAATCCCATCGCCCAGATCCTGTCGCTGGCGTTGCTGCTGCGCCATAGCCTGGCAGCCCCCGACGCCGCCGCGGCCATCGAGCGTGCGGTCAACCAGGCATTGAGCCAAGGCATCGCCTGCGCCGACCTGACCCCTCAGGGGACGGCGGCCAGTACCGACGAGATGGGCGATGCCATCGCTCGACTGATCATTCAGGAGGCCTAACCATGGGTCAGACACTGTATCAAAAACTGTATGATGCTCACCTGGTGCGCCAGGCCGAGGGGGAGACCCCGTTGCTGTATATCGACCGCCACCTGGTACATGAAGTTACCTCACCGCAGGCCTTTGACGGACTGCGCGCTAAGGGACGCCGTGTGCGGCGCCCCGAGCTGACCTTCGCCACCATGGATCACAATGTTTCCACCCAGAGCCGAGATATCCATGCCTGCGGCGAGATGGCACGCATTCAGATGGAGACCCTAATCGCTAACTGCCGCGAATTCGGCATCCAACTGTACGATCTGCACCATCCCCTCCAGGGGATCGTCCACGTCATTGGGCCGGAACAGGGAATGACCCTGCCGGGCAGTACCATCGTCTGCGGTGACTCCCATACCGCCACCCACGGCGCCTTCGGCGCGCTGGCGTTCGGCATCGGGACCTCCGAGGTAGAGCATGTCTTAGCCACTCAGACCCTCAAGCAGGGGCGAGCGCGGACCATGAAGATCGCGATCGAGGGCGAATGTGCCGTCGGGATCAGCGCCAAAGATCTGGTGCTGGCGGTGATCGGCCACATCGGTCACGCCGGCGGCACCGGTTATGTGGTGGAATTCTGTGGCCCGGCAGTGGAGGCGCTATCGATGGAGGGGCGCATGACGCTGTGCAATATGGCGATCGAGCTGGGTGCCAAGGCTGGGCTAGTCGCCCCGGACGAGACGACCTACGCCTACCTGCGTGATAAGCCGTTCGCACCACAAGGTGAGCAGTGGCGGCAAGCGGTCGACTACTGGCGTACGCTGCGCGCCGATCCGGACGCACATTACGATCGCGTCGTCACCCTGCAGGCCAGTGAGATCGCCCCACAGGTAACGTGGGGCACCAATCCCGGCCAGGTAATCGCCATCGATACGCCGATCCCCCATCCCGATACGCTGGCCGACCCGATCGCCCGCGCCTCGGCCTGTAAGGCATTAGCCTATATGGATCTGCAACCCGGCGTGCGCATGAGCGAGATCGCCGTCGATCGGGTCTTCATCGGTTCCTGCACCAACTCACGCATCGAGGATCTGCGCGCGGCCGCCGCCATCGCCCGCGGGCGCCGTGTCGCGCCTGGCGTGCAGGCCATGGTGGTTCCTGGCTCCGGCCCGGTCAAGGCGCAGGCCGAGGCGGAAGGGCTAGACGTGATCTTTACCGAGGCGGGTTTCGAATGGCGCCTGCCGGGCTGTTCCATGTGCCTGGCTATGAACAACGACCGCTTAGGCGCGGGAGAGCGCTGCGCCTCAACCAGCAATCGTAATTTCGAGGGGCGTCAAGGCCGTGGTGGGCGCACCCACTTGGTCAGCCCAGCCATGGCCGCCGCCGCCGCCATCTGTGGCCACTTCGCCGATATCCGCCAGTTCCAGGAGGGGAACCATGACTGAATTCATTCGCCACACCGGCATCGTGGTGCCCCTGGATGCCGCCAATGTCGATACCGATGCCATCATTCCCAAGCAGTTTCTGCAGAAGGTGACGCGTAGCGGATTTGGCCGCCATCTGTTCCATGACTGGCGCTTCCTCGACGACGCAGGCGAACGCCCGCATCCCGACTTCGTCCTTAACCAGGCCGCCTACCGCCAAGGCAGCATCTTGCTAACACGAGAAAACTTTGGCTGTGGCTCCTCACGCGAACACGCCCCCTGGGCGCTGAGTGACTACGGCTTTCGGGTGATCATCGCCCCCAGTTTTGCCGACATCTTCTATAGCAACGCCTTAAACAGCCAACTGCTCCCGATTACCCTCAGCGAGGCGCAAATCGACACGCTGTTCGCCCTGGTCAACGCCGCGCCGGGCATCGCCTTCAGCGTCGACCTAGAACAGCAGACACTGCAGGCAGGAGAACAACGCTATCCCTTCCATCTCGATCCGTTCCGGCGCCATTGCCTGATGCGTGGGTTGGACAGCATCGGCCTGACCTTGCAACATGAGGCGGACATCGCCGCCTATGAGGCACGCCGTCCCACCTTCTTGCGTTAAGCACACGGCGGGCCGGAAACCCGACCCGCCGTGCTCATACCGCGTTCAGCACCCCCCTCGATAGCCAGCTCGATTACCAGTAGCCCAGCCAATGCCACCATAGGCTACCGACGCTCAGCCACAGCGTCAGGTTCACCACGCTGAGAATGAAACCGGTCTTCCACCATTCGCCTAGCGTGACATAGCCAGATCCAAAGATGATCGGTGCGGTACCGGTAGCGTAATGCGTCAGCGACATCATCAACGATGAAGAGAACGCCAGGACCAAGGCGAACAGTGCCGGCGGTACCCCCAACGCTAAACCGGCGGCGAAGAAGGCGGCAAACATGGCGGTAATGTGCGCCGTGGTACTCGCAAAGAAGTAGTGCGCGTACACATAGACCAAGGTCAACAACACCATCGCGCCGACCCAATGCATCCCCAGGCCATCGATCAACAGGCTGACACTCTGCGAAAGCCAGGCTATCAAGCCGAGTTTGCCGAGGAACGTCGCCATCATCACCAACGCGGCAAACCACACCACCGTGTCCCAGGCACCTTTACACTTCAACAAGTCATCCCAGCTGAGCACCCCGCTACACAGCAGAATAGCCAGGCCAATGAAAGCGGCGGTGGTGGCGTTGACCGACCAGCCTGCACCTAACAGCCAAGCGGGAATATCGGCCCAGAGCACCAACAACAGGATAAATACTGCCAGGGTGATCTTCTCCGCCAAGGAGATCGGCCCCAACGCCCGGAGACGTTCTCGTGCGAAGCCCGGCGCATCGGGGGTATGACGGATCTGCGGTGGATAGAGCCAGTAGACCACCAGCGGCATCAGCAGCAGCGATAGCAGCGCAGGCAGTAATGCTGCCAATGCCCAGGCGCCCCACGATAACTCAAACTCATGGCCCGTTCCTTTAGCGATGAGATTGACAATCAATGGATTGGGTGCCGTAGCAGTGATAAACATCGCCGAGGTGATCGGGTTAATGTTGTAGTTAACCAAAGAGAGATAACGGCCGATCTTCTCTGTCGATCCAGGGCGTGGATGCGAGTCAAAGCTGTCGGCGATGGAACGCATGATAGGATGAATAATGCCGCCGCCACGAGCGGTATTACTCGGGGTCACCGGCGCCAACGACGTCTCCGCCAATGCCAGACCATAGGCGATGCCGAGTGTCCGCTTGCCACACAGCGCGATGAACCAATAACCGATGCGCTCGCCCAACCCGGTCTTGTTCAGGCTCTGTGACACCATGATCGAAATACCGATAAGCCAGATCAACGAATTGGAAAAACCGCTCAGCGCATCATTCAACGCCGCCGCAGGCTTGCCGGGATTGGTGACCCCGGTCAGCGCCACTAAGGCGATGGCCACTACCGAAACGGCGCCGATGGGCAACGCCTTACCGATAATGGCGGCGATGGTGCCGACGAAGAGGGCCAACAGCTGCCAGGCATTTGGGCTCACCCCTGTGGGGGCGGGAATAATAAACCAGATCGTCAAGCCGATAACTAACGCGATCAATGCAGGTAACGGTTTTAACGGCGTGAGTCGCTCCATTTTTTCCATGCGATGCCATCCTTATACTTTTTTATTGTCGATTCGATGGACACGCCCGGCCGCAACCTATCCAGCTATCGGGCGAGTGTCGCGTTAGCATAGCAGCGTTCACGATGGCGACGATGAAAAAAGCGCAGGCAGGAGAAGGGCATATGAAGTACGGCACATTTTTATCTGCCAACCGCTCGCCCCGAACAGAAAAATGCCGACGATCAACGATCGCCGGCCGGTGAAAAGCACCTTTACTCAGAAACACTCTTCGATGTCGGAGAGATACCCTCTTTCATCTGTTGCCATTATCTGCGTAATATGAGGAAAGAAAAATGGATGACTTTTAGCGAAGAGATCCTCATTTATGTCGACACCCCGGCTGCAACACCAATTCATTCGTCTGTGGCAACACTGTCAGGGGCAGAGTTGTCACACCACCCTGGCACAGCTGGCTGAGGCGCTTAATTGCTCGCGTCGCCATGTCCGTACCCTGCTCAATACGATGCAACAACAGGGTTGGTTACACTGGCAGGCCGCCAGTGGTCGCGGTAAACAGTCCCATCTTAGCTTCCAACGTAGTGCCCTAGAGATGCAGCAACTGCGTGCCGAGGAGTTGATGGAACAGGACCACTTCGAGCAATTAGTGCAGTTGGTCGGCGACCGTGACAGTGCGCGCCAGATGCTGCTGGCTCAACTGGGACGCAGTTTTCGCCAGGGGCGCCATATCCTACGTATCCTCTACTATCGTCCTCTCCTCGGGCTGTTACCCGCCTCGCCGCTACGCCGTTCGGAGACCCATCTGGCGCGCCAGATCTTCAGCGGCCTGACGCGTATAAATGAGGAAAATGGGGAACTCGAATCCGATCTGGCCCACCATTGGCAGGCACTCACCCCATGTCACTGGCGCTTCTACCTACGCCCGGCGATTCATTTTCATCACGGGCGAGAGCTCACCATGGCAGATGTCATCGCCTCCTTGGAACGCCTACGCCCACTCCCGTTGTTTCGCCACATTGCCCGCATCGACACGCCTACGCCCCACGTGATCGATATCCATCTGCACGAGGCGGACGCCTGGTTACCCTGGTTACTCGGCAGCGTGCCCGCGATGATCCTGCCACAGGAGTGGCAGCAGATGGCGGACTTCGCCCGCCTGCCGAGTGGTACGGGCCCCTATCAGGTAGTTCGTAACACGCCGTATCAGTTAAAGATCCGCGCCTTCGACGCCTATTTCGGCTACCGAGCATTGATCGATGAAGTCAACATCTGGGTATTGCCTGAGATCTCCGAGGAATTGGTACATGCCGGGGTACAACTCCAGGCCGAAGGCGGTGGCGGTGACGAGTTAGAGAGCCGCCTGGAGGAGGGCTGCTACTTTATGCTGTTCGACCAGCGCAGCGCGCAGCTACGCGATCCCGCGGTACGCGCCTGGCTGTGCCAGACCATCAGTCCCATCGCCTTGCTCAATAACGCCAGCCCTCTGCATCAGCGCTATTGGTCCCCCGCCTACGGCCTGTTGCCACGCTGGCACCACAACAAGATGCTCGCTATCGCCCCCAAGCCGCCACAACTGACGCATCTGCGCGTCACCGTCTATCGCGATCACTCCGAGTTTCACGCCATCTATCAGGCACTACAACCGCTGCTGGGCGCCCATGGCGTCACGCTGGAAATGCAGGAAATCGATTATGAGCGCTGGCACCAGGGTGAGGCCTGTAGCGATCTGTGGCTGGGCAGCGCCAACTTCTACCTACCGCTAGAGTTCTCCATCTTCGCCATGCTGTACGAGATGCCGCTGCTCGCCCACTGTAGCGGGCTGGATCTGGCCCAAGAGGCCCGCCGTTGGCGGGAGCAACGTCTCGCGATGGCCGAGTGGAGCCAACAATTAATCCAACGCCATCTGCTTCACCCCCTATTCCACCACTGGCTCAAATTGCACGGCCAGCACAGCATGCGCGGCGTACGCATGAATACCTTAGGCTGGTTCGACTTTAAATCTGCCTGGTTCGCCCCGCCGGAGCATCCCCCGTCTCCCGAGGATTAACAAACGGCTTTCTAAACCCGCACCTGCTCTTTACAATAAGCGCCTGTCTCAACGGGGTGCCCGCTATCGATGCGGGCTGAGAGCATACCCGTCGAACCTGATCCGGTTAATACCGGCGGAGGGATTTGAGAGAGCCTGCTGCTGCTCAAAGACCTTTGCCACCACCATTAAGGGAGTGCAAAGTGTTAAACAAAATCTGGCCACTGTTGGCCCTATTAGCCGCGCCATTGCTGGCGCACGCCGCCGATAAACCCGTCCTCACCGTCTATACCTACGACTCATTCGCTGCCGATTGGGGGCCTGGGCCAAAGATCAAGCAAGCCTTCGAACAATCCTGCCAATGCGAGCTGAAACTGGTGCCACTGGCGGATGGGGTCGCCATCCTCAATCGCCTGCGCATGGAGGGGAAGAAAAGCCCGGCGGATGTGGTGCTCGGCTTAGATAACAACCTGTTAACCTCCGCTCAACAAAGTGGACTGTTCGTCCCCAGCCAGGTCGATACCCGAGCACTGACGGTACCGGGCGGCTGGCACGATACGACCTTCGTCCCCTACGACTACGGCTACTTTGCCTTCGTCTACGATCGCCAGAAGGTGAAGACCCCGCCCACCAGCCTGAAACAACTGGTCGAAGGGCCAGAGAAGTGGCGCGTCATCTATCAGGATCCTCGTACCAGTACCCCGGGATTGGGCCTACTGCTATGGATGCAGAAGGTGTATGGCGATCAGGCCCCCGCCGCCTGGCAGAAGCTAGCGCAGAAGACCGTCACCGTCACCAAAGGCTGGAGCGAGGCCTACGGCCTATTCCTGAAGGGAGAGGCGGATATGGTGCTGAGCTATACCACCTCGCCGGCCTACCACATCATTGAGGAGCACACCGATCGCTACGCGGCCGCGCCATTCGCCGAGGGGAACTATCTCCAGGTCGAAGTGGCTGGCATGCTGAAACATAGCGCCCAACCGGCGCTAGCGCATCAATTTATGCAGTTCATCACCACGCAGGCCTTCCAGGAAGCCATTCCAACGGGCAACTGGATGTACCCGGTGACGGCGGTACCGCTGCCCCCCGCCTTCGCGGACTTGCCCAAGCCGCAGACAGCGCTCAGCTTTACGCCCGCTGAGGTTGCCCAACACCGAGCCGAGTGGATCCGCGCATGGCAAAACGCCCTAAGCCGCTGATCGCCGCCTGGCTATGGCCAGGGATGGTGGCCGCCACGCTGCTATTAGCGGTGGCGCTGTTGGCCTTCGGCGCCTTATGGCACAGCGCACCGGCCAGCCATGCCCGCTCGCTGTGGCACGATGCCTATCTGTGGCATGTGGTGCGCTTCAGCTTCTGGCAGGCCGCGCTCTCGATGCTACTGTCGCTGCTACCGGCCATTGCGCTTTCCCGCGCCTTGTTTCGCCGCCGCTTCCCCGGCCGCACCCTGTTGCTACGGCTGTGCGCCATGACGTTGGTGCTGCCGGTGTTGGTGGCGGTGTTTGGGTTACTGAGCGTCTATGGGCACCAAGGTTGGTTGGCTCGGATCTGTCACGCGCTAGGCCTCGACTACACCTTCAGCCCGTACGGGCTCACGGGCATCCTGTTGGCGCATGTCTTCTTCAACTTACCGCTGGCGACCCGCCTGCTGCTTCAGGCTCAGGAGGCCATACCCGCCGAGCAACGCCAGCTAGCGGCCCAACTCGGCATGTCCTCCTGGCAGATCCTACGCTGGGTCGAGTGGCCCTATCTACGCCGCCAACTCCCCCCGGCTGGGGCGCTGATCTTCATGCTCTGCTTCTCCAGCTTCGCCACGGTTCTCTCCCTCGGCGGCGGCCCTCAGGCTACCACCATCGAGCTCGCCATCTATCAGGCGTTAAGCTATGACTACGACCCGGCGCGAGCCGCTCAGTTGGCGCTGTTACAGTTGAGTTGTTGCCTCGGGTTAGTCCTATTGAGCCAGCGTCTATCCGGCGCCCTGCCCGTCGGCCACAGTCAACGCTTAGTCTGGCGCGATGGACGCGACTCGGGCTGGCAGAGGTTCACGGATGTACTGACCATCGGCCTCGCCCTGTTGCTGTTGCTGCCGCCGCTACTGGCGGTGATCACCGATGGCGTGAATCAGGCATTCGCTAGCGTCTTGCACCAACCAGCGCTGTGGCAAGCGCTATGGACGTCGCTGTATATCGCCTTGGGCGCCGGCGTGCTGGCGGTGACCCTGACCATGATGCTGCTGTGGAGTAGTCGTGAGCTCACCTTGCGCGGATTACGCTGGCGGGCGCAGGGTATGGAGCTATGCGGCATGCTGATCCTGGCGATGCCCGGCATCGTGTTGGCTACCGGTTTCTTCCTGTTACTCAACGCCAGCATCGGCTTGCCTGACTCCCCGGCGTTACTGGTGATGGCGACCAATGCGTTGATGGCGATCCCCTATGCCATGAAGGTGCTGGAGTATCCGATGCGCGATCTGGCCGAGCGCTATGATACGCTGTGCCTGTCACTGCGCATCACGGGGCTCAACCGCCTACGCTGGATCGAGTTACGCGCCCTACGCCGTCCGTTAGCACAAGCGCTGGCCTTCGCTTGCGTCCTATCGCTGGGTGACTTTGGTGTCGTCGCGCTGTTTGGCAATGAACAGTTCCGCACCCTACCCTTCTACCTGTATCAACAGCTCGGTGCTTACCGCAGTGCCGACGGCGCCGTTACCGCCCTGCTGCTGTTATCGGTCTGTCTACTCCTCTTTAGCCTGCTGGAACGCCTACCCGCAGGGAGAACATCGCCATGATCCGCCTGGATGATCTGACCTACCAATACCAACAACAGACGTTGCGCTTTACACTGCACGCCGCCGCCGGCGAGCGTATCGCCATCCTCGGGCCCAGTGGGGCAGGGAAAAGTACCCTGCTGAGCCTGATCGCTGGCTTCCTGACGCCACACAGCGGCGCGCTCGATCTCAATGGGCGCGACTGCCGCCAAACGCCCCCCGCCAGCCGCCCGGTGTCGATGCTGTTTCAGGACCATAACCTGTTTGCCCATCTGACCATCGCCCAGAATCTGGGGTTGGGATTGGATCCCGGCCTGCGACTGAGCGCCGAGCAACAGCGCCAGCTAGCCCTCATCGCCGAACAGGTCGGCATCAGCACCTACCTGACGCGCCTGCCCGGACAACTCTCCGGCGGACAACGCCAGCGCGCCGCCCTGGCGCGCTGCCTGCTACGTCATCAGCCGATCCTGCTGCTGGATGAACCCTTCTCCGCCCTCGATCCGGCTCTGCGGGCGGAGATGCTCACCCTACTGGAACAGGTCTGTGCACAGCAGCGTCTGACACTATTAATGGTCTCGCACAATCTGGACGATGCACAGCGTATCGCCCCACGCGCGCTGATCGTCGATGAAGGTCATATCGCCTACGATGGCACTACCGCCGCGTTACTGGCGGGGAGTGTTCCTGCGGCCAGCTTGCTCGGCTGCTCGGCATCCGCCTAACACGATTGGTGCCATCGCCATTGGACAGCCCGCTGACACCCCGGCAGAATTAACCTATCTCGGCGGCAATGCCGCCGCTCCGAGGAGTCCGCCGTGTGAACAGCGCCCAACCTGGTTTTATCCTTACCCGTCATTGGCGCGATACGCCGCAAGGCGTCAGCATCACCCTCTGGCTGGCGACAGCGGATGGGCCACGCCGCGTGACCCTCGCGCCACAACCGGCGGTAGCCTTTCTACCTGCGGCACAGCAAGAGCAGGCTGCGCCGGTGCTGCGCGGACTCCCCCATTGCACGTTGCGCCCCGTCGCGTTGCACGACTTCCATCATCAACCGGTGCTGGCTCTCTATTGCCAGAGCTACCGTCAGCTTCAACAGATCGCACGTAACCTGGAAGAACAGGGGATCCACCTGTTAGAAGCCGATATTCGTCCCGCCGATCGTTATCTGATGGAGCGCTTCATCCATGCTCCGTTGTGGTTCAGCCCGCAGGCGAATACGACGCACGGTGAGAACCTTGTCCGCCTCAAACCCCACCCCGACTACCGGCCGACGCTCCGCTGTGTGTCGTTGGATATCGAGACCAGCCCACAGGGAGAGCTCTACTCGATCGGTCTGCATGGCTGCGGCCAGCGTATCGTCTATATGCTGGGGCCGCCCAACGGCGATGCGACGACGCTCGATTTCACCCTAACCTATGTCGCCAGCCGTCCCGCCCTGATCGAGGCGCTCAACCGTTGGCTGGCCGAGCACGATCCCGACGCGATCATCGGTTGGAATCTGGTGCAGTTCGATCTCCGTATCCTACAACGCCACGCCGAACGCTATGGCATCCCGCTCTCGCTGGGACGTGACGGCACGCCGCTCACGTGGCGTGAACACGGTTTCAAGACGGGACACTTCTTCGCCTCGGCTCCCGGTCGCCTGATCATCGACGGCATCGAGGCGCTGAAGAGCGCCTTCTGGCACTTCCCCTCCTACAGCCTAGATAACGTCGCGCAAACCCTACTCGGCGAGGGGAAGGCGCTGGATGACCCCTATCAGCGCTTAGCCGAGATCGAGCGCCGCTTCCGCCAAGATAAGCCGGCGCTGGCGCACTACAACCTCAAGGATTGCGAGCTGGTGACGCGCATCTTCGCCCATACCGCTCTGCTGCCCTTTCTGCTGGAACGGGCCAGCGTCACCGGCCTCCCCGCCGATCGCCACGGCGGCTCTGTCGCCGCCTTCTACCATCTCTATCTGCCACGCATGCACCGCCTGGGGTTTGTCGCGCCCTCAACGGGTGATATCGCGCCTCAGGCCAGCCCCGGCGGCTTTGTCATGGCATCGCGTCCAGGGCTCTATGATTCGGTATTAGTGTTGGATTACAAGAGTCTGTATCCGGCGATCATTCGCTCCTTTCTGATCGATCCCGTCGGCTTGATCACCGCCCAGCAGGACGCGGGAGAGGAGCACAGCGTACCCGGCTTTCTCGGCGCCCGTTTCTCCCGTACCCAACATGCCCTGCCGGATATCGTCCGCCAGCTCTGGCTCGGGCGCGACGCCGCCAAGCGGCAGGGTAACGCACCGCTAGCCCAGGCGCTGAAGATCCTGATGAATGCCTTCTACGGCGTCTTAGGAACCGATGCCTGCCGGTTCTTCGACCCCCGCCTCGCCTCCTCCATTACCCTGCGTGGCCACGAGATCATGCATCAGACACGCCGCCTGATCGAAGCGCAAGGCTATACGGTGATCTATGGTGACACCGACTCGACCTTCGTCTGGCTAGGACGAGCGCATGACGAGGCCCAAGCCGAGGCCATCGGCCGCCAACTCTGTGCCCAGGTCAACGCCTGGTGGCAGGCTCATTTACAGCAAGAATATGGTCTGGAGAGCGCGCTAGAGCTGGAGTACGAGTGCCACTACCGCCGCTTTCTGATGCCTACCCTGCGTGGCGCCGACCTCGGTAGCAAGAAACGCTACGCCGGACTGTGCGGTGAACACCTGGTGTTCAAGGGGCTCGAGACGGTACGCAGCGACTGGACGCCATTGGCCCAACAGTTTCAGCAGGCGCTCTACCGACGCGTCTTCCTCGAACACCCTTACCGCGATCTCATTCGCACCTACAGCGCTCGCCTGCTTGCCGGTGAACTGGATGATCAACTGGTCTACCGCAAGCGACTGCGTCGTCCGCTGGCCGACTATCAACGTCATGTGCCCCCTCACGTCCGTGCCGCCCGATTAGCCGACGACTACAACCGTCGCCTCGGACGGCCATTGCAGTATCAACAGGGCGGCTGGATCAGCTACGTCATCACCCGTAACGGCCCCCAACCCTTGGAGTGCGTCGACGCGCCGATCGACTATCAACACTACTTGGAGCGTCAGCTCCAACCGGTGGCCGACGCCATCCTGCCCTTTCTCGGCACCGACTTCGACACCCTGTTAACCGGTCAACTGGGCCTGTTCTAAGGTGACGGAATGATAAGATTCTTCCCACTCAGGGGGTGACGAATGCGGCGCCATCCATTACCATAACGCCCTTTCCCCACGACAACGCCGACTTCACTGCCGCTAGGCCGTGATGCGGTTGGTTTATACCTAAATTATGCAGGCGCTCGCTGCACGGCGGGTGTCTCGGAACCTATCCCAATCGGCCTGGGCGACCAACGCGTCCATTGAGATAGCCACCCGATCATCATGTAAACCAAGAACGAAGAGTTGAGTCGATAATCTATGCCTTTTACTTTAGGTCAACGCTGGATCAGCGATACGGAAAGCGAGTTGGGATTGGGTACTGTGGTCGCACTGGATGCGCGCATGGTCACGCTACTGTTTCCCGCGACCGGCGAAAACCGTCTGTATGCCCGCAATGACTCCCCCATCACCCGCGTGATGTTCAACCCCGGTGACACCATCACTACCCACGAAGGCTGGCAGCTGTGCATCGAAGAGGTACAGGAGCAAGACGGCCTGTTGACCTACATCGGCAAGCGCTGCGATAACGATGAAACCCCGGTGGCGGTACGCGAGGTGTTACTCGACAGCCGCCTGACCTTCAGCAAACCCCAGGATCGCCTGTTCGCTGGCCAGATCGATCGCATGGATCGTTTCGCCCTACGCTATCGGGCACGTAAATATCAGAGCGAGCAGTTCCGCCTGCCGACCAGTGGCCTGCGTGGCATGCGCGCCAGCCTGATCCCACACCAGTTACATATTGCTCGCGACGTCGGTCAGCGTCATGCGCCTCGCGTCCTGTTAGCGGACGAGGTCGGCCTGGGGAAAACCATCGAAGCCGGCATGATTATCCACCAACAGCTGCTGAATGGCCGTGCCGAACGCGTGCTGATCGTGGTACCGGAGAGCCTGCAACATCAATGGTTGGTTGAGATGCTGCGCCGCTTTAACCTGCGCGTGGCGCTGTTCGACGACGAACGCTACGCCGAAGCCGCCCAAGACAGCAGCAATCCGTTCGAGACCGAACAGTTGGTGATCTGCTCCCTGGATTTCGTGCGCCGTAGTAAGCAGCGACTGGAGCAACTGGCCGACGCCGGCTGGGATCTGCTGGTCGTCGACGAAGCGCACCACCTGGCCTGGAGTGAACAGGCGCCCAGCCGCGAATATCAGGTGATCGAGCAGTTGGCCGAACAGATCCCCGGGGTACTCCTGTTAACCGCCACCCCCGAACAACTGGGTCAGGAGAGCCACTTCGCTCGCCTGCGTCTACTGGATGCCAATCGCTTCCACGACTACGCCCAATTTATCGCTGAACAGCAACGCTATCGCCCGGTAGCGGACGCCGTCACGCTACTGCTCGACGACGGCCATCTCCAGCCGGAAGCGCTGAACATGCTGAGCGAGATGGTGGCCGAACAAGACATCGAACCCTTGCTGAAGGCGGCCAACGCGGGCGGTGCAGGCAGCCAACAGGCACGCAGCGAGCTGGTACGCATGTTGATGGATCGTCACGGCACGAGCCGCGTGCTGTTCCGTAACACCCGTCAGGGCGTCAAAGGCTTCCCCCAGCGCACCCTACACCAGATCACCCTGCCGCTGCCGGCACAGTATCAGACGGCGATCAAGGTCTCAGGCATCATGGGCAGCAAGAAGAGCCCCGAAGCCCAGGCTAACGACATGCTCTACCCAGAGCGTATCTACCAAGAGTTTGAGGGCGAAAACGCCACCTGGTGGAACTTCGATCCGCGCGCCGAATGGCTGCTCGACTTCCTGCTGGCCCAGCGTGATGAGAAGGTCCTGGTGATCTGTGCCCAGGCGGCCACGGCCGTACATCTGGAGCAGTTGCTGCGTGAGCGTGAAGGCATTCGCGCCGCCGTCTTCCACGAGGGGATGTCGCTGATCGAGCGCGACCGCGCCGCCGCCTATTTCGCCTCCCTGGAGGAGGGCGCCCAGGTGCTACTCTGCTCGGAGATCGGCTCCGAGGGGCGTAACTTCCAATTCGCCAATCAATTGGTGATGTTCGACCTGCCCTTTAACCCGGATCTCCTGGAGCAACGTATCGGCCGTCTGGATCGTATCGGCCAGGCACGAGATATCCAAATCTACGTCCCTTGCCTGGAGAACACCGCCCAGTCGGTCTTAACCCGTTGGTATCACCAAGGCCTGGATGCCTTCGAGCATACCTGCCCCACCGGCCGTACCATCTACGATCGTTACTACGACACGCTGATAGGCTATCTGGCTAAACCGGCTCAGTTGGAGGGGTTCGACGACTTCCTGAAAAGTTGTCGTGCCGAGCACGACGCGCTCAAGGCGCAGCTGGAACAGGGACGTGACCGCCTATTGGAGATGCACTCCAACGGGGGCGAGGCGGCGCAAGCGCTGGCCGAGGCCATCGCCGCACAGGACAACGATGTCAACCTGGTTAACTTCGCCCTTAACCTGTTCGACATCGTCGGTATCAATCAGGAAGACCGCAGCGATAACCTGATTGTTCTGACCCCCTCCGACCATATGCTGGTGCCGGACTTCCCTGGCCTGCCGCAGGATGGCTGTACCGTGACCTTCGACCGTGAGCAGGCGCTATCGCGCGAGGATGCCCAATTCCTCAGTTGGGAGCACCCGCTGATGCGCAATGGGCTGGATCTGATCCTCTCCGGTGACACCGGCTCCAGCGCCGTCTCCTTGTTGAAGAACAAGGCACTACCGGTCGGTACGCTGTTATTAGAGGCGGTGTATGTGGTCGAGGCCCAGGCGCCGAAGCAGCTGCAACTGACCCGTTTCCTGCCGCCGACCCCGGTGCGCATGTTGCTCGATGCCAAGGGCAATAACCTGGCGGCCCAGGTGGAGTTTGAAAGCTTCAACCGCCAGCTGAATGCCGTCAATCGCCATACCGCCAGCAAGCTGGTCAACGCGGTACAGCCTAACGTACATGCCATGTTGCAGGTAGGTGAGACGCTGATCGGCGAACAGGCCCAACAGCTGATCGCCGAGGCCAAGCGCGAAGCTGACGAGGCGCTGAGCGCCGAGTTGAGCCGACTGGAATCGCTGAAGGCGGTCAACCCCAACATCCGCGACGATGAGCTGGAAACCCTCGAGTTCACCCGACGTAAGGTGCTGGAGACGTTGGATCAGGCGAGCTGGCGCCTCGACGCCTTACGCCTCATCGTGGTGTCGCATCAGTAATGGGCCGCCATACGCCCGCGGGCGGCTCGCTGCCGCCCAGCGCCACCCCCGCGCTGGAGCACTATGATCCACCGCGTGAACCCTGGCTACACGTGCTGTACCAGGATGCGCACATCATGGTGGTGAATAAGCCCAGTGGATTGTTGTCCGTACCTGGCCGCCTGCCTGCGCACCAAGACAGCATCATGACCCGTATTCAGGCGCAATTCCCCTGCGCCGAGTCGGTACATCGCCTGGATATGGCCACCAGTGGCGTACTGGTCGTGGCGTTGACCAAGGAGGCGGAGCGCGAGCTGAAACGCCAGTTCCGCGAGCGCGAGCCGCAGAAGAACTATGTTGCCCGCGTCTGGGGCCACCCCACGCAGGATGAGGGGCTCATCGATCTGCCGCTGATCTGCGACTGGCCAAACCGCCCCAAGCAGAAGGTCTGTTTCGAACAGGGTAAACCGGCGCAAACCGCATATCGGGTACTGGCACGTGACGACGACGGAACCGCGCGTCTCCTACTGACGCCAATTACCGGCCGTTCACACCAGCTACGTGTTCATCTGCTGGCGATCGGCCATCCGATCCTTGGTGATGGCTTCTACGCCCCGCCGCAGGCATTGGCGTTAGCGCCTCGTCTGCTGCTACATGCTCAAGAGCTGCGCATCGTCCATCCCGCCTTCGGCACCCCGATGCATTTCCGCTGCGAGGCGGACTTCTAAGCACGGCGACATACGATAAAAAAATGGCCCGCTAAGGCGGGCCATTATCACTGGCAAGCAACAACGCTCACTTGCGCCGTTACTTAAATCCCTTCTCTTTCTTGATCAGATCATAGGCCGCCTGGATCTCCTGCGCCTTCTGCTTAGCCAGCTCCATCATCTCCGGCGGCAATCCCTTCGCCACCAGCTTATCGGGATGATGCTCGCTCATCAGCTTGCGATAGGCCCGCTTAATCGTCGTCGCATCGGCACTCGGCGCTACGCCCAGCACCTTGCAGGCATCCTCCAGCGTCGGCCCCTGCGGCGGCGCATAGAAGCCCCCCTGCTGCTGGTAATAGCCTTGCTGCCCCCCCGATTGATGGTAGCCACCGCCGAATTGACGCCCCCCCTCCATCATGCCCAGGAATTGATCGAACTGGGCACGTGAGAAGCCGAGCTCCTCGGCGATCACATACAGCACCGCCCGCTCATTCGGGTGCAGTTGACCGTCGGCAAACGCCGCCTGCAACTGGATCTCCAAAAAGATACGAATCAGGTCGATACGGCCGAAGCAGACGCTACGCAACTCGCGCAGACGCTCGCGTAGCGGATAGCCCGGCTCCTTGCCCTCGCGAAAAGCCTGCTGCGCCATCATGCGGGCCTCGCCATGTAGATTCAGGCGATCCATAAACATGGACGCTACCTGAATATCCGCCTCCGTCACCCGTCCTTTCGATTTGGTTAGGTGCCCCATCACCTGGAAAGTGGTGCGGAAAAACAGCTCCTGGCGCTGCTGCTGATTGGCAAAATAGCCACGCCGTTTGATCTCGCGCGACTTATCGAACATATGGCCGACCAGAAAGCCCAACACCACGCCCCAGAAACCGATCCCGGACATCAGGCCCAGCAGCACCCCTACTAATTTACCCCAATAGCGCATATCGTCCTCAATTCATCATGTCGTGGGACATAATTTGCTTTATCATACCTGTCATTTATTCGGACGCCTAATGGCAGCGGCATCGCTGTGCCCCAATTTAGCACTAGCGCCACGCTGGCGGGTACGATAGTCTCTGACCGATTGCGGCAAGACGCCCCTGATGACGGAATTTCTGACACCGCGTATGAAAAAAAGTATACCCACGCTGATAGCCACCCTCGTCTGGTCAGCGCTCTACAGTCAGCATGCGCTGGCTTCTCTCGCCGAACAGTGCCTGGTCGGCGTACCCACGTATGACAAGCCGCTGGTTTCAGGCGATGTCAACGATTTGCCGGTGCATATCACCGCCGATAAGAGCGAGGCCAACTACCCGAATAACGCCCTGTTCCAGGGTAACGTCGACATAAAACAGGGTAACAGCACCCTGACCGCCGATCGGGTGCAGTTGGATCAGAAAACCATCAGTGGGCAACCCGATCCGCTGCGTACCGTCACCGCGACCGGTAATGTCAATTACGCAGATAATCAGATCCGCCTCCAAGGTCCGAGCGCCTGGTCTAACCTGAATAATAAAGATACCAATGTCTGGCGAGGCGATTACCAGTTCGTCGGACGCCAGGGCCGTGGCGATGCCGATCTGATGAAGACGCGTGGGGCTAACCGTTACACCATCCTGGAAAACGGTACCTTTACCTCCTGTCTACCTGGCGACAACAGCTGGAGCATCGCCGGTTCCGAGATCATCCAGGATCGCCAAGAGCAGGTGGCTGAAATCTGGAACGCCCGCTTTAAAGTGGGCCCCGTGCCAATATTCTATAGCCCCTATCTCCAGTTTCCGACCGGCAGTACGCGCCGATCAGGTTTCCTGATCCCTAATGTTAACTACTCCAACAGTGATGGGCTGGAGTTCTCCCTCCCCTGGTACTGGAACATCGCTCCGCAGGCGGACGCCACCATCACGCCGCATTATATGGAGAAACGCGGACTACAGTTGCAAAACGAGTTTCGCTACCTGAGCGAATTTGGTATGGGCCTGGTCGAGTTCGACTGGTTAGGTAACGATCGTCAGTTCCAACAGGACCGCAAAGAACAGGGTATCACCGGTCAGGCGTTGGCCGATCTGCCGAATCGTGATCGCTGGCTGTTCTACTGGCGCCACAGCGGCGTACTCAACCACTGGCGTTTCGGCGTCGACTACACCAAGGTCAGTGACCCCTACTACTTTACCGATCTCAACTCGGCCTATGGCTCCAGTACCAGCGGTTACGCCACCCAGAAATTTACCTTGGGCTATGCGGAAACCAACTGGAACGCCACGCTGTCGACGACCCAGTTCCAGGTGTTCGCCAATGCGGGGGATATCAACGCCTACCGTACCCAGCCGCAGTTAGACGTGAACTACTATAAGAATGATCTCGGGCCGTTCGACTTCACCCTGTATGGCCAGGCGGTCAAATTCACCAACGAAAATCCCAACATGCCAGAGGCGGATCGCTACCATCTCGAGCCGACGCTGTCGCTCCCGCTCGCCAATCGTTGGGCCAGTATCAACACGGAAGTCAAACTGCTGGCGACCCATTACCAACAGGATGTGCCGAAGCAGAACAATTTCCCGCTACTGAAAGACTCGGTCAACCGAGTAATGCCAGAGTTTAAGGTCGACGGTAAGATGGTGTTTGAGCGTGATACGACCCTGCTCAAGGACTATACCCAGACGCTGGAGCCGCGTGTTCAGTACCTGTATATTCCGTACCGGGATCAGAGCGATATCTACGCTTACGACTCCACGCTGCTGCAAACCGATTATACCGGCCTGTTCCGCGATCGCAGCTACAGCGGCCTGGATCGCATCGCCTCGGCCAATCAGGTCACGACAGGCTTAACCACCCGCCTGTACGACGAGCAGCAGAACGAGCGCTTCAACGCCTCTATCGGTCAGATCTACTACTTCTCACCGGCACGTACCGGCGATGAGACCACCAACATCGATCGCCACGAGAACACCGGTAGCCTGGTGTGGGCTGGCGACAGTTACCTCAAGCTGACCGATAATTGGGGTCTGCGCGGCGGGCTACAGTACGATACCCGTCTGAACAGCGTGGCGCTGGGTAACGCGGTGATGGAGTACCGTAAGGATGCCGAAAGCGTACTGCAGCTGAGCTATCGTTATACCAGCCCGGAGTACATCACCTCCATGCTGCCGCGTTATGCTAACAACGCCATCTATAACCAAGGGATCAGCCAGGCTGGGATCATCGGCAGCCTGCCCTTAGCAGAACGTTGGGCCATGGTTGCCGGTTACTACTACGACACCAAGGCGAAACAGTCCGCCGATGCCATTGCCGGAGTGCAGTACAACACCTGTTGTTGGTCGCTGGGTGTAACCTATGAGCGCAAGATCAACAGCTGGGATAAAGAGACCCAGAGCAGCAAATATGATAATCGATTCTCGCTCCGCTTCTCCCTACGAGGCATGAACCAGAACTATAGCCTCGGTTCGGAAGAGATGCTGCGTACGGGCATCCTCCCGTATCAACGCGCCTTCTAACATTTGGCGCCGCGCGTGGTCTAACGGTAGAAAAATGCAGATAATACCGTTAGCCATGCAGGACTGGCAGTAAGGTAAACTTGAAACCCGCCAGAGGCGGATTACTACTATAGGATAGTTATGAAGAACTGGAGAACGCTGATCCTCGGCGTGGTGCTGTGCGCTAATACCGCCTTTGCGGCCCCCCAAGTCGTCGATAAAGTCGTGGCTATCGTAGACAATGGCGTCGTTTTGGAAAGCGACGTCGACGGCATGATGAAATCGGTGAAGCTCAATGCGCAGCAGGCCGGCCAACAATTACCGGACAATGCGACGCTGCGCCATCAGATCCTCGAGCGCCTGATCATGGACAACATTCAGCTACAGATGGCCAAGCGTATGGGACTGGAAGTCTCCGATAGCGAGCTGGACAACGCTATCAACGGCATCGCCGCGCAGAACCACCTGACGCCACAGCAGCTGCGTAGCCGTCTGGCCGCCGATGGTCTCGACTACAAGTCCTACCGTGCCCAGATCCGTAAAGAGATGCTGATTAGCGAAGTACGCAACAACGAAGTGCGCCGCCGCGTCACCATCCTGCCGCAAGAGGTCGATGCCTTAGCTAAGCAGATCAGCAGCCAGAATAGCGGTGAGACCGCCGTCAACCTGAGCCACATCCTGATCCCGCTGCCAGAGAACCCGACCCAACAGCAGGTCAGTGAGGCTCAGCAACAAGCTGAGTCACTGGTACAGCAACTGCGCCACGGCGCTGACTTCGCCAAGCTGGCGGCCACCTACTCCGCCGATCCGCAGGCGCTGAAGGGCGGCGAAATGGGCTGGGGTCGTCTGCAAGAACTGCCGACCCTGTTTGCCGAAGCGCTACAAAGCGCCAAGAAGGGCGACATCGTCGGGCCGATCCGCTCCGGCGTCGGCTTCCATATCCTGCGTGTCAACGATCTGCGTGGCGATCAGGCCAATGTCGCCGTTACCGAAGTTCATGCCCGCCATATCCTGCTGCGTACCTCGCCGGTAATGAGTGACGCGCAGGCACGCGCCAAGCTAGAGGCGCTGGCGGCGCAGATCAAGTCCGGTCAGATCACCTTCGAGCAGGCGGCTAAGCAGTATTCAGACGATCCCGGCAGCGCCCAGAAAGGCGGCGATCTCGGCTGGGCGGTACCGTCGATGTATGACCCCGCCTTCCGCGACGCGCTGATGAAACTGAACAAGGGGGAGATCAGCCAACCGGTGCACTCCAACTTCGGCTGGCATCTGATCCAACTGTTAGGTACGCGTCAGGTCGACCGGACCGACGAGGCACAGAAAGAACGCGCCTATCGCATCCTATTCAACCGTAAGTTCGCCGAAGAGGCACAGACTTGGCTGCAAGAACAACGCGCCGCCGCCTATGTGAAGATCCTCGGCAATAACGCCAACGGAGCGCAGTAACCTCATGACACCGATTCGTCGTATCGTCATCACCCCCGGCGAGCCCGCCGGGATCGGCCCGGATCTGATCGTCCTGCTGGCGCAGCACGCCTGGCCGGTCGAGTTGGTGGTATGCGCCGATCCGGTGTTATTGCTGGCGCGAGCGCGTCTCCTCGGCGCGCCCTTAACGCTACGCGACTACGATCCCCGTCTCCCTGCCCAGGCACAGCAACCCGGATCGCTGACGGTACTGCCCGTGCCGTTGGAGGGGGATGTCGTCCCCGGTATGCTCAATGTCGCTAATGGCCAGTATGTGGTCGCGACGCTGGCACGCGCCTGTGATGGTTGCCTAAACGGGGAGTTCTCTGCCCTGGTCACGGGGCCGGTACATAAAGGGATCATCAACGATGCCGGCGTCCCCTTCACCGGGCATACCGAGTTTTTCGCCGAGCGTAGCGGTTGTGCGCGCGTGGTCATGATGCTGGCCAGCGATCGCTTACGGGTCGCGTTGGCGACCACCCATCTGCCGTTGCAGGCGGTGCCCGCCGCCATCACCCCGCAGACGCTGAGCGAGGTGATCACCATTCTTGATGGTGATCTGCGCAGCAAGTTCGGCATTCAGCAACCGCGTATCTACGTGTGTGGGCTCAATCCCCATGCCGGCGAAGGCGGGCATATGGGGCGAGAAGAGCTGGATGTGATCATCCCCACCCTCGAACAGCTGCGTACCCGTGGCCTGGATCTCATCGGGCCCCTCCCCGCCGACACGCTGTTTCAACCCAAATATCTGGATCATGCCGACGCCGTATTGGCGATGTATCACGATCAAGGTTTGCCGGTGCTCAAGTTCCAAGGCTTCGGCCACGCCGTCAACATCACGCTGGGCTTGCCGTTTATCCGCACATCGGTGGATCACGGCACCGCGCTGGATCTCGCCGCCAGCGGCCAGGCTCAACCCGGTAGTTTCATTACCGCATTAAATCTTGCCATAGAGATGACCAACCACAGCAATGAATAGTAGAGTTCACCAGGGGCATTTGGCCCGTAAGCGTTTTGGACAGAACTTCCTGACCGATCAGTTCGTGATCGACAGCATCGTATCTGCCATCAATCCACAGCCGGGTCAGGCGGTGGTCGAAATTGGTCCGGGTCTTGGCGCACTGACCGAGCCGGTCGCCGATCGGATGGATAAGATGACTGTCATCGAGCTGGACCGCGATCTGGCCGAGCGTCTGTCGACCCACCCGTTTATCAGCCGCAAACTGACCATTCGCCAGCAGGACGCCATGAGCGTCGACTTCGGTGAGATGGCGCGTGAGGCGGGCCAGCCGCTGCGTGTCTTCGGTAACCTGCCGTACAACATCTCCACGCCGCTGATGTTCCATCTATTCAGCTACGCCTCGGCTATCGGCGATATGCATTTTATGCTGCAAAAAGAGGTGGTTAACCGTTTAGTCGCCGGGCCAGATAGCAAAACCTATGGCCGACTGAGCGTGATGGCGCAATACTATTGCCAGGTGATTCCGGTTCTGGAAGTCCCACCATCGGCCTTCCGCCCGGCACCGAAAGTGGACTCCGCCGTGGTTCGTCTGATTCCGCATCGTGAGCTGCCCCATTCGGTCAGCGATGTGCGTGTGTTGAGCCGTATCACCACCGAGGCCTTTAACCAACGGCGCAAGACCATCCGCAATAGTCTGGGCCACCTGTTCAGTGCCGAGCAACTCAGCGAGCTGGGAATCGATCCTGCACGCAGAGCGGAGACGCTGTCCGTGGCAGAGTATTGCCGGCTGGCTAACTGGCTGTGTGAGCATCCTCCGGTCCAGTAACCGTGCAAACAGGAGCCTTACGTTATGATCGACACCCCGCGTATTACCGTCCAGGTACAGAGTGTCTATGCCGCGTCACAGTCCCTACCGGAAGAGGCACGATTCGTTTTCGCCTATACGGTGACGCTGCGGAATCTGGGTCGCTTTAACGTACAGCTCCTGCGCCGTTATTGGTTGATAACCAACGGTAACGGCCGTCAGACTGAAGTCCAGGGCGAAGGGGTCATCGGCGAGCAGCCGCTGATCCTCCCCAGTGGCGAATTTCAGTACACCAGCGGCGCTATCATCGAAACCCCCTGCGGAACCATGGAGGGGCATTACGAAATGGTCGACCACCACGGTCAGATCTTCCGTATTGCCATCCCGGTATTCCGTCTAGCCATCCCGAGTCTGATTAACTAATCTATGTCGACACTGCTTATTGGCGACGTTCATGGCTGCTACCAGGAACTGCGCGACCTGTTGTCTCTGGCGGATTTCGACCCCGCCCGTGATACCCTGTGGCTGACCGGCGATCTGGTGGCCCGAGGCCCCGACTCACTGGCGGTGCTGCGCTATGTCAAATCCCTCGGCGACCGCGTGCGCCTAGTGCTGGGTAATCACGATCTACACCTGCTAGCGGTCTATGCGGGTATCAGCCGCAACAAACCCAAGGATAAGCTCACCTCACTGTTGGCCGCCGACGACGCCGACAGCCTGATCAACTGGCTGCGCCGCCAACCGGTGTTGCAGGTCGATGATGAGTTAGGCTTGGCGATGGCCCATGCTGGCATCAGCCCGCAATGGGATCTGGCGACCGCCCAGCGCTGCGCGCGTGAAGTGGAGGCGGTACTGGCTAGCGACAGTTACCCCTATTTCCTGAATGCCATGTACGGCGACATGCCGAATAATTGGAGCGAATCGCTCAGCGGGTTGGCTCGCCTGCGTTTCAGCACCAACGCCTTCACCCGCATGCGCTACTGTTTCCCTGGCGGCGAACTGGATATGATCTGTAAGGATGCCCCCGGTGAAGCGCCCGCGCCGCTACGTCCCTGGTTCGATTTAGATAGCCCGGTATTGGCGGCGGGTTACCGCATCGCCTTCGGCCACTGGGCCTCACTGGAAGGTCGCGGGACGCCCGCGCAGGTCTATGCCTTGGATACCGGATGTTGCTGGGGAGGCACGCTGACCGCGCTGCGTTGGGAGGATGGCCGTTATTTCCATGTTCCCTCACAGCGCGCCGCGCGTCATGGTAAGGAAGCGTAAGCGCCACAGGCGCGCCGCTCTCTCACCGGGGGCGGATCATGCCGGGGCATCGCGCCCCATTAGCCGCGTTCGAGGATCTCGAAACAGTAAGGGTGAGAGTTATCCTCATCGGCATCGTGGAACTCGCTGAAGCGAGTCTGCCACTCATCGGAGGCATAGTCGGGGAAGTAAGTATCCCCGGCGACATCGGCATCCACATGGGTCAGATAGAGGCGAGAGGCCAGCGGTAAAAAGTGGCGGTAGATCGTACCGCCGCCGATAATCATCACCTCATCAGCGCCCGCCGCTGCCGCCAAGGCTGCCTGCGGCGTACTCACCCACGTCACCCGATCATCCTGCCCCACCTGATGGCTCAGCACGATATTATGCCGTCCCGGTAGCGGGCGGCCGATAGACTCATAGGTCTTGCGCCCCATCACTACCGGTTTCGCCAGCGTATTGCGCTTAAACCAGGCGAGATCGGCGGGTAAATGCCATGGCATCGCGTTTTCCATGCCAATCACGCGATCCGCGCTCAGCGCGGCGATCAGGCTGATAATCATGCTTGTCTATCCTGTCTGGGAGAAAAAGTGCGCACACTATACGGAAAGGGCACAGCAGCGTCGATAGTCCAGGCGAGGGATTTTCTTCACGGCTCCGCTAAAATCTTGCCAGGGTGCATCACGCCGTTTACACCCCAGGACGCTTACGATATAGCCATATGCCCGGTAGCGACAGGCCGATGGAGAGCGCACCGACGATAAACGACGCCTTGAGGAAGTTCGTCACCATGTTGGCGAACAGCGGTTCGCTGTAGCCACTATGAGAGATCTCCACCACCGCGATCATCGCCCGATAAGCATAAATCCCGGGGAACATCGGGATCACCGCCGCCACGGTAAATACCTTCGGGTGAGCCAATAACCAGCGTGACCACTGAATACCGATAATGCCGATCAGGATTGCCGCCAGTAACGAGGCCCACTCGATATTCATCCCCAGGCTCATCATCGCCCAACGCGAGCCATGGCCGATGGCCCCCAACAGCGCGCAATACCCCAATGCCCGCGTCGGCACGTTGAACACCATGGCGAAGCCGAGCGCCGGCACCGCCGCCAAGAGCATATCCTGTATCAGTTGTAGCAACAGCGTCATCATGCCCATCCCTGTAGCCCCCACAGCGACAACGCCATCACGACGCCTAAACAGGTCGCCAGCGTCAGCAGTGTCGCCATCGCCCAACGCGCCAGGCCGGTATTGACGTGCCCCTTAAACATATCCGCCACCGCATTGATCAGGGGAAACCCCGGCACCAACAATAGGGTGCTGGCCGCCATCGAAATGACCGATGTCTGCGAGAAGGCGGAGAGTTGTAACAGACCGCCAGAGACCGAGGTGGCGATAAAGGCGGTGAAACAAAAGTTGATCAGTGGATTCAATTGGCGATGTGTCATCACCTGGCGGAAGTACATCGCCACCGCACTGGCGAAGAAGGCGACCAGTGAACCGTCCCATCCGCCCCCGTTGAGCTTACAGAAGCAGGCGCAGGATAGTCCGACCATCAGAACCACCAGCGCACGCGGGTAGCGTAACGGACGAATATGCTCGAAGCGCTTGCGCACATCGCGAATATCCAATAACTGGTGCTCTACCATGATCACAATATGCTGCACCTCCGTCACCACATGCATATTGATGCCGCGATCGATATTCTTACGCGTCGATGTCAGGCAGCGTCCTTCCTTAATCGTGGTCAACACCACCGCGTTGGCGGAGATGGAGCTTTCTACGCTATCCATACCCAGCGCCAATCCCAGCCGGGTAGACAGCTGCTCGACTAACATGCTTTCCGCGCCATGCTGCAGCAGAAAAAGGGCACAGTGAATACACAAACGGGTCACTTCCCGCTGGTGATCAGACTCCACAATCGACTCCTGTCCGGGCCGTCTCGTCATTGTGCCGTGTATGGTATGACCGCACACGACGCTCACCATGGCCCGACCCTCACCTCGCCATGGCGATTTATTGTGCCACAATGCCTGAGACGGCGTAACCTCTTGCGCCCACGCCATCAGGCGAACCGACGCCGCTCCCGGCGAGACGCTAGCATGAAAAAGGCCCGGCTACGCCGGGCCTCACACATCTACGCGGGCGTTACTTCAGCCGCGCGTGCATCTCCTGCACCGAAATGACCTGTTCGGTCGGGTCGGCGTTGAGCGCCATCGCCGTGGCGAAACCGCCATTCAGTGTCGTGTCATAGTGCACCTTATACTGCAGCGCGCTGCGGCGGATTAACTTCGAATCCTCGATCGCCTGGCGTCCGGCAGTCGTATTCACGATGTAGGTATACTCACCGTTCTTAATGCGGTCCTGAATGTGCGGGCGCCCCTCGTGTACTTTGTTGACCAGACGCGGGTTAATCCCGGCCTCCCCCAACACGACGGCAGTACCATGAGTCGCATCCAGCTCGAAGCCCTGCTTGAGCAGCTTCGCCGCCAGATCCACCACGCGATGCTTGTCACCCTCACGTACCGACAGCAGGGCGCGTCCCGGTTTTTTCATCTGAGACTGGCTGCCGAGCATCGCCTTGGCGAAAGCCTCGGCGAAGGTCCGACCAACCCCCATCACCTCACCCGTTGAGCGCATCTCCGGCCCCAGGATCGGGTCGACACCCGGGAACTTGTTGAACGGCAGTACGACTTCCTTGACCGAGTAGTACGGCGGAATCACCTCTTCGGTAACACCCTGCTGCGCCAGCGTCTGCCCCACCATCACACGGGCAGCCACCTTGGCCAGCGGGACGCCGGTCGCCTTGGAGACGAACGGGACGGTACGCGCGGCACGCGGGTTTACCTCGATCAGGTACACTTCGTTATCTTTCACCGCAAACTGCACGTTCATCAGACCGCGCACACACAGCTCCAGTGCCAGCTTCTCCGCTTGGCGGCGTAACTCATCCTGAATTTCCGCGCTCAGCGTATAGGCCGGTAACGAACAGGCCGAGTCACCGGAGTGCACCCCGGCCTGTTCGATGTGTTCCATGATGCCGCCGATCAACACCTGCTCACCGTCGCAGATGGCGTCGACGTCCACCTCGACCGCATCATCCAGGAAGTGATCCAACAGCACCGGCGCATCGTTGGAGACGCTCACCGCAGTCTGGAAGTAACGACGCAAATCGCTCTCATCGTAGACGATCTCCATCGCCCGCCCACCGAGGACATAGGAGGGACGTACCACCAACGGATAACCGATCTGGGCGCCCTTCTCTACCGCCTGCTCGATCGCGGTCACCGTGGCGTTAGCCGGTTGCTTCAGCCCCAGGCGATTGACCGCCTGTTGGAAGCGCTCGCGATCCTCGGCACGGTCGATGGCATCCGGGCTGGTACCGATCACCGGCACCCCGGCCGCCTCCAGTGCGCGCGCTAATTTCAGCGGCGTCTGGCCACCATACTGCACGATCACCCCTTGCGGCTGCTCGACGGCGACGATCTCCAACACATCTTCCAGCGTCACCGGCTCGAAGTAGAGGCGATCGGAGGTATCGTAGTCTGTGGAGACGGTCTCCGGGTTACAGTTGACCATGATGGTCTCGTAGCCATCTTCACGTAGTGCCAACGCCGCATGTACACAGCAATAGTCGAATTCGATCCCCTGACCAATACGATTCGGCCCCCCACCCAACACCATGATCTTCGGGCGATCGTGATGCGGATTGGCTTCACACTCCTCCTCATAGGTGGAGTACATGTAGGCGGTATCGGTGGCGAACTCGGCGGCGCAGGTATCCACGCGCTTATACACCGGGTGTAGCCCCAACTTATGACGCAGTTTACGAATTTCGCTCTCCGCCACGCCGGCCAAACGAGCCAGGCGCGCATCGGCGAAACCCTTGCGTTTCAACTGACGCAGGAAGGAGGCCGTCAGGCCATTGATCCCCACCTCGGCGACCCGCTCTTCCAAGCGCACCAACTCCTCGATTTGCACCAGGAACCAGCGGTCGATGTTCGTCAGGTTAAACACCCCGTCCACCGACAGGCCAGCGCGGAAGGCGTCGGCGATGTACCAGATACGCTCGGCACCGGCGTCCTTCAGCTCGCGACGGATCTTGGTCAGCGCCTGCGGATCGTCCAGATTCACCTTAGGATCGAAGCCGCTCGCCCCGACTTCCAGGCCACGAAGTGCCTTCTGTAAGGACTCCTGCTGGGTACGCCCGATGGCCATCACCTCCCCCACCGATTTCATCTGAGTGGTCAGGCGATCGTTGGCACCGGCGAACTTCTCGAAGTTGAAGCGCGGGATCTTCGTGACCACGTAGTCGATGGAGGGTTCAAAGGAGGCCGGGGTGCGGCCACCGGTAATATCATTCATCAACTCGTCTAAGGTGTACCCCACCGCCAGCTTGGCGGCGACCTTGGCAATCGGGAAGCCGGTCGCCTTGGAGGCCAGCGCCGAGGAGCGCGACACACGCGGGTTCATCTCGATGACGATCAGACGACCATTCTTTGGGTTGACCGCGAACTGTACGTTGGAGCCGCCCGTCTCCACACCGATCTCACGCAGTACCGCCATCGAGGCGTTACGCATGATTTGATATTCTTTATCGGTCAGGGTCTGCGCCGGGGCAACGGTGATCGAGTCGCCGGTATGGATACCCATCGGGTCAAGGTTTTCGATGGAGCAGATGATGATGCAGTTATCGTTCTTATCACGCACCACCTCCATCTCATACTCTTTCCAACCGATCAGCGACTCATCGATCAGGAGCTCGTTGGTCGGCGACAGATCCAGGCCACGCTCGCAGATCTCTTCAAACTCTTCGCGGTTATAAGCGATACCGCCGCCAGTGCCGCCCATGGTGAAAGAGGGGCGAATGATACAAGGGAAGCCCACCTGTTCGGCCACCGCCAGCGCTTCTTCCATACTATGGGCGATACCGGAGCGGGCGGTATCCAGGCCGATCTTCTTCATCGCCTGATCGAAGCGGCGACGATCCTCAGCCTTATCGATAGCATCGGCGGTAGCGCCGATCATGGTGACGCCAAACTCGGCCAGGACCCCCTGACGCTCCAGCTCCAAGGCACAGTTCAACGCCGTCTGCCCACCCATGGTCGGCAACACGGCATCCGGGCGCTCTTTCTCGATAATCTTACGTACCACCTCCCAATGGATCGGCTCAATGTAGGTGGCATCGGCCATCTCCGGATCGGTCATAATGGTAGCTGGGTTAGAGTTGACCAGGATGACACGATAACCCTCTTCGCGCAGCGCTTTACACGCCTGTGCACCCGAGTAGTCAAATTCGCACGCCTGGCCGATGACGATCGGACCGGCGCCTAGGATCAGGATGCTTTTAATATCAGTACGTTTTGGCATGGTTGTTCAGGCTCCCTGATTACTTAGCGCTACGGCGATAGTTTTCAATCAATGCGATAAAGTGGTCAAACAACGGCGCGGCATCGTGGGGCCCCGGACTGGCCTCTGGGTGTCCCTGGAAGCTAAAGGCCGGGCGGTCGGTACGATGAATACCTTGTAGCGAGCCATCGAACAGCGACTTATGCGTCGCACGCAGCGTGGCCGGTAGCGTCGCCTCATCGACGGCGAAGCCGTGATTCTGCGCCGTAATCATCACCCGATCATGATCCAGATCCTTCACCGGATGGTTACCCCCGTGATGGCCGAATTTCATTTTCACCGTCTGAGCGCCACTGGCCAACGCCAGCAACTGATGCCCCAGACAGATGCCGAACAGCGGGATCTCACCGCGTAGGAAGGTGGCGATCGCCTCAATGGCATACTCGCACGGCGCCGGATCACCGGGGCCGTTGGAGAGAAAAATACCATCCGGGTTGAGGTCCAGCACCGCTTGTGCCGAGGTCTGTGCCGGAACGACCGTCAAACGGCAGCCGCGATCCACCAGCATGCGCAGGATGTTACGCTTGACGCCAAAGTCATAGGCCACCACATGATAGGGCAACTCGCTTACGTCGCGTGCGGCCGGTAAACCCTCACTCAAGGTCCAACTCCCCTGACGCCACTCATAGGGCTGGGGGGTGGTGACCTCTTTAGCTAAGTCCATCCCCTTCAGGCCGGGGAAGGCACGCGCCTTCTCCAGCGCCAAGGTAGCATCCGGCTCACATCCCGGCTCAGCAGTGATGATGCAACCGTTCTGAGCCCCCTTCTCGCGTAGTAGGCGCGTCAACTTACGCGTATCGATATCGGCGATGGCGACTACCTGATGGCGACGCAGATAGTCGGAGAGCGTCTCCTGGCTGCGGAAGTTACTGGCGATCAGCGGTAAGTCACGCACGATCAATCCCTGCGCATGGACGGCGGAGGACTCTTCATCGGCGGAGTTAGTGCCGACATTGCCAATATGGGGATAGGTGAGGGTAACGATCTGACGAGAATAGGAGGGGTCGGTGAGAATTTCTTGGTAGCCGGTCATCGAGGTATTGAAGACCACTTCCCCCACGGCCGATCCATCTGCCCCGATCGACCTGCCGTGAAACTGGGTCCCGTCTTCCAGAACCAAAAGCGCTGACTTAATCAAAACACCCTCCAAAGGAATATCCAGTCACAATGATTGCATATTAATTCAGATATCATCGACTGAATCAATGGCAAACTTACTCACTGCGGCGAATTTCTGACAAATTGCGCGCATTCTAATGACGCGCCCGGCCATTGTCCAGATGAAAGGGGGATTTTTTTGTATTTTTTACGCTGCTTGATGTGTTTTTTAACTCAAATGTCCAAAAACACATTTATTAGGGAAGTAGAAAACGGTTGCCAGAGACACATATTAAAGGCAATAGCGTCATGATGCGTTTTTTCAGTGAAAAAATCAAGAAGGAAGCCGTTTACCTAGGGATAAAAAACGGAAAAACGAAACAATCGGCAAGGATGAGAGTAAAAACAAAAATCGCGACCAACAAAACAAAAATGCGCTGAAAATAATTATTTTTCAACGCATTAACCATCACAAGAACACAACAAACAGTGTCGCTCAACGCGATTTACAGGCTATCTAATGCTAAAACATCACACATATCATATAAACCCACCGGCTGCCGAGCGACCCACAACGCCGCACGCAGAGCACCGCTGGCAAAAGTCATCCGACTAGACGCCTTATGCGTGATCTCTAGGCGCTCACCGATATCGGCGAATATCGCGCAATGCTCACCGACGATATCGCCAGCACGTAAGGTGGCAAAACCGATGCTACCGGGAACACGCTCACCAGTATGTCCTTGGCGACTATACACCGCACAGCTGGCAAGACTACGGCCCAAACTGGCAGCGATCGTCTCTCCCATGGCCAACGCCGTCCCCGAAGGCGCGTCGACTTTATGGCGATGATGCGCCTCCACGATCTCAATATCGCAATAGTCCCCCATCACCTTGCTCGCCTTCTCTAGCAGACGTAGCATCACATTGACGCCAACGCTAAAATTAGCAGCGAAGACGATGGCGATCTCATGCGCCGCGGCATGGATCGCCGCCTTCTCATCCTCACTGAAGCCCGTGGTGCCGATCACCATCGCCTTACCTTGCTGCTGGCAGAAGGCCAAATGCGCCAAGGTGGCCTCCGGACGGGTAAAATCGATCAAGACATCGAACCGATCGACGACACGCGCCAGGTCAGTTTCGACCGGCACCCCTAGCGTGCCGCAGCCCGCTAACTCACCCGCGTCGCAGCCGAGCAGGCTCGACCCCTCTCGCTCCAAGGCAGCACCTAATGTCACGCCCGGCATCGCCTGCGCCGCCGCGATCAGTTGGCGCCCCATACGACCGCCGGCTCCCGCCACGGCCACCCGAATCTGTTCTGCCATCTTCAATATCCCTCATGGTTATCTCGCGCATCACGCTATTGGGATGGTTACATACCGGATCGCGTGGCGCTAACGCTCTCTTGCAGGTTAGCGACACTCAGCCCCCTGAGCCAGTGAAAATCAGCCATCATTAGAAAATTCACTCACCGCTATCCCGTTCCCCATCATACGGGGAATAGCCAAAATCAATACGCATAATTATGCAAATCATACACGATGGCAATCTATGATAACGCTATCACTTTGAGAGAAAAACTATCAAAAATGCCCCCTTATCCTCTCAAAGTGATATGTAGCCAGTTTTTTCCTGCATTACGACGGCATAATTTCCTGGGTATATCTCGATCCGACTCACAGTTATGAGGATATTCCTCCTACTATCAATGAGTCTGGCGCGTATCTTGCTGCCTTGGACTATCCCCCAGGCTTATTTCCCCACAGGAGAACACTATGTCTTTAGGATCACCGCTACGGCGGGTTGATGCCGAAGCCAAGGTCACCGGACAGGCACGTTATACCGATGATATGATGATGCCCGGCATGCTCCACGCCTGTTATGTTCGCAGCCGCATCGCCCACGGTAAGGTCAGCGCCATTGATACCCGCGAGGCGGCGGCGATGCCGGGCGTCGAGGCGATCTTCACCTGTTATGACGTCCCACAAACGCCTTTCCCCACCGCCGGACACGCCTGGTCACTGGATCCGGCGAAACACGATGTCGCCGATCGTCACCTGCTTACTGATCATGTGCGTCACTTCGGCGATGGCGTGGCCATCGTGGTGGCGCGCGATGCGTTGAGTGCCGAGCGTGCCGCGGCGCGGGTGCAAGTCAGCTACGAGGCGTTGCCGGTGATTACCCGGCCACAGGCCGCCTTGGCGGATGACGCGCCAGCGATCCACCCTAACGGCAACCTCCTGCGTCACAGCGAGATCGATGCGGGCGAGCCGGATGCCCGTATCGCCGCCGCCGATCTGCAACTAGAAGGACACTACGAGACCCCGGTAGTACAACACTGCCACATGGAAGGGGTCACCTGTTACGCCTATATGGAGCAACCCGGCCATGTGGTTATCGTCTCCAGTACTCAGATCCCGCAGATCGTGCGCCGTACCGTCGCCCAGGCTCTCAGTCTGCCCTGGTCGCATGTCCGGGTGATCAAGCCCTACATCGGCGGTGGCTTCGGTAATAAGCAGGATGTGCTAGAAGAGCCGATGGCCGCCTTCCTGACGCTGCGTCTCGGCGGCAAGCCGGTGAAGGTCAGCCTGAGTCGTGAAGAGTGTTTCGTTGCGACCCGGACACGCCACGCCTTCAGCATCGATGCACGTCTGGGTATGCAGCGCGATGGCGTATTACAGGGGTATCGACTCAATGTGCTGTCCAACACCGGTGCCTATGCCTCGCACGGCCACTCCATCGCCTCTGCCGGTGCCAATAAGATCAGCTACCTCTACCCACGTAGTGCTTTCGGTTATTGCGCCGACACGGTATACACCAACCTCCCCGCCGCCGGAGCGATGCGTGGCTATGGCGCCCCACAGGTCGATTTCGCCCTGGAGTGCCTGATGGACGATGCCGCCGCCAACCTGGGATTAGATCCGTTAGAGGTCCGGCTGCGTAACGTCGCCCGCCAAGGCGATCGTAACCCCGTCAACGGTAAGACGATCTACAGCGCCGGGCTAAGCGAGTGTCTTGAGAAGGGGCGAGCCCTATTCGAATGGGATCAACGCCGTGCCGCATGCCTGGCTCAAGATCCCGATGCGCGCCTACGGCGTGGCATTGGCGTCGCCTGTTTCAGTTACGGCTCCAATACCTACCCGGTCGGAGTCGAGATCGCAGGGGCCCGCATGTTGCTGAATCAAGACGGTACGGTCAACTTGCAGATCGGCGCCACCGAGATTGGCCAGGGCTCCGACACGGTCTTCGCTCAAATGGCGGCAGAAACCCTGGGTATCCCGTTTAAACACATCCGGGTGATCTCGACCCAAGATACCGATATCACCGCCTTTGACCCCGGCGCCTTCGCGTCACGGCAGAGTTATGTCGCGGCCCCCGCCATCCGCCAGGCAGCCGAGCAGCTACGTCAGAAGATCCTGGCGCACGCCGCATTGCTCAGTCATCAACCCGAGTGGGGACTGACCCTACGTGACGGCAACGTCGTGATGGCGATGCAACCGGAGCAGGTGCTGATGAGCGTCGCCGACGTATCGATGCAGGCCTACTATCACCAAGAGATCGGTGCTCAAATCTTGGCGGAGGTCTCCCACAAGACCACCACCAACCCACCCGCCTTCGGGTGTACCTTCGTCGATCTCAGCGTCGACGTCGACCTATGCCAGGTCACCATCAATCGTATCCTGAATCTGCATGACTCTGGGCGCATCCTCAATCCACAACTGGCCGAGGGACAGGTCCATGGTGGGATGGGGATGGGGATCGGTTGGGCGCTGTTCGAGGAGATGATCATCGACGAGCGTAGTGGCGTCGTCCGTAACCCCAATCTGCTCGATTACAAGTTCCCTACCTGTGTCGATCTGCCGGATCTGGAGTGCGCCTTCGTCGAGACCTACGAGCCGCAGTCGGCCTATGGCCATAAGGCGTTGGGCGAACCCCCGATCATCTCGCCGGGGCCGGCGATCCGCAACGCGATCCGCATGGCGACCGGCGTCGCGATCAACGCGTTGCCGATCACCCCGAAAACGCTGTATCGCGAGTTTGTACAGGCCGGACTGATCAGGGAGTAATGCTTCATGTATGATATTCAACGCTATCTCCGCGCCACCAGCGCGCGCCACGCCAGCGAGTTGATGCTGGCCAACCCGGACAGCCGTCTGTTAGCCGGCGGCACCGATGTGCTGATCCAGCTGCATCACCACAATGCCCACTATGCCCACATTGTCGACATCCACGGCTTGGCCGAGCTCTGCGGTATCAGTGAGCTGGAGGATGGCACCCTGCGTATCGGCTCCGGCACAACCTTTACTCAAATCATCGAACACCCGCTAATCCAGGCACGGCTGCCGATGTTAGCCGAGGCCGCCGCCACCATCGCCGGGCCACAGATCCGTAACGTTGCCACCTACGGCGGTAACATCTGTAATGGCGCCACCAGCGCCGACTCCGCCGCCCCTAGCGTGGCGCTTAAGGCTCAACTGGAGATCCTCACGCCCAACGGCGTCATCCTACGCCCGATCGATGGCTTCCATACCGGTCCAGGCAAGGTCGCCTTGACGCCGGGTGAGATCTTACTGGCCTTCCACTTCCATCCCGCCGATCACCGCGACTGCGGCAGCGCCTACATCAAGTACGCCATGCGTGGCGCCATGGATATCGCCACCATCGGTTGCGCGGCGCTATGCCGCATCGAGGCTGGACGCTTCAGCGAGCTACGCCTGGCCTATGGCGTCGCAGCGCCGACACCGATCCGCTGCCCACAAGCCGAGGCGTGTGCCATCGGCCAACCACTGAGCCGCCAGACCCTGGCGGCGGTAAGCGAGGCCGTCGCGGGCGATGTTTCGCCGCGTTCATCCTGGCGTGCCGAAAAGGAATTCCGTTTACACCTGATCCGTACCTTGGCGCAGCGGGCCATCACCCTGGCCGTTCAGCGTGCGGGAGGAGAGATTGTATGAATGTCAAAGAGTGGGTTGAGATCAGCTGTCAGATTAACGGCAAATGCTATCAGTTCTGCGTCTCGCCAGCCATGTCGCTACTGGAGTTGCTGCGTGAACACGGCTTGACCAGCGTCAAACAGGGCTGCTGCGTCGGCGAGTGTGGCGCCTGTAGCGTCCTGATCGATGGGGTGGCGACCGATAGCTGCCTCTATCTGGCGTTGTGGGCCGACGGCAAACAGATCGTCACCGCCGAAGGATTAGGTAAACCGGAGGGGCTGTCGCCGGTACAACAAGCCTATGTTGACGCCGGCGCGGTCCAGTGTGGTTTCTGTACCCCAGGGTTAGTGGTGGCGACCCATGCCCTATTAGCCAAGCCACGTAACCGCCCACTGACCCATGAGGAGATCCGTCGCAGCCTCTCCGGCAACCTGTGCCGCTGCACCGGCTATCAAGCCATCGTGCGTGCCGTTGACGCCTGCCAGCAGGCGACGGACGAATCCTCATCTTAACCCGCCTACACCTCCCGCGCGGCCACTCGCCTGCGCGGGAGACACGCCACACCGTTCGCCCCCCAATCCCGGCGAGAGACTGGTGGATCTTCACACAACGACTATGCTCAAGACGCGAGGGTGACAAACCCTAGCCCTATCACATAATCCATGGGAGACCGTGTATGTTTGCCAAAAAAGCACTGCTATGTTTGCTGATCGCGGGTGGGTTGAGCATGAGCGCGCAGGCGATGACACTCACCAGCCCGACGGTTGAGAATGGTCAGTCGTTGCAAAATGCCCAGATCTTTAACGGTTGGGGATGCAGCGGAAAGAACCTCTCACCCGCCTTAAGCTGGAGCGATATCCCCGCAGGCACCAAGAGTTTCGCCGTCACCATGTATGATCCCGACGCCCCCACGGGCAGCGGATGGTGGCACTGGGTGATGATCGATATTCCGGCCTCAACCCATAGCCTGGCGTTGAACGTCGGCGAGAAGGGCAGCAAGGATCTTCCTAAGGGGGCCATCCAGCTGCGTAACGACTTCGGCTATAACGGATTCGGCGGAGCCTGCCCGCCGCCGGGCGCCAAGCCGCATAACTACCAGATCACCGTGTATGCGCTGAATGTGGCAAAACTCGACATCCCAGCCCATGCCTCTCCCGCCTATGCCGGCTACTTTATTCTGCAACACAAGATCGGTGAAGCGCGCCTGACCGCGCCGACCAATATGCGTTAACGCGGGAGGCGCAGCGCTAAACGTGCCCGCGCCTTACCGGAGGCGTGCGAAAACCGCCGCCGGCAAGGCGTGGGTAAGCGATAAAAAAAACGGGGTGCCCAGGCACCCCGCTCTGATACGGATCCGAACGCGTATCGTCAGTCGACCTGTTGTGTCTCGATACGTAGCTCACGCGGGACTTCGAAGACAATATTCTCCTCGCGCCCCAGCATCTCCTGCGTCACGCCGCCCCCTAACGCCTGAAGACGCGCGATAACCTCGCGGACTAACACGTCAGGGGCCGAGGCACCCGCCGTCACGCCGACGCAGGCGACACCGCTCAGCCACGCCTCATCGATGTCTGCCGCGCTGTCGATCAGGTAGGCGGGTTTACCCGCCCGACGGGCCAGTTCGGCCAACCGATTAGAGTTGGAGGAGTTCTTCGAGCCGACCACCAGCACCACATCCGCCTGCTCGGCCAGCGAGCGCACCGCCTCTTGGCGGTTGGTGGTGGCATAGCAAATGTCATCCTTACGTGGCCCGATGATCGCCGGGAAACGAGCGCGCAGGGCATCGATCACCGCCGAGGTATCGTCAACCGACAACGTCGTCTGGGTCATAAAGCAGAGATTACGCTCATCCTTGACCTGCAAGCGCCAGACATCCTCCGGCGCCTCGACCAGATACATCCCCCCTTGCGGATTGCTGTACTGCCCCATCGTGCCCTCGACCTCCGGATGGCCGGCATGACCGATCAGGATGGCCTCGGTGCCGCGCCGGCTGGCACGCGCGACCTCCATGTGTACCTTGGTCACCAGCGGACAAGTGGCGTCGAACAGCATGGTTAGATTCCGCGCCTTAGCTTCGGCACGCACCGCCTGAGAGACGCCATGCGCAGAGAAGATCAAGATCGCGCCATCGGGCACCTCGCTGATCTCCTCGATAAACACCGCGCCACGCTCACGCAGGCTATTGACCACGAAGCGGTTATGTACCACCTCGTGCCGCACATAGATCGGGGCGCCGTAAATCGACAACGCCCGCTCCACGATGCTAATCGCCCGGTCCACGCCGGCACAAAAGCCGCGTGGATTAGCCAGCAGGATGTTCATGATTCACCTCTTGCACGGGATCGCGCTCCAACACCTCGATGTCGAAGGTCACCGGTATCCCCGCCAGCGGATGGTTAAAATCGACGGTGACCGACTCGCCGGTCACTTCGCGCACCAATCCCGGCATCTGAGCCCCATCGGCGGCGGTAAACAGGATCACCGCCCCTGCCTGCGGCTCGCCACTGTCGCGGAACTGCCCCAAGGGGAAAAACTGCACCAGATCATCGCTACGCTCGCCGAAAGCATCGGCCGGCGCTAACGTGAAGCAACGGCGATCGCCCGCGACACAAGAGGCGAGCTCGCTCTCCAACGCCGGAGATAGACTCCCATCACCGAAGCGGAATAACGCCGGCTGGCCGCGTTCACGCGACGACTCCGCCAGCGATCCATCCTCCAGCGTCAGCGTAAAGTGCACCAGGAGTGCACGCGGTGCTTGTTGCATCACGATTTTTCCTTGTTGCGCGCCGGCAGAAAGCCTTCCAACACCACCAATGCCGCGCCGATACAGATGGCGGTATCGGCCAGGTTAAAGGTGGCGAAGTGCCAGTTACCGACATAGAAATCGATCATATCGACCACGAAGCCGTGCCATAAACGATCGAACAGGTTTCCCAAGGCGCCACCGATGATCAGCGCATAGGCGATATTGTTCAGGCGATCGCTCGCCGCGTTACGGTACATCATCGCCAATAGTGCCAGGCAAATGGCGATGGCGATGGCGGCAAAGAACCAACGTTGCCAACCGCCGCTATCCGCCAAGAAACTAAACGCCGCGCCGTAGTTACGTGCGTAGTGCAGGTTGAGTGACGGGAACAGCGGCAGGGTTTCCCCCAGCATAAAATGCTGGAGGATAAGCTGCTTACTGCCCAAATCCACAATCAGCACCGCGACGACGACCCACAGCCAACGCAGTCCGGTTGAGAGAAGAGGCCGACGCATCATGCAAACTTACGCTCTTCGCCCTGGCCTGCCACATTCGTGACACAACGCGGGCATAGCTGCGGATGGGCGGCATCCTCACCGATGGCATCAGAGTAGTGCCAGCAACGCGGGCACTTACTGCCAGCCGCCTTGCTCAACCCCACCTTCAGCCCGGCCAGATCACTGGCCACGGCATCAGCAGAAGCCTGCGCCAACGGCTGTACGCGTGCCGCCGAGGTGATCAGCACGAAGCGTAGTTCGTCCTGCAGACTATCCAGCTGCGTCGCCAGCGCCTCATCGGCATACAGGGTGATCGCCGCCTCCAGCGAGCCACCGACTTTCTTGTCGTTACGCGCCTGCTCGATGACCTTGTTGACTTCGCCGCGCACCTTCAGCAGCTCAGCCCAGAAAGCGTCGTTCATCGGCTCTGCGGCATCCAGACCAAACAGCCCCTGGTACCACTCCTCGGTAAACACGAACTGTGCACGCTCACCCGGCAGATAGCCCCAGATCTCGTCGGCGGTGAAGGAGAGGATCGGCGCCATCCAACGCACCAGCGCCTCGGCAATATGGTACAGCGCGGTCTGGCAGCTACGACGTGCCACCGAATCAGACTTGGCGGTGTACTGGCGATCCTTGATGATATCCAGATAGAAGGAGCCCATCTCGACGGAGCAGAACTGCATCAGACGCTGCACGACTTCGTGGAAGTCATAGTTTTCATAGGCGGCGATGATCTCGTCCTGCGCCTGCTTGGCGCAACCGACCGCCCAGCGATCCAGAACCACCATCTCTTCCGGCTTCACCATGTCTTTACGCGGGTCGAAACCGTTCAGGTTGGCCAGCAGGAAGCGCGCAGTATTGCGGATGCGACGATAGGCGTCGGCGGAGCGTTTGAGGATCTCATCGGAAACCGCCATCTCGCCGGTGTAATCGGTCGATGCGACCCACAGACGCAGAATATCGCCCCCCAACTTGTTCATCACCTGCTGCGGGCTGACCACGTTGCCGACCGACTTGGACATCTTGCGCCCCTGGCCGTCGACGGTGAAACCGTGCGTCAAGACCTGACGGTAAGGTGCCTTACCCTTCATCGCCACGGCGATCATCAACGAAGACATGAACCAACCACGGTGCTGGTCGGAGCCTTCCAGGTACATATCCGGGCTGTGTCCACCAAACTCCGGACGAGCGTCCACCACCGAGTAACTGGTCGAGCCAGAGTCAAACCAGACATCCAGCGTATCCGGCACCTTCTCGTACTGATCGGCCTCGTCGCCCAACAGCTCACGAATATCCAGATCCCACCAGGCCTGAATACCCGACTGCTCGACACGCTGAGCGACCGCTTCCATCAACTCCGTCGTGCGCGGATGCAACTCTTGCGTCTCTTTGTGCACCAGCATCGCCATCGGCACACCCCAGGTCCGCTGACGCGAGATACACCAATCGGGACGGTTGGCGACCATCGATTCGATGCGCGCCTTGCCCCACGCCGGGATCCAACCACTCAGGTTGTTCTGCTCCAGCCCCTGCTGTTCAATACGATCGATCTCGGCCAATGACTGGCGACGCAGCCCCTGGCGATCCATGCTGATAAACCACTGCGGCGTGGCGCGGAAGATGATCGGTGTCTTATGACGCCAGCAGCACGGGTAGCTATGCGTCAACTTCTCGACGTGCAGTAACGCCCCGCTACGCTGTAGCATCGCCACTACCACGTCGTTGGCCTTGAAGACGAACAGCCCGTCCAGCTCGGGATGCGTGCCCGGCAGATAGCAGCCGTTGCTGCCGACCGGATTCGCGATCTCCAAGCCGTATTTCTGGCCGACCACATAGTCATCCGGGCCATGGCCCGGCGCGGTGTGTACGGCACCGGTACCGGCATCCAGGGTGACATGATCGCCCATGATGATCGGCACATCGAACGCCATGAAGGGATGCTGGAAGCGCAGCAGCTCCAGATCAGCACCTTTGCAACTGCCCAACACCTGCCAGTGGGTGATACCGGCGCGCTTCATCACGCTCTCAACCAACTCGGCGGCCAGGATCAGGCATTCACCGTCGATCTGCACCAGCTGATACTCCAGCTCCGGATGCAAGGCCACGGCGCGGTTAGCCGGCAGGGCCCACGGCGTCGTGGTCCAGATGACCACATTTACCGGGCCATCGACCTGTTGCACACCGAATTTCTCTAATACCAACGCCTTATCCACGGCGCTGAAGCGCACATCGATGGAGGGCGATACTTTGTCGTAATACTCGACTTCGGCTTCCGCCAGCGAGGAGGCGCAATCCGGACACCAGTGCACCGGTTTTGCCCCTTTCATCAGGTGGCCGTTATCCACGATGCGCGCCAAGGCACGGATAATATTGGCCTCGGTACCATAGTCCATGGTCAGGTAAGGATGCTCCCAGTCGCCCAGCACCCCAAGACGGATAAAGTCCGCCTTCTGCCCGGCCACCTGTTCGGCGGCATAGGCGCGGCACTGCTCACGGAACTCGGCGGCGCTGTATTTCTCGCCAGGCTTGCCGATCAGTTGTTCGACCTTCAGTTCGATCGGCAAACCATGGCAATCCCAACCCGGGATGTAGGGGGAGTCATAACCGGAAAGCCCCTTGGACTTGATAATAATATCTTTCAGAATCTTGTTGACTGAGTGACCGATATGAATGCTGCCGTTCGCATACGGAGGGCCATCATGCAGAATGAAGCTTTTCTTGCCTTGCTTAGCATTACGGATCATCCCGTACAGATCCTGCTCATACCAGTGTTGCAGCATGCCAGGTTCGCGCTTGGCCAGATCGCCGCGCATCGGGAACCCTGTTTCCGGCAAATTCAGGGTATTCTTGTAGTCACTCATCTTCGATTTCGGTTCCGTTTTCGGCTATTGGGATTGAGCCATCAGGCTCTGGACCGGTGTTGTCAGCCCAAAAAACTTACGGGCAGCCACCACATCTTGGGCGATTTGTCGCTTGAGTGCATCAAGCGAATCAAAACGCTGTTCATTGCGCAGTTTTGCGCGGAGCACCACATCAATGTGGCGCCCATAGAGATCCATTGTCACATCGAGCAGATGAACCTCTAATTGCTGGCGTATGCCAGCGACAGTCGGACGGGTTCCGATATTAGCCACGCCGGGCAGCGGCGTGGGACCCAGTCCATAAACATCGACAGCGTAAACCCCCTTCACCGGTGCGACCAACCGTTTCAACGGCAGATTGGCGGTGGGGAAACCAATCGTTCGCCCCAAGGCATCGCCATGCACCACCCGACCGGCGATGCGGTAAGGGTGGCCCAGTAGGGTTTCCGCCAATGTCAGATCATCATGGCGCAAGGCCTGACGCACGGCGGTACTGCTAACACGCAGATCGCCGACACAGAAACTGAGACTGTTGGCGACGGTGAATCCATACGTTCTCCCCGCCGCCTGCAACAGGCGATAATCGCCTTCACGCCCCGCGCCGAAGCGAAAATCATCGCCAATCATCAGAAACTTCACGCCGAGGCGATCGACCAGTAGGTGTTTCACAAAATAATGAGCCGAATGGGCGGCGAACTGGCGGTCGAAACGCACGCACAGCACGGCATCTACCCCGGCGTCGGCCAGGTAACGACACTTATCGCGCAGGCGGGTCAGTCGAGCCGGCGCATTCTGTGGCGCAAACATCTCTAACGGCTGCGGTTCGAAGATCATCACCATCACCGGCAGCCCCAGACGCTCGCCCTCCTGACGCAATCGCGCCAATAAAGCCCGGTGCCCTTGATGCACGCCGTCGAAGTTACCGATGGTCAGCACGCAGCCACGATGCCGCGCGCGCAGGTTATGAATGCCGCGAATTAGCTCCATATCAGGCTCAAAACAGTGAAAATCGACGGATTATACCTTGTACAGCGACTAAGGTTAACCGGCGATTGTTAGGTGTTTAACGGGATAGAATCACCATACCGGAGTTAAGGCTACGATTAAATACATGAATGCGGCTTTTTCCCGCGACATCGCGCCTTAGCGCCCCCTTTTTTCTCCCTGAAATCGTATGCCGAACGACGCAATGGGAAAAATAGTGCGAAACGCTGTATTCCACACAACAAAGCTGGTAAAATTCGGCGCCATTGAAACGCACGGGTGTCGCCAGTATGTGCGGCGCTTATTTGCACAAATCCATTGACAAAAGAAGGCTGAAAGGGCATATTCCTCGGCCTTTGAATTGTCCTCTATAGAATATTTTGGGAGTTGGACCTTGGCTAATATCAAATCAGCTAAGAAACGCGCCGTTCAGTCTGAAAAGCGTCGCAAGCACAATGCTAGCCGTCGTTCCATGATGCGTACTTTCATCAAGAAAGTATACGCAGCTATCGCTACCGGCGACAAAGCAGCAGCGCAGGCTGCTTACAATGAAATGCAGCCGATCGTTGACCGTCAGGCAAGCAAAGGCCTGATCCACAAGAATAAAGCTGCACGTCATAAAGCTAATCTGACCGCTCAGATCAACGCAATGCAGTAATCTGCCTTACGTTGTAAGCGTGATAAAAAAACCGGCTTCGGCCGGTTTTTTTATTGCCTGCCTTCTGCGCATTAGCGACTAAACAGCGCGGAGAAGTCCTTGTTGCACACCCGTTGTACCGCCGGATGTTGGATCATGCGCTCGGCGAAGATCACGTAATACTCCTCCTGCACGTTATCGATGCGTCCGACCTCACGGATATTATCCTGCGCATTAGCGTACATATCCTGCGCATAGATCGACGGCGCCACGAAGATAGCGTCATGATACAGACCGAAGGCCTTCATCAACGCCGCATCGTCAAACTCCCCGAGGATCTGTACCTGTAGCCCCTGACTATTAAACCAGTTCAATAACTTACGGCCCAGCATCGAACGTCGTCCCGGGATCAGCAGCTTACGCTGCTCGAGGCAGGTCGGGAACGGCATCTCTGGCAACGGTTGACGGCAGAAGAAGCTGACACCACACTCACCCAACTTAACGGAGAACAGGCCTTCCTGCTGGCTAGAATCGACCGGGCAATCCGATAGGATCATATCCAGCTTATGCTGGCTCAACTGCTCCAATAGCAACTCATGCGTCGACTCAAAGCAACGCAGATGAATCTGCTCGTGGTCAGCCACCGCGGTCTCCAACACCTGACTCACCAGGCGTTTCGACAACGCATCCGCCACCCCGACATCGAACAACATGCTGGACTCTTTGCGGTAATTCACAATATCCAGCATCTCTTGGCTCAGCATGAACATCCGATCCGCATAGCGGAAGACCAACTGCCCCAACTCGGAAGGCACCAGACCACGCCCCTGGCGCTTGAACAGCTTACCACCAAGGCGCTCTTCCAATGCCTTAATCTGGCCAGTAATAGTCTGTGGCGTCAGGAACAGCGCTTCGGCGGCCCCGACCACCGACCCCTCTTTACACACCTGCCAGAAGTAATAGAGATGATTGAAATTTATATGTGACAAACGCACTGACGCGCTCTCCTAAATGAGTTGCCGCCCTAAACCGCCAGACGACTCGCCGCATGGCGGCAGCAAAGGTGTCTTAAGTCTAGCAATAACACTGGGTAATATGATGCCATCAATAAATTGCTAACCACACGTCATCACCTCCTATACGAGAGCGGGGTCGCAAAAGCGACCCCGCAGTTTAGACACAGCACCCTACTCGTACCGTCACGCGTTGACTTTCTGCGCCGGTAGAACGCGCCGTAGCAGCAGATAACCGACGATCGCCGCCAACGACGAGCCCAGCAGTATCCCTAGGCGCGAGAAGACCGCCAGGGTGGGGTCAGCATCACCGAAGGCCAACGAGGCGATGAAGATCGACATGGTGAAGCCGATACCGCACAGCACGCCAACCGCGATGATCTCCTTGAAGGTCGTCCCCTGCGGCAAGGTGGCCCACTTCATCTTCACCGCTAGCCAACAGAACAGGCTGATGCCCAATGGCTTACCGATAAATAGGCCCGCGATCACCCCGAGCGGCAGCAGCGAGAACAAGCCCGAGAGGGTCACCCCATCCAATGAGACACCGGCGTTAGCAAAGGCGAACAGCGGGAGGATCATGTAGGCAACCCAGGGATGCAACGCATGCTCCAAGGAACGTGCAGGCGACTTACCATTCTGCTCTTTCAGCGGAATAAAGAAGCCAATCACGACCCCGGCTAAGGTCGCATGTACCCCGGACTTCAACACCGCCGTCCACAGGATCACGCCCACCAGGATATAGAGTCCGACACGACGGACGTTAAACAGATTCAACAACGCCAATACCACGATCGCCGCACCAGCCACCGCCAGCGACAGGATAGACAGATCGCTGGTATAGAACAGTGCAATGATGATGATCGCGCCCAGGTCATCGATGATCGCCAAGGCTAACAGGAAGACCTTCAGCGCCAATGGGACGCGATTACCCAACAGTGCCAGTACCCCTAATGCAAAGGCGATATCGGTGGCCGCCGGGATGGCCCAGCCCGTACTGGCCACGGCATCCTGGCCGTTGAACAGCAGGTAGATCAGCGCCGGTACCACCATGCCGCCAAGGGCCGCGATCACCGGGAAGGCCGCCTGACGCGCGCTAGCCAACGAACCGCAGACCAACTCACGCTTCACCTCCAGGCCGATCATCAGGAAGAAGATCGCCATCAGGGCGTCATTGACCCACAACAACATATTTTTATTGATATGCAGGCTACCTACCCGCACCTCGACCGGCGTGTTAAGGAACGCCTGATAGACGTGGCTGGCCCACTCCGTGTTGGCTAAGATCATTGCCAACGCAGCGGCGATGATCAGAATGACCCCGCCAAAGGCATCACTGCCGACAAAACGTTGCAAACTCTTTATCATTGCACTCATCCAAGCAACTTAAACAAAAAAAACGCTTGTCGTAGAATACTCCCTCTCATAGCTCGAAAAAAGTAATTTATTTTTCGCATATAACTCGAAAAAAATGAAATATACTCATTAAAGGGACATCATTAGCGAATTGAATTCACGTCACTAAATAAAAAAATCCCCGTACGCGCGAGCCGTACGGGGAGGTATCATGCGACAACTGACTGATTTAACGAGTCAGATCGTCAAAAAATTTCTTCACGCCATCGAAGAAGCGCTTGGAGCGTGGGCTATTCTTATCGCTGGCCGGACCGCCGAAGCTCTCCTCCAACTCACGCAGCAGCTGCTTCTGCTTCTCGTTCAGGTTGACCGGCGTCTCGACGACCACACGGCACAGCAGATCACCCTGCGCACCGCCACGCACCGATTTCACCCCTTTACCCCGCATACGGAACATCTTACCGGTCTGGGTTTCGGCAGGGATCTTCAAATTGACGCGACCATCTAAGGTCGGCACTTCGATCTCCCCACCCAATGCCGCCATGGCGAAGTTGATCGGAACCTCACAGAACAGGTTATTGTCTTCTCGCTCGAAGATCGGATGCGCCTTCACCTGTACCTGTACATACAGGTCGCCGGCTGGTGCGCCGTTCTCCCCGGCCTCACCCTCGCCCGCCAGGCGAATACGGTCACCGGTATCAACCCCGGCCGGGATCTTGACCGACAGCGTCTTGGACTTTTCAATCCGACCGTGACCATGACACTTATTGCACGGATCTTTGATGATAGTGCCGCGACCATGGCAGTGCGGGCAAGGCTGCTGCACGGTAAAGAAGCCCTGACGCATCTGTACCTGGCCGGCCCCATGGCAGGTCGGGCAGGTGATCGGCTCACTCCCCTTTTTAGCCCCGCTGCCGTGGCAAACATCACATTCGACCAGCGTCGGAATACGAATCTCCTTGGTGACGCCGCGCACCGCCTCCTCCAAGGACAGATCCATGTTGTAACGTAGATCTGCGCCACGAGCCGCGCGCTGACGACGACCACCACCAAAGATATCGCCGAACACATCGCCGAAGATGTCGCTGAAATCAGCACCACCGCCGAAACCGCCGGCTCCACCGCCCATGCCACCCTGCTCGAACGCCGCATGACCGTACTGATCATAGGCTGCGCGCTTCTGCGCATCGGTCAGGATCTCATAAGCTTCTTTGATTTCCTTAAACTTATCCTCAGCCTCTTTATCCCCCTGATTACGATCCGGGTGATACTTCATGGCCAGGCGTTTATAGGCTTTCTTGATTTCGCGCTCATCCGCTTCACGGGATACGCCCAAAATCTCATAGTAGTCTTTCTTCGCCATCTCGGTTACTTTGCCCCTAACATAGAGGCACGGGCGTTGAGTTTCCTCGACGCCCGTGCCGGTGAATAACGGCGATAGCCACCGCCGTTACCATGCCCGCTTAAGGGCGATTATTTTTTGTCTTTCACTTCTTCGAACTCGGCATCGACCACGTCGTCATCTTTCTTGGCGCTGGTGTCTGCCTGCGCTTCGCCAGACTGAGCCTGCTGCTGCGCCAGTTCTTGCAACTTAGCAGATGCCTGAACCAGAGCCTGGATCTTAGCTTCGATCTCCGCCTTATCCTCGCCCTTGCTGGCCGCTTCCAATGCCTTCAAGGCATCTTCAATGGCGCTCTTATCGGAGGCCGGCAGCTTGTCACCTGCTTCTTCAACCAGCTTACGGGTACCATGTACCAGCTGATCGGCTTGGTTACGCACCTGTACCAATTCTTCGAACTTACGGTCGGCCTCAGCGTTAGCCTCGGCGTCACGAACCATCTGCTTGATCTCATCTTCGCTCAGACCAGAAGAAGCCTTGATGGTGATGTTCTGCTCGCGACCGCTATTCTTATCCTTAGCGGAAACATGCAGGATACCGTCGGCGTCGATATCGAAGGTAACTTCGATCTGCGGCATACCGCGCGGTGCCGGCTGGATACCATCCAGGTTAAACTGACCCAGAGACTTGTTATCCGCCGCACGTTTACGCTCACCCTGCAGCACATGAATGGTCACGGCAGACTGGTTGTCTTCAGCGGTAGAGAACACCTGGCTATGCTTGGTCGGGATAGTGGTGTTCTTCGAAATCAGAGCGGTCATTACCCCACCCATGGTTTCGATGCCCAGAGACAGCGGCGTAACGTCGAGCAACAGCACATCTTTCACATCACCGGCCAAGACACCACCCTGTACGGCAGCACCGATTGCAACGGCTTCGTCCGGGTTCACGTCTTTACGCGGTTCTTTACCGAAGAAATCGGCAACCTGTTTCTGCACCATCGGCATACGCGTCTGACCACCGACCAGAATCACGTCGTCGATGTCGGAAACAGACAGACCGGCATCCTTCAGGGCAACCTTCAGCGGCTCCATGGAGCGCGCGACCAGATCTTCAACCAAGGATTCCAGTTTGGCACGGGTCACCTTGATGTTCATGTGTTTCGGACCGGTAGCGTCTGCGGTGATATACGGCAGGTTCACATCGGTCTGCTGAGCGGAAGAGAGTTCGATCTTCGCCTTCTCTGCGGCTTCTTTCAGACGCTGCATCGCCAGCGGATCGTTACGCAGGTCGATACCCTGCTCTTTCTTAAACTCGTCAACCAGGTAGTTGATCAGACGGCTATCGAAGTCTTCCCCACCCAGGTGGGTATCCCCGTTGGTTGCCAGTACTTCAAAGGTCTTCTCACCATCGACATCATCGATTTCGATGATGGAGATATCGAAGGTACCGCCACCCAGGTCATAGACCGCGATGGTACGGTTGCCAGCACCCTTATCCAGACCATAGGCCAGTGCAGCTGCCGTCGGTTCGTTGATGATACGTTTTACATCCAACCCAGCGATACGACCGGCATCTTTGGTCGCCTGACGCTGCGCGTCGTTAAAATAGGCCGGGACGGTGATGACGGCTTCGGTAACCGGCTCACCCAGGAAATCTTCCGCCGTTTTCTTCATTTTCTTCAGTACTTCAGCCGAGATCTGCGGCGGTGCAATCTTCTGGCCTTTAACTTCTACCCACGCGTCACCGTTGTCGGCAGGCACGATCTTATAGGGCATGATGTCTTTATCGCGCTGTGCTTCGGCGTCTTCAAAACGACGGCCGATCAAACGTTTGATTGCAAACAGCGTATTCTGCGGGTTGGTGACCGCCTGGCGTTTGGCCGGCTGGCCTACCAGCACTTCGCCATCCTGCGTATAAGCGATGATAGAAGGTGTAGTACGGTCACCTTCGGCGTTTTCCAGCACGCGAGGCTGACCGCCATCCATGATGGCTACACAAGAGTTGGTTGTACCCAGGTCGATACCAATGATTTTACCCATCGAACGTCTCCACTAAAAATTCGGTTTTCAAGCTCGTTGTTACCTTAAGTGGGGGCGACTTTTCGCCTTTCAACCACCGTTCTCACTACATCTACCGAACAGGGTAACAACTTCGATGTTACTAAGATGGGGTCGCTCTGATGCGCATCAAGGGGGAGAGGGCAAAAAAAAATAGATTTTTTATTGGCAGAGATTGTTTCTTGTCCGATGCCTCTTTATTATGCCGCGCGCTCGAGAAAAGCGGCCGTTCTGGGCGGCTCGACGCACGTACCTACAGGCACTAGCCTGTTTCTACATTCTATTATTACAGAGGCTTTATGCACACCAAGGTGTTTTCATATACTACACACCCAGAAGAAGGAGGAGGAGGAGAAACGTATATGAAAGGTGCAACCCCTGTCATACCTGCATACCTATATGCAAGGGTCAGTTCATTAACTCAAACGAGTGATGGACATCATGGCATTGAACGACAAGTCGAAACGCTCACCCAGTGGCTAGAGCACGCAAACAGTTGTATAGATGAAGCATCACAAAGAGCGAATACACAGCTGCCACATATAGATGTGGAAAATGTAACGCAACTGACAGATCAAGGATATAGTGCTTACAAATCAGCCAATTTCGAGCATGGTAAGTTGGGCCTACTTTATCAACAGTGTGTTGAGGGGAGGCTAGGCTCCTGTTGGCTTATTGTAGAAAATATAGACCGCATCTCAAGAGCTACGGGTATAATTGCGATACATCGTATAAGCACTATGCTACTTAATGGAGTTAATATTTTTGAGATTGAGACTAATTCTTGTTTTTCTACACTTATAAATGATAGCTGCGTAGGACTCTCGATCAGTTTACAACGAGCGTTCCAAGAATCAGAACGAAAATCAATAATGTCAAAAAAATCATTCTATAGAAGAATTAAAGAATATCGTGAGTGTAAAAAACCATTAATAAACTCAAAAAAACATATACCAAGATGGATAGACATAGTTGATGGAGAGTATCAACCAAACGAATTAGCTAAAACTATCAACTTTATTTTTGAAATGTATAATGAAGGTCATGGAAATGCTGTTATAGTTCAACGCTTAAAAGAGCTTTCACTTAAAGATCATAATGAAACAAACTGGAATACAATTAAAATATCCCAGTTATTACGTGATGAGAGAGTTATTGGGGTATTAAAAAACAAAAATAAAAAAAACAAAGAAAACTATCACAAGATTGAAGGAATTTGGCCAAAGATAATCTCAGAAAATTTATTCAACTCGGTTCAAAGCAAGATAAATCGGCATCCAAGCAGCCATATTGACAGGACTACAAAAAAGCAACAAAACCTTTTTAATGGCATTATAAAATGTCTATTCTGTAATAAATCAATAGCCGCAATACCAAACGGGAAAGGCGTAGTATATTTACGTTGCACAACACACCGAAGCAAAGATGATGCTTGTAAACTTGGTTTATCTCTAAATGCTGACATTATAGACCCCGCAATTATAAATTTTATAAATGGAATAAACTGGGAGGAGGTATACTCAATATCCAATAAGGAAAAGTCTGATGTGGAAAAGTTAAGGCTTGAATATGTTAATCTTACGAATGAAATTTCAGAATTAATAAGTGAGATAAACGATGCCGATGATAGAATAATTATGCGATTAAGTAGGCTTCTAGGCAAGAAACAACAGCAACAATCTAAAATAGAGTCAAAAATCAACTCTATCAAAGTAAATTATAATATTAAAAATGTAGATATAAAAACAACTCAAAATATATTTAATAGAAAAAACATTAGCATCCGACAAAACCTTAACCTAGAACTAAAAAAAATAATAAAGACATTAAAACTTGGAAAATTAAGTGATACTTTTGCACTATGCGAATTAGAGTATTTTACAGATAAAATAAGCCATCTACTTATTATTAATTTAAAAAAATCAATAGTAACATCATGGGGTGTTTATCGGAAGCGTAATGATGATTCAATTTGGTTTGAATCTAACTTCATCACTTTCGAGGTAAACAATCCAACGAATACCGGCTGGCCAAAAGATATTATTGCTTTTAAAGAATCACTTAGTAGTTCAGATTTAGTATTATTCACTATTATGGAAAACACTATAATACGTGCGTATGAGCTAATTAATTAAAGTCTTACAGAAAAATGCCACAGAATTATTTTGTGGCATATAACACCCTGCCTTTATAAATGCTATAAACTTTCCCCTCACTACTATAGCTCGGCTCTACATAAGACTCATAAACTTATTGAGTTCAATTTGCTTTTGTAAATCGGTTAAGTCAGCATTTTTATACCCAAATAGCCATTTTCTAAAAACATCGAGCGATATCTTTTTATTGACAAATCTATTAATACGCCTACGCTGTGCAGGTGTTAACGGTTCAATCTTTTCATCAAAATAACTCAAACTAATATCAATAAATTCAGGTTCGGAAGCTAATGTTCTAGCTTGCTGCTCATCCATACAATACACAGTCATAATGTCGTTACTATCGAAATTACGGATTAACCCACGTTGAATAAACTGGTGCAATGTTTGTTGCTCTCTAGCCTGAATGAGATCACTTGCACTAATATTGTATAAGTCCATCATAGTTGATATTTCTTGTGGTGATGGTTTCATGCTGCATAACCAAACAGCTGTGCTGTAATGTTGAAGCGAATTAACCCCGCGTAGTTGTGGCTTGACGAAATTACCATTTAGTTTCACATTGTCATTACTGTTTTTTGTCCAGTAATATTCATCTTTTACATTATCATTTAAATACTGGATAATTTTTTTATAATCATCTCTATTTAACCTACGCCATGTATCATTATAGGTAGATCCTGGAATGAAATAATAAACTTTTACCCGCTGCTCAATAGGTATTTTCCTTTGTAAAAGATCGATTTCCATTTTATTAAAAGCCAGAGGGTTAGACTTAAACATCAGTGAATTTTCGAAATCATTCGCGATAAATGTAATATCTAGCTCTTTATATTTCTCGATATCTATAACACCGACTAGTGATAGCAACCTGGTTTTTTTAATATTACATTTTTCATAGAATGATTTATTACCATATATATGGTCCATGTTTTTGAATTTTTTAAGGGTGTTTTCATTAATCGCCCCATCTAAATCATCAATCACATCATTGATTGCCAACTCTGCATAATTTTTGTTTTCACTTACATCAACCACACTAAAAAGTTTTCTCGCTACATCTAATCTGTTTTCATCATTGAGAATTGATATCATATCGAATTGATGGAAATCAACACAGTCGTCAATGTAAATTTTAAATGTTTTTAGTGCTGCAATTGGCAATCGATAAAACACCTTATCCGTAATCAATGTTACTTTCGCGTGAGAATTATTTAGCATATACTCAACGCATGTATCGAATGCATTAGTATATTGTTCTGAGGTGATCACCTTATAAGTGCAAGTAATTTTCCCTATAGTCTCATGAATCAAATCTAAAGTATTTTGTATTAATAAGTAACGAGTAGACTCTTTATCATTATTTATTTTATTGATAATATGTCTTGTTTTCCCTGCTCCGCAAGGGGCTGAAATATATGAGATCATGTCATAACTCCTATTTGTGTGATAATATTACTCCTTGGTTTTATTTGTAGTTAATATTCTTGATATTGATGATTAAAGAATCATGGATCAAATAACTTATACCTACATATATATTATAGCACATTGTCAAATTTCGTTTCAGGAATAACACTTAATTCCTATAAATAAAAATGAAACGATTTTATTTTATATGCTAAGCCTAATCAGTAACTGACTCATACTTTTCACCTATTAGTTATTTTGGCTTTCTATAATCTAAAATAACTTTATTTCGAGTGTGTAACGAATATTACCTTAAAAGAAATACACTCATTATATATGTCCAAATCACCATCATTGGTCATATTTTAAACATAATATCCATTTTTCCTTATATCTATAAGGCTATACATGACTACTTGGCTGTTTTTTAAACACAAGACATAAAGGAAAAATTAAAGAGTTCAATTTTTTGTTTAGCAAAGCGAGTTTTACGAGCGAATGCAAACAAAAATTGACCGAGATGTCGTATCTCTAGAGATACGACATTAAAAGCCTTGTAATGCTTTTTACATTACAGAGTTGAACAGTCCAATGGCTCTCGCTGGTCGCCATTGAACTAACAAGCAACTCAAAGTAATAATTCGCTCGTAAACTCGCTCATATTACTTTGAGTTGCTTTTTTAATGATTACTCTGTTTCAAGTAAAACCAATAATGAAAAACTCAAAACGACTCGGCGTGAAAGTGTTTTCGAGTTCACAACTCACGACCACTTGCTCCGGCTCACCGCCTCCGCTACGTGCCTGCTATGCCGCTTGTTGTATCAACTATACGCGTTTCTCCTAAACCAACTGATGCTCGACACTATGGAAATCTATAATACTTTTGAATGATGGTGCTCGTTTCATTCCATTTTACATTTCATTAATGAAATCAATTAATAATACTTCTGTGGTTCGATTATTTGTGCAGCACAATATCAACCTCACTAGTTCAATGTATCCAAACACTATATGGTTCTAATAATGCTTAATTACACATTACTACTTACCTGTGGAAGTTTGTGCTGTGACCATCCTCGTGATGAGGAGGGAGCTACTGGCACTGCTCATGCCATTCAACATCGGCATGATAACCAGCAACGAGTGGGGCAGCTATGGCCTGGAGGTGCCGAAGGATAAGCATCTGACTGGCAAAATATTCACCCAATGCATTGAGCGTAACAACTTGACGCTGAGAACCCGAATCAAAAGACTGACCCGCAGAAGCATCTGCTTCTCACGTTCTGTAGAACTTCATGAAAAGGTTATCGGAGCCTTTATCGAAAAATACATGTTCTACTAATTGGATGCACCACCCTTTTTTGATACAGAAACAATCGCTTTTCAGTGCTGGATTCCCAGCACTGACTTTTAAAGAAGAAGTGATTGTTATCTATATAATTACCATGGTAATTAGTTAATACTTAGCTCTGATTTAATTGAATCAACTTCGGTCTGCATGTCATCAAAGCTCAGGTTATCTTGAGCCCTATCTATCAGAGTTAAAGCAGCACCTATAACAAATTTATCGTTTAAGGAGATTTTCATCCCTGCATTCTCAAGCTGAATTGCCATTGAATTAACACGAGATAGTATATCTCGATTTGCAGTATACGAACTTACTTCAGACTTTTTCCTGCACACTAAGATCGCATCAAGACTAATTGGATTCTTTGCCAGAGATTTGGGACTTGCACCACGTAGTTCAGCATGAACTGGGTGTGCTGCAACAACAGCTAAACCAGCATGATTTAATGCTTCGTAGATTGCAGCCCAGCCTTCAGCTTTAGAATGATGAAAACTAAACGCCAATATTCCACCATCCTTCAATACTCTACATGATTCTTTAAATACTGAAGAAAGTTGTCGCGAAAAGATTCTAGGATCTTTATGCTGGACCTCCCCATTGTCTGATGAATCTGCTTTGGATAACCACTGGTAGCGGTTACCTAAGACTGGAGAAAGCCAAGCATAGAAGAAGTCACTTAGTTCTGAGTAATGCACATAATCAAAATAAGGTGGATCTGTAATAACTGCATCAATGGATTTATCTGGTACGGGAAGTTTAGAACTATCGCCATTCAAAACCATCAGGCTATGCTGCTCTTCGACTAATTCATCCCATGTTTCGACGAGTGTAGCGTTGATTGGATTACTTGATAATATTTTGTTTGAACCAATCTTATTTCCGCATTCGTCATGTTCGAGCTGAATTTCAAAAGGTTTATCTAAGTACCTGCGTGCTCTCAGCAAGCGAGATTCAAAAAGCGTACTGAAAGTACCGCTGCTACGGTCTGTGCCCCAAACTGAATTTTCGAGAGGTGTACGCTCAGGCTTTAATATATGATTAGAGAACATATGTCTAACAGCACCAGTACCTTCTCCTTTGAAACTACAAAAGAGATTGTTGAATTCTAAGGTGCTTGAAAAAAGGCATAACATTTGTTCTTGAACTGGAATGTCTTCAATTTTGAGTATTTCTTGAAGTAACATACCTAAACATAACAACTGTCGGGAGTTGAAAAAGTCTTTCCATGAGTTGTAATTATAGCCTAAGGCTTGATTAGTATTATGCCCTTGTCTTACATCTAAACTAGGAAGTGGCAAACTTAATTCAGCTAGTTTTTCATTAGCCTCACTATAAAGAGCATGATCGTAATCTTTAACAGATAGATATATCTTTGAACTATCTTTACGTAGTGCAATCATAGCATACATACGATGAGTTGGACTTTTATCTGGTTCTCTATTAATTAGCTCTTTTATCTTATACTTTTTCCCATCTTTAGATGTTACAAATTGTCCAGTGACTGGACCAGTCTGTGGGTTGAAATGATGTTTACAATGCATGCAAGTTGTATCTGTTGCATCGTATCTCTCTTCCAATACAGACCAGCAAGATGGACAAAGTATTTTTGCCATCGGTTTTTTTTTCGGATACGCATCTTGGGAGAACACATATTTTGAAAATAGTGGTATTTCTTCACCCTCAGGCGTAACAACTAATTTAACCCAAAAATAATATAAAACTGGTATTGATTCATTTGTTTCAGGGTCTTTAGTTTGATAGTATTTTTTTATATTTTCAGCGACAGTTTTTTCTAATTGACTAAAGGTGTTTCGTAATTCTTCTTCAGAAACAGAAGCAAAGGCTTGACGAACTTGGAAAGTGCTCACCGGATTGATATCACAACCAATAGCTTTTGCTCCAAGTTTCAGAGACTCGCCTAAGGTAGTACCACTTCCCATAAAGGGATCTAAAATAATTTTATCATTTAAATTGTGAGTTTTATAAAACTCGCCCCATATGTTTGTTTTAGGGCGAGTAAGTGCTCCCAATATAATTGCTCGAAAAACAGAGCCTAAGCGAGTTGCCCACCATTTATGTATATGATAAATGGGACGGTTAATCTCTTTCCTCCAGCTTTCTTGCTCTGCAATTTGGCTAATTTCAACATTAGGGAAATCGCTCTCTAGTGCAGTAAATAAACCTGCAATTTCGGAGATGTTGTTGATATTAGAATCCATTATTCATCCATCATATTAATAGCTGCAACTGCAAGTGATACATTAGCCATGCTTACAGGCTTAGGTGATTGCTCATTTAGGCGGTATGCATAAAATCTACGTTGATTACCTGCATTGGGATTTGGGATGCGTTCAGAATTTAGTTCATTTGTTCTGAGGTCGAAATTATAACCAACAACTAATGAGTCGGCCTCAGTACGAATTAGTTCACCCACCTGCTGATATCTGCTATCAGATACAAAACTATCTGGTAATATCAACGTCATTAACCCAGTAGTTCCCTCAGTAAGAGCGAAAGGTGTAGGAGCTACATACATTTTTCTGTCTCTGATCATAATGTCCCCATAAGTACCGAAGCCTTTCACGCTCTTGTTTTTATGTATGTAGTTATGATCTGCATTCAGAAAGTCGCCATGACAAATAACTAAATCCACTACAGGATATTGTCGACGTCCATTACCAAAGTCCGTATATACAGATAAATCTGCTGGGTATCTCCCAAATACATAGAATATTTGTCTACCATTATGATATCCTGTGGGTACTTGGCTATTGGAATCATAGTCTCGCTCGCGACCAGGCCATGCTAATCCCTTGATCTCAAAGCCTTCAGTATATTCGACCAACCTAAAGTCAGGATAAGTGTTTCGACCACTCCCTTCATAGAGAATGCTCATATTCTCAAGTCGTTGCTGAAACCAGTTTTGAAAGTGAAATTCTTTATCTTTTGCTGAAACTGATTCGATTAACTCACCAGCCTGCACTGCTAGGACACATTGTTCAAAGACATCAAAAACAGTAGTGATATGCATTATAAAACCACCTAATAAATTGATTTAAAAAGAAAAATATAATGATGCGTATACGTCATTGTATCAGCCTTAGGATGACGAGACTATGCATTTCTAGGACTCTTGTGTGGCATAGATTGTACAAGTAACTTTTCATCTGATAAATGTGTTTATTGCTTAAGTACTGGCCTTTAGCTCACAAAATAATCGAACCCTAGATCTCCCGATTTTTGGTAAAAAACCTTAAGTAATCTTTTACTCAGGAAAAAATACCGTCAGTTTTTTTCTGCACGATTTGAAATCTCGTTCGTATGGTTAGGTTCAACCTCGCCGACCAAATGCCGTGTACTCAGATCTCAGTACCAAACTTTTACAAATCTTGCATTGAATAAAAAACGAACTATTAAAAATATGTTTTTAGGTATACCTCAAGCAGACTCGCACAGTTCCCTATTCAAAGTGGTTCATTAAATTCATTTTACAACTTAAAGCAGACCGAATATAATAAACCATATAAAATAGACTAATGGAAAATTATCATGCGTGTATGGGGTTATCTAAGAGCATCGACAAAGGAACAAGATGTCGATAGAGCACTAAACGAATTAGAGAACTTTGCTCAATCACATGCATTGAAAGTATCGAAATACTTCAAAGAGAATGAATCTGGAGCAAGTCTACAGCGACCACAATTATTCCTACTCTTAGAGATCGCTGAGCGTGGCGACATTCTACTTTGTGAGCAAATTGATCGTATCAGCCGACTCAGTAGTGAGGATTGGAAGAGTCTCAGAACACTCATTGAGTCCAAAGGGATCAGGGTTGTATCATTAGATCTTCCGACTAGCCACCAGCTTTTAAATATCAAAGATGAATTCACCACTCGGATGTTTGAAGCGATGAATTCGATGATGCTGGATATGCTAGCCGCTATCAGTCGCAAGGATTATGATGATCGCCGTAGACGGCAAAGACAAGGTATTGAAAAGGCTAAGAGAGAAAAAAAATATCGAGGGCGTCCTATTGATGAGAATTTACATCGCAAAGTGAAGGAACTACTATCTGATGGTAAAAGTTGGAGTAAAATTCAAGAGCTGATAGGTTGCTCAAGAGCTACAATTGCTAAAGTATCCAAATTTTTATAGACTACACTGATTTTCCTATAAAATATATATTAACGACTAGATATAGTGGGATTATATAGCATGGCTAATTTTCTCTGAAATATCCAATAGATAGGATAGAGTGGATGCTTTATTTAGAGTGGCTAAAATTGAAGCATCATAGAAAAAATATCGACATCTATCCCATCCCATACACTGGAGTTTTTATTCACTCTCGCCAGCAAGGTTTTTACTGTTTCTTAGCCTATATAAATCAATAGCTTTGTCTCTAATAATATTCATTTTTGACTCAAGCATAACTATACCCCAAACTGTTCCAGTTTCTTGTCTGTAGAATACCTGCATCGCTGATATTTCAGAGTCTCTATACTTTATCCAATCTCTTTGTGCATTACGAAAACCACTCTGCACATTTTTATTTTGCCCTTTTAAAAGCAATTTATATTGGATGTTGAGTTCTTGGTCCCATGACTCAATGGCAGTATTATAGCAACTTGAAATGTCTAGTGTTGACACTGCCGATAACTTGCACTTTGTTAAAGTATTATCAATGTTAATTCCAATATTTTTAGCATACAAAGGAATGCTACTTGTTGCCATTATTAACAATGTGAAAAATATGCCTTTTCCCATAACATCATATCCCTTCATTAATTATTCCCCATATTATCACCATTAAAAATTTAGTAATATGTATCTTTATCTCTAAAAATCCAATGAAGTAACCAGATAAAGCCCCAAAGACCCCCAGTGAGAATCGTTAGAATTAAATGAGCTATCCAAGGAAACTTTTTTTTGCTAAATCCTTGGCTGTTGTTGTTATTATTATTGTTGTTGTTGTTTGAAACAATAATATTCTGATTCTTCTCTCGTTTCAATTGTTCAATTTCTCGAAGTTGCTGATCCAAAATTTCGCCACAGTGCTTGCACTTTTTAGCTTTACTGGATACTAGCTCATCACAATACGGGCAGAGGGTTTGTTGCACGTCTGTCATCATTTTGTTCCTTGTTTGTTTCTCTATCTTGAGATGAGGTCTAACTGATACCTAGAGTTATACGGTTGTGTACATTTCTACAGCATACCAAATAGTACCGCCATTGATCAATTATATTGATCGATAATTAAATATCGATCTATAAAATAGATCGATCGGATGAGGTTCACATATCTGTGGGAGAGGTGATTTCTTTGGGTAGTATTTTGCTGATGCCTTGTTCTTTTACTAGGATGAACAGCTATGTAGAGTTCAAGCACCATGCGGCAGTAAGATCTTCTTTGCACTGTAAGGGAAAAAGATTACTAGCTTTCCCAATGAGTTAATTTATTTCTAATTGTTACTTGTTAGTGCTAAAAACAACATAATATGTCAATATCTGCTCGCCTTAGCTGTTCCATTTTTAATCAATTTTTTTTATTTTTTAGTATCAATATGATTTAATGAGGTTTTTAGTGATATCAAACACCAACAAGTTGGCAAATCCCGGCCCCCTGGGTCTGATGGGTTTTGGGATGACTACCGTCTTGCTGAACCTGCACAACGCAGGGCTCTTTCCGCTGACTTCCGTCATTTTGGCTATGGGGATCTTCTTTGGCGGTATCGCCCAGATCCTGGCCGGACTGCTGGAATATAAGAAAGGCAATACCTTTGGGCTGACCGCTTTTACCGCCTATGGCTCCTTCTGGCTGACCCTGGTAGCGCTGTTGACGCTGCCAAAGATGGGCCTGGCCGACGCAACCGATGCACTGTCTCTCGGAGCCTATCTGGCGCTGTGGGGCATCTTTACCCTCTTCATGTTCTTTGGCACCCTGCGCGGCAACCGCGTCTTGCAGTTTGTCTTCGCCAGCCTGACGGTACTGTTCTTCCTGCTGGCCTACGGCAACATCACCGCTAACGCCAGCGTGCTGCACATCGCCGGCATCGAAGGCATCATCTGTGGTGCCAGCGCCATCTACCTGGCGATGGCCGAGGTGATCAACGAGCAGTATGGCCGTGATGTGCTGCCCATCGGCGCTAAGCACGCCTAACTCAGTCGCATCCCTGACGCATAAAGGCCTCCCTCAGGAGGCCTTTTTTATCCCGGCACATCTGGCGCCATGTGGACTAACGCACTTCGCCACATTGATGCGGTGCTGCTCGCAGCGGCGCACGCAGGAAGTAACAGCCTAGTAGCACGCCCAGTGACGAGAGCGCCAACACATACCATCCTGCCGCTAAAGGCGTCAGGGCCAGTAACAGCGTCACGGCGATCGGCGTCAAACCGCCGAATACGGCATAGGCGAGATTATAAGAGAAGGAGATCCCGCTAAAACGCACCTCGGCGGGGAAGGCACAGACCATCACAAACGGCACCGCGCCGACCAGACCGACACTAAAACCGGCCAAACCGTACCGCCAGAACAACTGCCCCGCCTCGATCTGCGGCGACAACTGGCTGAAGAATTGCCAGCTACACGCCCCCAACAGCAGGCTACCGGCAATAAACAAACGCCCTGCCCCCACACGATCTGCCAACATCCCCGCCACAATACAGCCTAGCGTCAGGGTGACAATGGCCACGCTATTGGCTTGCAGAGTCAATGCGGCCGGCAGACCATACTGTGTTTGCAACAGACTGGGCGTCATCAGGATCACCACGACGATACCAGCGGAGAGCAGCCAGGTCAGCAGCATCGAGATCACCACCGAGCGCCGATGGTCACGCACCACGCGCTTCAACGGCAACTCCTCGGCCAGGGCGCGACGCGCCTGCATCGCCAGAAAAACCGGCGTCTCCTGCAACCAACGGCGTAGATACATCGCCATCAGGCCAAATACACCGCCCAGAAAGAAGGGAATTCGCCAACCACCGGCGAGGATCGCCTGTGACGTCAGCCAACTATTCAGCCCCGTCGCCACCAGCGAGCCAAGTAAGATACCGAAGGTCAGGCCAGCCGTCAGTACGCCACAGGCAAAGCCAATGCGGTGCGGCGGGACATGTTCGGCGACGAACACCCAGGCACCAGGCACCTCGCCACCGATGGCGGCGCCCTGTAAGACACGCATCAGCAACAGTAACAGCGGTGCGGCGATACCTAGCGTTTGATAAGTCGGCAGCATCCCCATCGCCAGCGTCGGCAAGGCCATCAACAGAATGCTGAGAGAGAACATGCGCTTGCGACCAATCCGGTCACCAAAATGCGCCATGACGATCCCACCGAGCGGACGCGCTAAATACCCGGCGGCGAAAATACCGAAGGTCTGCACCAGGCGCAGCCACTCCGGCATGTCCGGTGGAAAAAAGAGTGCGCCGACGACGGCGGCAAAAAACACGAAGATGATGAAGTCATAAAACTCCAGCGCCCCGCCCAGGGCGGCCAGCGCCAGCGTTTTATAGTCCTGCTGATTCAACTGACGGTGATGATGCAATTCCATATGTCGTTACGGCCCTATTTTTTGACACTTATTGATAATGTTGTGTTGCAAAAATAGAGATATAACGTTAGCCGTATACATACCAGTCATTCTAAATCTTATCCTGCAATGACTGTAACTTCAGTTGATTATTTCGCGACGAGCACTCTTTGGCCGAAATGCTGCTATCACTTCGCTGTGGGTCTCCACATAGGGGCCATCTAACAGTTGAATACAATATGGCACGCTGGCGAAGATCCCCGCGACCCGCGTTTGGCCGGATTCATCCTTCAGCCCCTCCAGCGTCTCACGGATCGACTTAGGCTGCCCCGGCAGATTGATGATCAACGCCTGCTTGCGGATCACACCAACCTGGCGCGACAGGATCGCCGTCGGGACGAAGTTCAGACTAATCTGGCGCATCTGTTCGCCGAACCCCGGCATCTCACGATCGGCGACCGCCAGCGTCGCATCCGGCGTCACGTCGCGCCGTGCGGGGCCGGTACCTCCGGTGGTCAACACCAAATGGCAACCCCGCTCATCCACCAGCTCACATAGCGTCTGCTCGATCAAGCGTTGCTCATCCGGGATCAGGCGCGTCTCCAAGCTATAAGGGGTAGCCAATGCCGCGGCCAGCCAAGCCTCTAGTGCTGGAATGCCCTGATCCTGATAGACACCGTTAGATGCCCTATCAGAGATCGATACCAAACCTATGCGTAGTGTATTCATGCAATAACCTCAACGACGATGCCTTCCGGCTGTGGATGCAGAATGATACTACGCCAGCCGCCGATCACCACATCCGCACGCTGCAAAGAGTGACGCGGGCGACGGTAACTGAGGGCGATCACGGTCATTCCCGCCGCTTGTGCGGCACGGATCCCCGCTTCGTCGCTTTCGATCACCAGGCAGTCACGCGGGTCCAGACCGTAATGGCTGGCGGCTTGAAGGTAAGGCTCCGGATCCGGACGCCCGCAACTCACCTGCTCTGCGCCGACCACCAGTGGCGGACGCGGCATCCCGCTGTGCGCGATCTGTTCGCTGGCTCGCTGCTGCCCGGCCTGTGTGACCACACCCCAGGGGGTGTCACTCAAACCGGCCAACCATGCCGCCGCGTCCTGACGCAATGCGCTACGCCGCTGACGCACCGCCGCCAACAGCGCCTGCTCCAGACGTTGACATTCGGCGCGATCGCTATGGCTCGGAGCCAGTTGGCGTAGTGTCTCCTGCACCCGTTGGCTATAGATACGTGGGCGCAATAGCGTGCGATCGATGCACCGCTGTTGTGCCCACTGCTCCCACACGAGTTCGGCATGGCTATCGCTGTCGAGCAACGCGCCATCCATATCCAGAAAGATGGCGGCGAAATGCTTTCTCCACATGACGCATACTCCTCTATCGGCAATGTACTGTGTCGTAACTGACGCTCTGGAAAAACGTTAGCGCCATCGCGCCGAAGAGGCAAAATTTATCGCGGCCATTCCCCCAAGGTGAAACGGCAAAGAAAGCTGCCAGCGCGCCGCCGTCTCGGCGGCACGCGCGTTTAGAGGCCCAGACAGAGGTATTTCATCTCGAGGTAATCGTCGATACCGTACTTCGAGCCTTCGCGACCCAGCCCCGACGACTTCACGCCGCCGAAAGGCGCCATCTCATTCGAGATAAGGCCCGTGTTAACCCCCACGATGCCATACTCCAACGCCTCTCCGACACGGAATACCCGCCCCAGATCTTGGGTGTAGAAGTAGGAAGCCAGGCCAAACTCTGTCGCATTAGCCAAGGCGATCACCTCATCCTCATCGCGGAAACGGAACAACGGCGCCAGCGGGCCGAAGGTCTCCTCACGCGCCACCAAGGCATCGGCGGGCACGTCCAATAGTACCGTCGGCGTGAAGAAGTTCCCGCCGCGCGCATCGGCCGCCCCGCCGCAAGCGATGCGGGCGCCGCGTGCCACGGCATCGGCGATATGCTCTTCAACCTTCGCGCGTGCCCGTTGGTCGATCAGCGGCCCCACCGTTACCCCCTCCTCCAAGCCATCACCGACACGTAATGCCTGCACCGCCTGGGTTAGCTTCTCGGCAAAGCGCGCATAGATCCCCTGTTGCACATACAGACGGTTGGCACAGACACAGGTCTGCCCGGCATTACGGAACTTGCTGGCTAACGCGCCCGCCACCGCCTGATCCAGATCCGCATCATCGAACACGATAAATGGCGCATTGCCGCCCAGTTCGAGAGAGACTTTCTTAATGTCATGCGCACACTGCGCCATCAACTGTCGTCCGATCTCTGTCGAGCCGGTAAAGCTCAGCTTGCGCACCTGTGGATTGGCGGTAAGCTCTCCGCCCACCTCGCCCGCGGCCCCGGTCACCACGCTAAACACCCCCTGTGGAATACCGGCACGCAATGCCAGCTCCGCCAATGCCAAGGCGGAATAGGGTGTCTGACTGGCCGGCTTCAGCACCATCGTACAACCGGCAGCCAACGCGGGTCCCGCCTTGCGGGTGATCATCGCCGCCGGGAAGTTCCACGGCGTGATCGCTGCCGTTACCCCGATAGGCTGCTTCAATACCAGCAGACGCTTATCAGCCTGGGGAGCCGGGATAGTATCGCCATAGACACGTTTCGCCTCCTCGGCAAACCACTCGATGAAAGAAGCGGCGTAGGCGATCTCACCACGCGATTCGTCCAGGGGTTTACCCTGCTCCAAGGTCATCAGACGCGCCAGATCCTCCTGGTGAGCCAGGATCAGATCAAACCAACGGCGTAAGATCTGGGCCCGCGCTTTGGCGGTATGTCCGCGCCAAGCCGGCAGGGCATGGGCGGCGGCATCGATCGCGCGCCGGGTCTCCTCACGCCCCATCTTCGGTACACTACCGAGCCTCTCACCATTCGCCGGGTTGACGACGTTGATGACGTCGCCACTGTCAGCGTCACACCAGACACCGTCGATCAGCGCCTGCTGACGAAACAGGCCACTATCATTAAGCTGTATCATATTCCCCTCGCTACGCGATACCGGCCACGCCCCGCTCCCGAAAGCGAACGCCCCAACCGGTCGATAAAAAAATAACCCCCCGGACGCTTACGCGGCCGGGGGGTTAGATGGTAAACCAGACCCACTTACAGCAGTGCGTCGATCATGCTTTCCAGTTTACCCTGATCCACGGCGAACTTGCGGATGCCATCGGCCAGTTTTTCCACCGCCATCGGATCTTGGTTATGCTGCCAGTAGAATTCGGCTTCGCTCAGGCGTGCTGGACGAGCCTTGATCTCCCCCTGATAGGCCAGCTTACGCTCGACGCTACCCGTGCTTTCAGACAGCTCCTTAAGCAGGGACGGGGAGATGGTCAGGCGGTCGCAACCGGCCAACTCCAGGATCTCACCGACGTTGCGGAAGCTCGCGCCCATCACCACCGTCTCATAACCATGCTGCTTATAATAGTTATAGATTTCGGTGACGGAGATGACGCCCGGATCTTCCGCCGCTGCGAATTCGCTCTTGCCACTATTCGCCTTATACCAATCGAGGATACGGCCAACAAACGGAGAAATCAGGTAGACGCCCGCTTCGGCGCAGGCACGCGCCTGAGCGAAGGAGAACAGCAGCGTCAGGTTACAGTTGATGCCCTCTTTCTCCAGACGCTCGGCGGCACGGATGCCCTGCCAGGTGGAGGCTAGCTTGATCAGGATACGATCGTTGCTGATGCCGGCATCGTTATACAGTTTGATCAAGCGCTTCGCCTTGGCCACGCTGGCTTCGGTGTCATAAGAGAGACGCGCATCGACTTCGGTAGAGATACGACCCGGGATCAGTTTCAGAATTTCTAGGCCAATATTCACGGCCAGTTTATCGGACGCATCCACGATCTGCTGGGCGCGATCGCCACTCTGGCTACGGGCCCAGGCGATGGCATCATCGATCAGTTTACGGTATTCGGGGATCTGCGCGGCATTGAGGATCAGAGAAGGGTTTGTCGTGGCATCCTGTGGTTGGTACTGCTTCATCGCGGCGATATCGCCGGTATCCGCAACCACAGTAGTCAGTTGACGCAGGGAGGTCAGTTTATCGGTCATTTTTAGCGTTCCCATTTTGGTGTATTAACCAGCTTGATACGCCAATTGTTATCTCCCCCTCTTAATCTATGGCCACTCCGCCACGCCGTAATCAGGGGCATCGCCTTGCGCAAAGGCGAAGGTGCTAACAAATTGAGCATGAGCTTGTGACGTGCCTGGTCTGATGATAACACGCTGTTTGCGTTGCGCAATGGAGGAAACATCCCAGTAAATGCGCCGTTTTTTCCCATTCATCAAGGAAATTGCACCGCAACCGTTTCCCTGTTGACAATCACCCTAGGGCAAGCGTTAACGCGAATATTCTGCCCAGCTTGTTAAAAATCATGCTACATTCTTGCCGCCTTATCGACACGGTGTCGCACAGCGTTGCGCAACGAACGAGTGGCGGCCTCGTGTCATCAGGGAAAGACATAATAAAAGAGGACTACGCATTGACGGATCTCATTAGTTTTATCAACAACATCCTATGGGGCTCGGTACTGATCTATCTGCTGATCGGTGCCGGTCTCTATTTCACGTTCCGCACCGGGTTTATTCAGTTTCGCCACTTCGGCCATATGTTTTCAGTATTGAAAAACAGTAATAAGGTCGACAGCGGTGGTATCTCCTCCTTTCAGGCACTGTGTACCAGCCTGGCCGCCCGCGTCGGCACCGGAAATCTCACCGGGGTCGCCATCGCACTGACCGCCGGTGGGCCTGGCGCAATATTCTGGATGTGGATCATCGCGCTGATCGGAATGGCCACCTCTTTCATCGAGAGCACCTTGGCCCAGCTCTATAAGACGCGCGACGATCAGGGTAATTTCCGTGGCGGCCCGGCCTATTATATGGAGAAGGGGCTCGGCATGCGTTGGATGGGGATCCTGTTCTCCCTGTTCCTGCTGGTCGCCTTCGGCTTGGTATTCAACGCCGTACAGGCCAACTCCATCGCTCAAGCGACCGCCGTCGCCTTCCATATTTCACCGCAGTATGTCGGCATGACTTTGGTAGTGATCTGCGGCGTGGTGATCTTCGGCGGTCTACGCTCGATTGCTCGCACCGCCGAGCTGATCGTACCGGTCATGGCCATCGCCTATCTGCTGCTGGCCTTCTGGGTGATGGGGCATAACCTGGCCCGTCTGCCAGAGGTACTGATGCTGGTGATCAAGAGTGCGTTCGGCCTGCAAGAAGCGGCTGCCGGTGCCGTCGGCTATGGCATCTCCCAGGCGATGACCCAGGGGATCCAGCGCGGGTTATTCTCTAACGAGGCCGGCATGGGCTCAGCCCCCAACGCCGCCGCCTCCGCCACCCCCTATCCGCCTCATCCCGCCTCTCAGGGCTATGTACAGATGCTAGGCGTCTTTATGGATACGTTGGTGATCTGCAGCGCGACCGCCGCCATCATCCTCTCCTCCGGCGTATTGGATGCCGCACCGGGTTCCATCAGCGGTATTGAACTCACCCAGCGAGCGCTCTCTTCGGCCGTCGGGGACTGGGGTGGGACCTTTATTGCGGTGGCGATCTTCTTCTTCGCCTTCACCTCCATCATCGCCAACTATGCCTACGCCGAAAGTAACCTGATCTTCCTGGAACATAACCACCCCAGTGGTTTGATCTTTCTACGTCTAGGTACGCTGGGTATGGTGATGTTCGGTGCCTTGGCGGAGCTGCCGTTAGTGTGGAAGATGGCCGACCTCTCAATGGCGCTGATGGCGATCACCAACCTGATCGCCATCCTGTTACTGTCGGGCGTCGCCTTTAAGCTGGCCCGCGACTATAACCACCAGCGCCGTCTGGGGCTGGTGCCGACCTTGGATCTCAGTAAGTATCCAGAGATTCAACAGCAAGTTGAACCGGGGATCTGGGAGAAACCGGCGCGTAAGTAAGGCACTCAGGGGGAGTTTCACTCCCCCTTATCCCTATCACAGCAATTTTTCCCGCCCGCACGCCAGTTTGCTAAAGTAGACGAAGTTACCCTTTTCTCTCTTGTAGGATGCCGCCATGCTGACGATTATCTCCCCAGCTAAAACGTTGGACTACTGCTCCCCACTCGCCACACAACGCTATACGCAACCGTTAATGTTGGCGCAAGCCGAAACGTTGATGCAGACGGTGCGAACCCTGACGCCAGCACAATTGGCCTCGCTGATGAAGATCAGTGACAAGCTGGCCGGGTTGAATGCCGCGCGCTTCGCCGAGTGGCAACCCCATTTCACCCCGGAGAATGCCCGCCAAGCAATACTGGCATTTAAAGGCGACGTGTATAGCGGACTCCAAGCCGAAGACTTCAACGAGGCAGACTTCGACTTCGCTCAGCAGCATCTGTGTATGCTCTCCGGGCTCTATGGACTGCTACGCCCTCTGGATCTGATGATGCCCTATCGTCTGGAGATGGGAACCCGGCTGCATACCCCCTATGGCAATGATCTGTATGCCTACTGGGGTGACCAGATCACCCGCCAACTGAACCAACAACTACGGCAGCAGGGAGATCGGGTCGTCATTAACCTGGCATCGGACGAATACTTTAAGGCGATCAACCCTCGCATCCTGGAGGGCGAATTGATCAAACCTATCTTTATGGATGAAAAGAATGGCAGCTTTAAGGTGATCAGTTTCTACGCCAAGAAGGCGCGCGGACTGATGAGTCGCTTTATCATCAAGCAACGATTGCAGGATCCCGAGCAGCTAAAGGCGTTCGATCTGGAGGGATACGCTTTCGCCGGGGAGAGCCAGGGCCGACTGGGACGCGAACTGCTGTTCCAACGCCGCCACTAACGCCCGCCCCGATAAAGCCGCCCCCGCCACCTGCGGGGGCCGGCCTCTCACGCGTCGGTCAACAGGAATGCCCGTAGGTGAGAGAACTCCGCCGGTAACGTCTGTGACAGCAGCGGCAGGTCAGCACGCTCGGCTAACGCCGCCGGTAACGGCAGAGCGCGATCCAAGATACGCTCCACCGACTCGGCGAACTTGGCCGGGTGCGCGGTCCCTAGGAACAGACCATACTCGCCGGGACGTAGGTTTGCGCGTAATACCTGATAGGCGATGGCGGCATGGGGCTCACTGACATAGCCCTGGGCAGCCAGTGCCCGCATCGCCTCCTCGGTCTGCGCATCGTCCAACGCCCCATAGTCCAAGGCCGCCAGCGGCCACTCACGACGGCGGAACAACTCCTCGACCCGCGGCCAGTTGTTGGGGCGGCTGACATCCATGGCGTTAGAGAGGGTCGCTACCGTGTCGTGTGGCTGCCAAGCGCCGCTGGCCAGGAAACGAGGAACCGTATCGTTAGCATTCGTGGCCGCGATGAAACGCTTCACCGGCAATCCCAGCGATTGGGCCAGTAAGCCCGCGGTCAGATCGCCGAAGTTGCCGCTCGGTACCGAAATCACCAACTGATTGCGCGCCGCCTGTGGGAGTTGCGCCACCGCCTCAAAGTAGTAGCAGACCTGCGCCAACAGGCGGCTGATGTTGATCGAGTTTGCCGAATTCAACCCCAGTTGCTCACGCAACGCCGCATCGTCAAACGCCTGCTTGACCAACGCCTGGCAATCATCGAAGTCGCCCTCGATCGCCACGGTACGAGTATTACCGCCCAGGGTGCAGAACAGCTTCTCCTGCAACGGACTGATCTTCCCGCGCGGGTAGAGGATCACCACCTGTACGTTATCCAGACCATAGAAGGCATGCGCGACCGCGGCGCCGGTATCGCCCGAGGTCGCCGTCAAGATGGTGACAGGTCGATCCCCCGCCACCTGTTGTAGCATCTGCGCCATAAAGCGCCCGCCAAAGTCTTTAAAGGCCAGCGTCGGGCCATGGAACAACTCCAGCGTCGCAATGTCATCGCTCACCGGCACAACCGGCGCCGGAAAGGTAAAGGCGGCGCGTACCCGCGCCAATAAGGTTGCGAACGGAAACTCATCGCCCAGGTAGGCCGCTAAGATATGGGCGCTACGCGTCACAAAATCTTGGGCCAGTAAGGCATCGATCTCACTCCGCTCAAACGACGGCAATGCATGGGGGAAAAATAACCCCTGCTGACGGCCCAGTCCCTGAACCAGCGCCTGGGCAAAGTTAACCTGCTCGTTATGATCTTTCAGATTGTACAGTTTCATGGCTTATCCCAGTTGTCGTGCGCCCGCCGTATCCAGACGGCAAATATGAACGAATCCCTGCTCATTTTGCAGGTAGTGTTGTGCCAACCAATGCGCCACCTGTTGGGCAACGGCCTGATCGTCGCACACGGCGAACAACGTCGGCCCCGAACCCGAGATGCCACATGCCAGCGCACCAAGGTGCTCCGCCGCCTGGCGTGCTTCGAGAAACCCGGGCAGCAGGCCGCTACGGTAAGGTTCGGCGATCACATCCTGCATCAAGGCCGCAGCCAACTGGGGTTGACGCGTATGGCAGGCATGAATAAAACCGGCCAGATTGCGTCCATGGCGGATACAGTCGGCACGGGGATAGTGTGGCGGTAGAATGGCGCGCGCCTCGGCGGTGGAGACCTTGATCCCCGGATAGGCCATCACCCAAAGCCACTCATCGAAACAGGGTACCGGTTGACTGATGATCCCCTGAGCCTCGACCATCAATTGCACCCCACCCAGATAGCAGGGGGCGACGTTATCGTAATGCACGCTACCGGAGATTCGGCCCTCCAACTCCCCCATCAGAGTCAATAGCTGGTGTGGCGTGAGGGGGTCACCGGCAAAGCGATTCAACGCCGCCAAGGCCGCGACGACGGAACAGGCGCTAGAGCCCAACCCTGAGCCGATCGGCATGTTCTTTTCCAACACCATTTCGACGGCCAACTCGTGTCCGATCTCGGCGCAAAAACGCTGCCAACACTGATAGACAATATTCTCTTGCTCGTTCGCAGGCAGGCTCGCGACGAAGCGGCCACGACACGCCAGGGAGAAACGATCGCTGGCGGTGACGCTAACACAGTCCCCCAGTAGACTGCCATCCAGCGGTGTAACGGCCGCGCCCAGCACGTCGAAGCCGACGCTAACGTTGCCGATCGAGGCCGGCGCATAGATCGTCACCATGTTATACCCCCAGTTTCCATGACAGCGTACGCAACAGATCGGCGAACACGCCGGCAGCCGTCACCTCATTACCCGCGCCATAACCGCGTAGGACCAGCGGCAGCGGCTGATAGTAATGGCTATAAAACGCCAGGGCGTTCTCGCCATTTTTCACCTTATACAGTGCATCGTTGCCATCCACCTCGGTGATGCGAACCACGCAGCGACCCTGATCGATCTCGCCGACATAGCGCAATACACAGCCACGCGCACGCGCCGCCGCCACCCGCGCGGCGAAACCCTCGTCCAGACGTGCCAGGTTAGACAAAAAGGCCTCGACCTCCCCACTCGCATCGAAGCTCGCGGGTAGCACCGGCTCGACCCGAATGTCCGCCAACTCCAAGGTATAGCCCGCTTCGCGGGCTAGGATCAACAGCTTGCGCGCCACATCCATACCAGAGAGATCATCGCGCGGATCCGGTTCGGTATAGCCTAATTGACGTGCCTCGGCGGTAGCCTGGGAGAAGGATGCCCCCTCCTCCAGTCGACCAAAAATAAACGAGAGCGAGCCGGAAAGAATGCCGCTGAAGCGCTGGAGCTCATCGCCGGCGCTCAACAGGTTTTGTAGATTCTCGATCACCGGCAGCCCCGCCCCCACGTTCGTGTCATACAGGAACTTACGTCGGCTCCCCGCCGCCCGCTGACGCAACAGATGGTAGTAATCCATCGAGGCAGTGTTCGCCTTCTTGTTGGGCGTCACCACATGGAAACCGTTAGCCAAGAAGTCGGCATACTGATCGGCGAGCGTCTGGCTGGAGGTACAGTCGACGATCACCGGATTCAGCAAATGGTAGTCATTGACCAGACGGATCAGCCGCCCCAGGTTAAACGGCTCCGACGCCTGCGCCAGGGACTCTCGCCACTGCGCCATGTCGATACCATGTACATTGGTCAGCAATGCCTTCGAGTTGGCGATGCCGCATACCCGTAGATCGATATGTTTACGCTTCAACCAGGCTTGCTGGCGTTCGATCTGTGCCAGCAGCGCCCCACCGACACCGCCGACGCCGATCACAAAGACCTCGATCACCTGATCGGTATTAAACAGCATCTGGTGCGTTACCCGCACGGCGGTGGTGGCCACATCGTTACTGACCACTACGGAGATAGAGCGCTCCGACGATCCTTGGGCGATGGCCACGATATTGATATTGGCGCGCGCCAACGCCGAAAAGAACTTCGCCGAAATACCACGTAGGGTACGCATACCATCGCCGACCACGGAGATGATGGCCAGATGCTCCGTCACATCTAGCGGCTCCAACAGGCCATCTTTCAGCTCCAGATAGAACTCCTCCTGTAGCGCCTGGCAGGCCCGTTGCAGCTCACGCTGCGGAACACAGAAACTAATGCTGTACTCAGAGGAGGATTGGGTGATCAGCACCACCGAAATGCCACTGCGCGACATCACGGCGAAGACCCTGGCCGCCATGCCGATCATCCCCTTCATCCCCGGCCCCGAGACGTTGATCATCGCCATATTGTTCAGATGGGTGATGCCTTTGACCGGCAACGCCGCATCACCCCGCTGTGCACCGATCAGGGTACCGGGTGCCTGCGGATTGGCAGTATTCTTTATCAGGCAAGGGATCTGAAACTGGGCGATGGGAGAGATCGTTCGCGGGTGCAATACCTTAGCCCCGAAGTAGGAAAGCTCCATCGCCTCCTGATAGGACATGGCATCCAGTAAACGCGCATCCGGCACCAGGCGGGGATCGCAGGTATACACGCCGTCGACGTCGGTCCAGATCTCGCAACATTCGGCACGCAAACAGGCCGCTAACACCGCCGCAGAATAGTCAGAGCCGTTACGCCCCAAGACCACCAGCTCCCCCTGCTCATTGCCGGCGGTAAAACCGGCCATCAAGACTACGCTATCCGCCGGGATGCCTAGCGCGGCGATACGACGACTGGATTCGGCAATATCGACACTCGACTCGAGGTAACCACCGCGTGCCAGTAGACTACTGACCGGATCGATGACGCTAACACGCCGGCCGCGCGCCTGGAGTAGCGCGGCCATGATGGCGATGGAGAGCTTTTCACCCCGGCAGATCAATGCCGCGTTGACGCTATCCGGGCATTGCCCCAACAGAGAGATACCATGTAACACCTGGCGAATCTGGCCAAATTCTTGGCTCACCCGCAGACGCAGCGATGCGGCATCGAATCCCGGCTGCGCCTGAGCCAGGCCCTCCAACAGATCGGTAAAAATCTTCTCGGCTTCGCCTAGGATCGGTTGTACATCCTGGCCGGCAATGGTGCGATCGATCAGCGCGACCAAGTGGTTGGTGATGCGGGCCGGAGCAGACAGCACGGCGGCGACCTGTCCTTGGGCGGCGTTACTCTCCAGAATGTCGGCCACGCTGATCACGCGCTGAGCGTTGGCGACCGATGTTCCGCCGAACTTTAATACTTTCATCTGACTCTCTCCGAATTTGGCCGAAAAAAAAGCCCGCACTGTGAAGTGCGGGCTTTTTCATTTTCACTTTTCTGTATGCGTCAGCCCGCCCCGTTACTGGTTGTACCGGTGGTGGTAATTGTAGTGATGATATTCAGGCTGAAGTTACGCATAGTCTGTCCAAGTTATTCCTGTGTCTGCCCTATATTGGTTAAAGCAAAGCCAACGGTGAGTCAACCTATTTCTATTTTGTGACATCGATCGCAGCCTATTTTCGGCAGTTTTAAAAACTAATAAATCATAATTATTAGAATAAAATCATGGCCAATTGGCCGCACTCCGCCACACATCACCAATCAACTCACCAAATAACCAAGGATTATCCTTTTTCGTGTTTCTTCGCCGCTAACCCGTTATTCAAAGCAGATTCGATGTCATGTAGCAAACGATGCAGCATGGCGGTATCCCGTTGCGCCAACAGACCGAGACGTTGGGCGAGCCAATCGCTCAGTTTACTGTCATCCTCGACGCCTAACGTCTCAAGTAGACGCGTCGTTCGTGCCCGTAAAGCAGCCAACTGCTCTCCTTGCGCCGCCGGCTCCGCGACCGCGTGTACCTGCATCAATGAAGAGAGCTGGTAGCAAAAGACCATCACGGCCTGCCCCAGATTTAACGAGGGATAATCGGCGGCCATGGGCACCCCCGTCAACAAATCCACCAGCGCCAGTTCATCGTTGGTCAGCCCGGAATCCTCTCGGCCAAAGACCAACGCACAACTCGCCATCCACTGCTGCTTTTCCTGCAAGATACCGACTAACTCCGGCGGTGTGCAGTAATAATGGAAACGGGCGCGACTGCGCGCCGTCGAGGCTACACTGAACTCGACATCCGCTAATGCCTGCTCCAAGGTGGCAAAATGACAGGCATTATCCAGAATATCGCCAGCCCCGTGCGCCACCCAACGCGCCGCAGGTTCACGATCCGCCTGACTATCCACGATGCGTAACGAAGTGAAGCCCATAGTTTTCATCGCTCGCGCCGCCGCGCCTACATTCTCCGCCCTGGCCGGAGCGACCAGTACAATATGAATTTGCATATTTAGTGCCTGTTTTTTTACCGAGGCGCACACTCTACCCCGCCAAACACCATTTTTCTACGCCGCATTTTTACTACATATTTTTAACAAAAAATAACGTTTCCATTTGTTAAATAACCTTCTTTGCAAAAATTCTCACTCATTAACATCGAAATGCAAATTTCACAAAAAATATGTCAATATTGTTATTATATTCATGAAGTTATTTATTATTTAATAGCAAAAAACTCCGTTTGCTAAGCGCGACCTATCCAGGCGAACCCGCTGGAGAAATCGCTATGAGAGAGGCATTAAGCTTGCAAACTTGTAAGTGTTTTTCACAAATCTGTTAACGTGCTACAATTGGACTTGATATATGTCAACAAAGGATAGTTTTGTTAGGTGGCATTTGACGCATGCGCTGTTATATTGCTGTTAATAGGGTTAGGATGTGCGCCGCTTTTGGCACCACCGGGGCTGTAGGGAGTGACACCCCCTGACCAACCTAGCGATGTTGTTGACGTTGATGGAAAGTGCATCAAGAACGAGTTTACGTACTTTAGTCACTAGAGCCCCGCGGTTGAACCGCCCATATTTGGTGATCTGGGTTCCCGGACTGCTGTACACCCCCTATTTTTCTATTTTGTTGGCAATTTTAGGTAGCAAAACATGCAGACCCCGCACATTCTGATCGTCGAGGACGAACTCGTCACTCGCAATACGTTAAAAAGTATTTTCGAAGCGGAAGGTTATATCGTTCATGAAGCCAATGATGGTGCCGAGATGCATCAGATTCTGTCTGAATTCGACATCAATCTGGTCATCATGGACATCAACCTGCCTGGGAAAAACGGCCTGCTGCTGGCACGCGAGTTGCGTGAGCAGGCAAATGTCGCACTGATGTTCCTGACCGGTCGCGATAACGAAGTGGATAAGATCCTCGGCCTGGAAATCGGTGCCGATGATTACATCACTAAACCGTTTAACCCGCGTGAACTGACCATCCGTGCCCGTAACCTGCTCTCCCGCACCATGAACCTGGGTAGCGGCAGCGAAGAGCGTAAAAGCGTCGAGCACTATCGTTTCAACGGTTGGGAGCTGGACATCAACAGCCGCTCTTTGGTCAGCCCGGACGGTGAACAGTACAAGCTGCCGCGCAGCGAGTTCCGCGCCATGCTGCACTTCTGCGAGAACCCGGGTAAGATCCAGTCTCGTGCTGAACTGCTGAAGAAGATGACCGGCCGTGAACTGAAGCCGCACGATCGTACGGTAGACGTCACCATCCGTCGTATCCGTAAGCACTTCGAGTCGACGCCGGATACGCCAGAGATCATCGCCACCATCCATGGCGAAGGCTACCGTTTCTGCGGCGATCTGGAAGAGTAATCCACGACGCCTGAGGCGATATAGCAAGAAAAAAGGCCGGGTTATCCCGGCCTTTTTGTTGTCAGCTTTAAACCACCTCCTCGGGAGGTGGTGATTGTCCCTGTGAGGCTATAGCCTGAAGGAAGCCCATGCCAGAAAATTCCAGCTTACTCACCACAAGTAAGAAGGAAATCACTGACATGAGCAGTTATAGAAGTTCAGCACATGTATTCTGGCGTTGCAAATATCACTTGGTGTGGACGCCAAAGTATCGCTACAAGGTTTTAACAGGGGCGGTAGGTAAAGAGCTTTATCGCTCAGTTTATATACTTTGCAATATGAAAGATTGTGAGGTACTTGAATTGAATGTTCAGACAGACCATGTTCATCTTGTCGTGATGATCCCACCGAAACTCTCGATCTCAACGCTGATGGGCGTCCTGAAAGGGCGCACAGGTATTCGTCTCTACAACAAGTTTCCGCATATACGAAAGAAGCTGTGGGGTAATCATTTTTGGGCGAGGGGATACTTTGCAGACACAGTTGGAGTGAACGAAGAAATTATCAGACGCTACGTGAGGCATCAGGATAAGAAAGATCAAGAATACGAGCAGCAAATGGCGTTATTACAGGATTAAAACGAACAAGGCCCCCTTTTAGGGGGCCCCATTTAAAGCCACCTCTTCAAGAGGTGGATTTTTACTATCGAGCGCGCGGATTAACGCGCATTCTGCCGCCACCATTCGGCCAGCATAATCCCGGTCGCAACCGACACGTTCAGACTCTCTACGCTACCGGTGCCGCCGATGGAAATGCTCAAATCACCTTGACGCAACGTACCGTCAGACAGACCATCCCCTTCATGACCCACGACCAAGACGATCTTCGCCGGCAACGTCGCGCGATGTAATTGCGTCGTTCCCTTATGGCTCGACGTCGTCACGATGGTATAACCGGCACGACGGAAGGTATCCAGCGTAGCGGCAAAATCCTCCGCATCAATGGCCTGGACATGCTCGGCGCCCCCTTCGGCGGTACGCACTGCCGCCCCCGACTCCAATGCGGCACTTTCTGGCGCCATGATGCCACGGATGCCGAAATGGGCACAGGTACGCATGATACCGCCCAGGTTATGCGGGTTTGCGACATTCTCCAGCGCTAACACACAATCGACCGCCTGCTCAGCCTGTGAGGCCAGATACTGCTGAGCGTCGAGAGAGCGACGCTTCTTGATCAGGAAGCAGACGCCGCCATGATGATCGGTACCGGAAGCCTTAGTCAGCTCGGCATCATCGACCACATGGTAAGCCTTACGATTGGCCGCCATCCAACGCAATGCATCACGGAAACGCGGGGTAACCGACTGCAAGAACCAGGCGCGGACGATCGCCTCCGGGCGGCTAGCAAAGAGCGCCTGACAGGCATTCTCACCATATACACGCGTCTCTTCGGCGCGCTGACGACGCAGCTGCTCGGGATCGATAAAGCTTTTGCCGCTGATGCCGCCATGGTCGCTTCCCACTCCCTGATCCGGGCTATCACCCAGCGCAACGGTTCGCCACGGTGAACGCTCACCGCTCGGCTTATCCGCACGTGCCGGACGTCCGCCGCGCTCATTACGCGAGCGATCATTACGCGGGCGATCACCACGATCACGATCGCCACGACCACGCTCGGGGCGCTCACCCCGTCCACCTTGTCCCTGACGTCCCTTGCCTGATGGGCGCGACGAACGCGCGTCCGTCGTATCCGCATCGCGGACGTACATCACTTTTACCTTACCGTTCTTGCCATTCAAAGAGTCGTTCATTGCTTTCTCCACCTACGCGCAGGGCGCGAAGATTACCTGATGTGAGAACCCGTTACCATACGCCTAGGATAAAAGCTCTAGTCTATTATAGTCATTGAATAAATCTGATTGTGATAACGAACATTCAGAAGAATAATAATTAACATCTATGGAACATCGGTGGCGACGACGCCCGACGTTTCACCGTTTTCTCTCCGAGGGTAATCATGAATACTGTTTGTCCTGCCTGCCATACTACCAACCGAATCCCCGATGATCGCTGTAACGAACAGGCGAAATGTGGCCGCTGTGCTCATCCGTTGTTCGATGGCAAGGTCATTGAAGCTAAAGCCGAAACGTTGGACACGCTCCTGCAAGACGAGATGCCGGTGCTGATCGACTTCTGGGCACCGTGGTGCAGTCCATGCCAGGCTTTCGCCCCGATCTTCGCCGCCGTCGCCGCCGAGCGGGCCGGACAGGTACGCTGCGTGAAGGTGAACACCGAAGATCAACCCGCGCTTAGCACGCGTTTCCGCATCCGTAGCATTCCGACCATCATGCTGTACCGTAATGGTCAATTGGTCGATATGCTCAACGGTGCCATGCCGCAGGCACCGTTCGATGCCTGGCTTGACGAACAATTGGCAAAACAGTCCTAATGATACACGGCCCGGAACACTCCGGGCCGCTTAGCACTGTACCCAAGGGAGGCGCTTGTTTAAAATAGCGCTTTTGCGCATCCTCCCGAGATAATCATGTCCCCCAATGCCGTACTGCGCCTACGGGCCGAGCGTCTACGCCAGTCGACCCGGCCGTTTCATGCCCGTGGCTGCCGTGTGCAACGCTGCCAACGTTGTCTACTGCCTGAGATACACTGCCTATGTGCGACCCTGGCGACCTACCCGGCACGTAGCCGCTTCTGCCTGATGATGTACGATACCGAGCCGCTGAAACCGAGTAACACGGGACGCCTTATCGCCGACGTACTGCCAGATACCCTGGCCTATGGCTGGTCACGGACCCAGCCGGATCCGGCCCTCCTGACTCTGCTCGCCGATCCCGCCTACCAGCCCTATGTCATCTTCCCCGGTAGCTATGCCGAACCACAGCGCGTCGTCACCCAAGTCACCGCCGAGGCGGGACGCCGTCCACTGTTCATCATGCTGGATGGCACCTGGCCCGAAGCCCGTAAGATGTTTCGTAAGAGCCCTTATCTAGACGGCTTCCCGGTTCTCTCCATCAATATGGCGCAGGCGCCCGGCTACTTACTGCGCGAGGCACAGCGACCAGAGCAGTATTGCACCGCGGAAGTGGCGACGGCGTTGTTGGCCCTCGCCGACGACGCAGATGCCGCGCAAGGGTTACTACAACACTTCACCCATTTCCGGCGACAATATTTGCTAGGTAAATCGCACCCTCCGACAGGAAACACTGCACAGGCGGAATAAAGCCTCTACTATCATGCCATCCGGTGCGTTTTAATACGCTCACCAGCGGGTTACCCGTTCAGGAGGATGGCATGAGTCAGCGCAGTCTCGAGTCCCTGCTACGTCCCAAATCCATCGCCGTCATCGGTGCCTCCAATCAGGCTGGCCGCAACGGCCATCTGGTCATGCAGAACCTGCTGCGGGGGGGCTTCAATGGCCCGGTGATGCCCGTCAATCCTCGCTATCAGGCGGTATGCGGTGTACTGGCTTATTCGTCGATCGAGGCGTTGCCGATGGTGCCAGATCTGGCCATCCTGTGTGTCAACCCCCGACGTAATCTGACACTGATCGCCGAGTTGGGCGCCAAGGGCTGCCGAGCCGCGATCGTACTCGCCTCACCGGCGAGCCAGGCACAGGCGCTGAAGCAGTGCGCCCAGCAGCACGGCGTACGCCTATTAGGTCCCAACAGCCTAGGGGTGTTAGCCCCGTGGCAAAAGCTGAATGCCAGCTTCTCACCGGTCCCAATCTTGCCGGGTCGACTGGCCTTCATCTCTCAGTCGGCTGCGGTCTCCAACACTATCCTCGATTGGGCGCGTCAGCGTGAGATCGGCTTCTCGCTGTTCGTGGCATTAGGCGATAGCCTGGATAGTGACGTCGACGAGTTGCTGGATTATCTGGCTCGGGATGCGAAGACCGGCGCTATCCTGCTCTATCTGGAACATCTGCACGACGCCCGACGCTTTCTGTCCGCAGCACGTAGCGCGGCACGCAATAAGCCGATTCTGGTGATCAAGAGTGGTCGATCGCCACAGGCACGCTACGTTCTGGGTGAAGCGCCCGGGCTCGACATCGCCTATGATGCTGCCATTCAACGCGCTGGCCTGCTACGCGTACAAAATACGCATGAGCTGTTTTCTGCCGTCGAAACCCTGAGCCACATGCGCCCCTTACGCGGCGAGAAACTCCTGATCATCGGCAATGGCGCGGCACCGATCGCCATGGCATTGGACGAACTACAACGGCGTAACGGCCACCCCGCCGAGACGGATGAGGCATTACGCAACGCGCTGTCTGGCGGACTGCCGGACGATGCCTATCTACAGGGCCCCATCGACCTACGCGATGACGCCACACCAGCACGTTACCGCAGCACGCTACAGCAGGTACTCGATAGTCATTGCTACGATGCGCTATTGATTCAGCATGCACCTAGCGCCGCCGCTCCCGCGACCGAAACGGCACAAGCACTGATCGAGACACTACGCGATCATCCGCGCGCCAAGCATATTACGCTGATGACCAACTGGAGCGGCGAGAGTACCTCGCAGGAGGCGCGCCGACGCTTTAGCGAGGCGGGCATCCCAACCTATCGTACACCGGAGGGCGCCATCACGGCCTTCATGCATATGGTCGAGTACCGGCGTAATCAGAAGCAGCTGATGGAAACCCCCGCGCTACCGGCAGGATTGCCCGCGAATAGCGCGCTGGCACACCGCCTGTTAGCCCAGGCTCAGGCCGACGGCCTCACCCGCCTCGATACCCATGAGGTCCGCGATATCTTGGCCTGTTATGGTCTAGAGACGCTTCCCGGCTGGATTGCCAACGACAGTGCCGAGGCGGTGCACATCGCCGAGCGAGTCGGCTATCCCGTCGCCCTCAAGCTACGCTCACCGGATATCGCGCATCACTCGGCGATCCAAGGGGTAATGCTCTATCTGCGCAACGCGCAAGAGGTCGAACAGGCCGCCAACGCCATCTTCGATCGTGCCCGCCAAGCCTATCCCCAGGCCCGTATCTTCGGTCTCTTGGTGCAGAGTAGCGCCAACCGCATCGGCGCGCAGGAGCTGCGTATCTGTGTCGAGCACGATGCCGTCTTCGGCCCGCTGATCCTGCTGGGTGAGGGTGGTGCGCAATGGGATAGCCAACGTGACGCCGCCGCCGCCCTGCCGCCGCTCAACATGAATCTGGCGCGCTACCTGATCGTGCAGGCGCAGAAAAACGGCCAGATCCGCCGTGGTACCCCATTAGCCGATCTGGATATCACCGGCCTAAGCCAGGTGCTGGTACAAGTGTCAAACCTGATCGTCGACTGTCCCGTCATTCGTCGTCTGGAGATCGATCCGTTACTCGCCAGTGGCGGGGCCTTTACCCTGTTGGACGCCACACTCCATCTGATCACGCCCGATACGCCGCCCGCTCGCCTCGCCATCTGCCCCTATCCGCATCGATTGCAAGAGTCCGTCACCCTACGCGATGGCAGTGCTTGCCTGCTACGGCCGATCCTGCCGGAGGATGAGCCGCTATTGCAGCAGTTCATTCAACGCGTCAGTAAAGAGGATCTCTATTACCGCTACTTCAGCGAGATCAATGAATTTACTCATGAAGATCTCGCTAAAATGACCCAGATCGACTACGAGCGGGAGATGGCTTTCGTTGCCGTACAAAGTACACCGCAGGGCGAGGCGATCCTCGGTGTCACCCGCGCGCTGATCGATCCCGATAACATCGAGGCGGAGTTTGCCGTGCTGGTTCGCAGCGATCGTAATGGCCTCGGGTTAGGGTTTATTTTGCTGGATAAATTGATCCGCTATGCTCGCCAACGCCAACTACAACGACTGCTCGGCATCACCATGCCAACCAATCGCGGCATGATCGCACTGGCCCGTAAGGTGGGATTTAAGGTGGAAATTCTGTTGGAGGACGGAATCGTCAATCTTTCTCTACCGCTGGCGACGGATGCCGCGCAAGGCAGCGAAAAATGCTGAGACAATTTCGGCAAATCGTGGCAAAACATACGCAACCAGATAAAACTAGTGTTATTATCGTCCGATTCCGTTGGTTAAACTGAGCGTGTGCGACTGCCGCGCTGCACTATGACAAGAGAAGAAGCGCACTGTGATGTTGTCCAAATTTAAGCGAGCCAGACATCAACAACACCTTGCCCAGCTACCGAAACTCCCGCAACAAGTCGGCGAGGTGGAAACGCTGTTTGCGCCGGCGGATTTCCGCCAGGCGTTGCTTGAGGCCATTGGCCAAGCGACCCAGCGGATCTACCTGGTTGCGCTGTATCTGGAAAATGATGACGGTGGCCGGGATGTGTTGAACGCGCTCTATCAGGCCAAACGTCAACGCCCGCAGCTCGAGATCTTCGTGCTAGTCGACTGGCACCGTGCCCAACGGGGCCGTATCGGTGCCGAGGCCAGCAACACCAATGCCGATTGGTACTGCCACATGGCCCGCGAGAATCCCGATGTCATCGTGCCGATCTATGGCGTCCCGGTCAACACCCGCGAAGCCTTGGGAGTACTGCACCTAAAAGGATTTATCATTGATGATCGGGTGATCTACAGCGGCGCCAGTCTTAATGATGTCTATCTGCATCGTCATGACAAATACCGTTACGATCGCTACCACTTTATCAGTAACCCGCGTCTGGCCGGGGTCATGTGCCAATTTGTACAGTCCACGCTGCTGAGCAATCCCGCGGTGCAACGTCTCGATCGTTGCGATCGTCCGAAAAATCCAGAGATCCGCAATGAAACTCGTCAATTCCGTCATACCCTGCGCGATAGTGGTTACCACATCCCTGCCGAAGCGAGTAATGACGAGTTGGCGGTGACCCCGTTGGCGGGTCTGGGTAAACAAAACATCCTGAATAGAACGATTCATCATCTGATCTGTAGCACCGAGCACAAGCTGACCCTTTGTACGCCCTACTTTAATCTACCTGCGTTACTGGTTCGTGACATCATCTCACTATTACGCCAGGGAAAGCAGGTCGAGATCATCGTGGGGGATAAGAAGGCCAACGACTTCTTCATCCCAGAGAATGAACCGTTCAAGATCATCGGCGCCCTGCCTTATCTCTACGAGATAAACCTGCGCCGCTTCCTCAGCCGTTTGCAGCCCTACGTCGATAATGGCCAGCTCACGGTGCGTTTGTGGCGTGATGACGACAATACCTATCATCTGAAAGGCATGTGGGTTGACGATCGCTGGCAACTGATCACCGGTAATAACCTCAACCCGCGTGCTTGGCGCCTGGATCTAGAGAATGCCATCCTGATCCATGACCCCCAGGGTGAAATCCAGCATCAACGCCAGGATGAGTTGGCATGTATCCGCCGCCATACGCAGGTGGTGCGCCACTATGAGGAGCTGGAGAATATCCAGCACTATCCGTTAAAGGTACGTAAGCTGATCCGCCGTCTACGCCGTATCCGCGTCGATCGCCTGATTAGCCGCATCTTATAAGCGATGACCAGGCCTCCTCCAGGAGGCCTTTTTCTTACCCGCCCCATCGCCTATCGCGTCCTCGTTTATACTTAGCAACATCCCACCGCCATCATCGGGGAGTGTTGCTATGCCCGCGCTACTCCGCCTTACCCTACCACTATTCGCCTGGTTATGCTGCGGCCTACTCTACGCCGCAGAACCGCGCCTGGATCCAGATCCCGCCCAAGAGGCGCGTACCGTGACCATTCTCCAACAGCCGGTGGTAATGCTACAGGCAAAGTTCGGCCTTGATACCCCCGAAGAACGGGTCAAACAGACGGCACAGCATCTCCGTGCTATCACCCCGGCCGATCTACGGTATCCGATTCAGATCACCGCGGCCACCCGTTACGGGCAACCCGTCCGCCTCTTTTCAATCCAGGGAAAGCCACTGTTACTGCTGGCTCAGCAGGATCTGGATATCGGCGACGATCTGACGCTGGATCAGGCGGCCGAGCGTGTGCAACGCCGCTTGGAACAACTACGCAGTGCTTTGATCGAACAGCGATCGCCCCATGCTCTGATGATCGCCGGCGCTAAGTTGGCTGGCGGAACGGCATTACTCGTTGGTCTACTCTGGCTATCCCGTCGTCTACAAAAACGTCTACGGAGCCACTTCGCGATACAGATCATCCAGCACCGCGGCTGGATCCCCTATAAGCTGCGTACCTATCTCGGCCATATCGAACGACGCATTAGTACCATGCTGCTCATCGTGGTCTGCAGCATCGCCAGCTACATTTGGTTAATCTGGGCCTTAAAGCTATTTCCGATGACGCGTTATTGGAGCTATACCCTGAACCATTCGAGTCTGGCGGAGGCCAGTCTGCTTTTACAGGCGCTCTGGGACGTCATGCCGAATCTCCTGGTACTACTCGCTATCTTCATTCTGACACTACTGATTCAACGCATGCTGCGCCTACTGTTCCTACGCGTCGAGACTGGCCGCCTCAAGTTACCCGGCCTCTATCCCGATACTGTCGGCGCAACGCGACGTCTACTGAGTGTCATCATCTGGTTATTCGCCCTCTCTCTCGCCTATCCCTTCTTCCCCGGTGCCGATACACTCGCCTTTAAGGGAGTTAGCGTCTTCTTCGGGCTGATGATCACGCTCGGTTCGGCTGGTTTGGTCAGCCATGTCATGAGTGGATTGGTCTTGATCTACTCCCGCGCCTTACACCAAGGGGACTATGTCCGTATCGGGGAGTACGATGGTTTTGTCAGCGATATCGGGATCCTGGCGACTAAGCTGAAAACGCGGGAAGGCTATGACGTCACCATTCCCAATGCCGTCGTCGCTAGTGGCAAAATCATCAACCTCAGTACGCATGCCCGCCAAGGCGGCATCATTATCACGACCAGTGTCACTATTGGTTATGACGTCCCCTGGCGCCAGGTGCAGGCAATGCTCACTCTCGCAGTACAACGTACGGAGGGGATATTGCATGAGGAGGCACTGCGCATCCGCCAGACGGAACTGCAAGATTGGTATGTCAGTTATGAGCTACAGACAGAGATCGCCGCGGGTGAAGCACCAGCGCAGGTAAAAAGTACGCTGCACGGCCATATTCTGGATGTGTTTAATCAGTTTGGCGTGCAGATTATGTCGCCGCATTTCGTGATGCAGCCTAAGGAGGCGGTGTGGGTCAAACCGGAGTCCTGGTTTTCCGCGCCGGCGTATCCCCCGAACGCGGCCACGGCAGACGAGGTGGGATCAGCAGAGAAATCCTCTGCGACAAATCGCCCATGAGCCCAAAGAGCAGGTCTTCATAAGGAACAATAGAAAAAGAAAAAGCCCCACGCATCAGCGTGGGGCTTTTTCTCTATTTGATGCCTGGCAGTTCCCTACTCTCGCATGGGGAGACCCCACACTACCATCGGCGCTACGGCGTTTCACTTCTGAGTTCGGCATGGGGTCAGGTGGGACCACCGCGCTATCGCCGCCAGGCAAATTCTGTTTCACCAACCGCCCTCTCAGGCCATCGGTTCCAATCTTGAACAAGCTAAATTCGTCTCTCTAAAACACCTTCGGTGTTGTAAGGTTAAGCCTCACGGATCATTAGTACTGGTTAGCTCAACGTATCGCTACGCTTACACACCCAGCCTATCAACGTCTTAGTCTTAAACGTTCCTTTAGTGGACTCAAGGTCCAAGGGAAGACTCATCTCGAGGCAAGTTTCGCGCTTAGATGCTTTCAGCGCTTATCTCTTCCGCACGTAGCTACCGGGCAATGCAATTGGCATCACAACCCGAACACCAGCGGTGCGTCCACTCCGGTCCTCTCGTACTAGGAGCAGCCCCTCTCAATCTTCCAACGCCCACGGCAGATAGGGACCGAACTGTCTCACGACGTTCTAAACCCAGCTCGCGTACCACTTTAAATGGCGAACAGCCATACCCTTGGGACCTACTTCAGCCCCAGGATGTGATGAGCCGACATCGAGGTGCCAAACACCGCCGTCGATATGAACTCTTGGGCGGTATCAGCCTGTTATCCCCGGAGTACCTTTTATCCGTTGAGCGATGGCCCTTCCATTCAGAACCACCGGATCACTAAGACCTGCTTTCGCACCTGCTCGAGCCGTCACTCTCGCAGTCAAGCTAGCTTATGCCTTTGCACTAACCTCCTGATGTCCGACCAGGATTAGCTAACCTTCGTGCTCCTCCGTTACTCTTTGGGAGGAGACCGCCCCAGTCAAACTACCCACCAGACACTGTCCCTATCCCGGATTACGGGACCAGGTTAGAACATCAAACATTAAAGGGTGGTATTTCAAGGTCGGCTCCATGCAGACTGGCGTCCACACTTCAAAGCCTCCCACCTATCCTACACATCAAGGTTCAATGTTCAGTGTCAAGCTATAGTAAAGGTTCACGGGGTCTTTCCGTCTTGCCGCGGGTACACTGCATCTTCACAGCGAGTTCAATTTCACTGAGTCTCGGGTGGAGACAGCCTGGCCATCATTACGCCATTCGTGCAGGTCGGAACTTACCCGACAAGGAATTTCGCTACCTTAGGGACCGTTATAGTTACGGCCGCCGTTTACTGGGGCTTCGATCAAGAGCTTCGCCTTGCGGCTGACCCCATCAATTAACCTTCCAGCACCGGGCAGGCGTCACACCCTATACGTCCACTTTCGTGTTTGCAGAGTGCTGTGTTTTTATTAAACAGTTGCAGCCAGCTGGTATCTTCGACTGGCTTCGGCTCCATCCGCGAGGGACTTCACCTACATGCCAGCGTGCCTTCTCCCGAAGTTACGGCACCATTTTGCCTAGTTCCTTCACCCGAGTTCTCTCAAGCGCCTTGGTATTCTCTACCTGACCACCTGTGTCGGTTTGGGGTACGATTCAGTGTTATCTAGAGCTTAGAGGCTTTTCCTGGAAGCAGGGCATTAACCACTTCAGCACCGTAGTGCCTCGTCATCACGCCTCAGTGTTAAAGATAACCGGATTTGCCAGGTTATCACACCTACACGCTTAAACCGGGACAACCGTCGCCCGGCCGGTCTAGCCTTCTCCGTCCCCCCTTCGCAATAACACCAAGTACAGGAATATTAACCTGTTTCCCATCGACTACGCCTTTCGGCCTCGCCTTAGGGGTCGACTTACCCTGCCCCGATTAACGTTGGACAGGAACCCTTGGTCTTCCGGCGAGCGGGCTTTTCACCCGCTTTATCGTTACTTATGTCAGCATTCGCACTTCTGATACCTCCAGCAGCCCTCACAGGCCACCTTCACAGGCTTACAGAACGCTCCCCTACCCAACAACACATAGTGTCGCTGCCGCAGCTTCGGTGCATGGTTTAGCCCCGTTACATCTTCCGCGCAGGCCGACTCGACCAGTGAGCTATTACGCTTTCTTTAAATGATGGCTGCTTCTAAGCCAACATCCTGGCTGTCTATGCCTTCCCACATCGTTTCCCACTTAACCATGACTTTGGGACCTTAGCTGGCGGTCTGGGTTGTTTCCCTCTTCACGACGGACGTTAGCACCCGCCGTGTGTCTCCCGTGATAACATTCTTCGGTATTCGTAGTTTGCATCGGGTTGGTAAGTCGGGATGACCCCCTAGCCGAAACAGTGCTCTACCCCCGAAGATGAGTTCACGAGGCGCTACCTAAATAGCTTTCGGGGAGAACCAGCTATCTCCCGGTTTGATTGGCCTTTCACCCCCAGCCACAAGTCATCCGCTAATTTTTCAACATTAGTCGGTTCGGTCCTCCAGTTAGTGTTACCCAACCTTCAACCTGCCCATGGCTAGATCACCGGGTTTCGGGTCTATACCTTGCAACTAGACGCCCAGTTAAGACTCGGTTTCCCTACGGCTCCCCTATTCGGTTAACCTTGCTACAAAATATAAGTCGCTGACCCATTATACAAAAGGTACGCAGTCACACCCCGAAGGATGCTCCCACTGCTTGTACGTACACGGTTTCAGGTTCTATTTCACTCCCCTCGCCGGGGTTCTTTTCGCCTTTCCCTCACGGTACTGGTTCACTATCGGTCAGTCAGGAGTATTTAGCCTTGGAGGATGGTCCCCCCATATTCAGACAGGATAACACGTGTCCCGCCCTACTCATCGAACTCACAGCTGTGCACCTTCGTGTACGGGGCTATCACCCGGTATCGCGCGACTTTCCAGACGCTTCCACTAATGCACAAACTGATTCAGGTTCTGGGCTCTTCCCCGTTCGCTCGCCGCTACTAGGGGAATCTCGGTTGATTTCTTTTCCTCAGGGTACTTAGATGTTTCAGTTCCCCTGGTTCGCCTCGTTAAGCTATGTATTCACTTAACGATAGTGCAACGAATTGCACTGGGTTTCCCCATTCGGACATCGCCGGCTAATAATGCTTCATATCAGCTCACCGACGCTTATCGCAGATTAGCACGTCCTTCATCGCCTCTGACTGCCTAGGCATCCACCGTGTACGCTTAGTCACTTAACCTCACAACCCGAAGGTGTTTCACTTCGTGCTGCAAGCATTTGAGAGACTCTCGAATCACTTGTTAAAAGCAATTCGATTGTTTTCGAATTTTCAGCTTGTTCCAGATTGTTAAAGAGCAAAATATTGCAAACATGACTCGTAAGTCCGTTTTGCAATATTGTTGGCACCGTCTTTCACCCGATACCGCAAATGGCGTCCCCTAGGGGATTCGAACCCCTGTTACCGCCGTGAAAGGGCGGTGTCCTAGGCCTCTAGACGAAGGGGACACTGGGTCGACTTCGCAGACGCTTTGCTCGAACATCTATCAGACAATCTGTGTGAGCACTACACAATATTTCGTATCTTCAGGTAAGGAGGTGATCCAACCGCAGGTTCCCCTACGGTTACCTTGTTACGACTTCACCCCAGTCATGAATCACAAAGTGGTAAGCGCCCTCCCGAAGGTTAAGCTACCTACTTCTTTTGCAACCCACTCCCATGGTGTGACGGGCGGTGTGTACAAGGCCCGGGAACGTATTCACCGTGGCATTCTGATCCACGATTACTAGCGATTCCGACTTCATGGAGTCGAGTTGCAGACTCCAATCCGGACTACGACGTACTTTATGAGGTCCGCTTGCTCTCGCGAGGTCGCTTCTCTTTGTATACGCCATTGTAGCACGTGTGTAGCCCTACTCGTAAGGGCCATGATGACTTGACGTCATCCCCACCTTCCTCCAGTTTATCACTGGCAGTCTCCTTTGAGTTCCCGGCCGAACCGCTGGCAACAAAGGATAAGGGTTGCGCTCGTTGCGGGACTTAACCCAACATTTCACAACACGAGCTGACGACAGCCATGCAGCACCTGTCTCAGCGTTCCCGAAGGCACTCCCGTATCTCTACAGGATTCGCTGGATGTCAAGAGTAGGTAAGGTTCTTCGCGTTGCATCGAATTAAACCACATGCTCCACCGCTTGTGCGGGCCCCCGTCAATTCATTTGAGTTTTAACCTTGCGGCCGTACTCCCCAGGCGGTCGATTTAACGCGTTAGCTTCGGAAGCCACGCCTCAAGGGCACAACCTCCAAATCGACATCGTTTACAGCGTGGACTACCAGGGTATCTAATCCTGTTTGCTCCCCACGCTTTCGCACCTGAGCGTCAGTCTTCGTCCAGGAGGCCGCCTTCGCCACCGGTATTCCTCCAGATCTCTACGCATTTCACCGCTACACCTGGAATTCTACCTCCCTCTACGAGACTCTAGCTTGCCAGTCTTGGATGCAGTTCCCAGGTTAAGCCCGGGGATTTCACATCCAACTTAACAAACCGCCTGCGTGCGCTTTACGCCCAGTAATTCCGATTAACGCTTGCACCCTCCGTATTACCGCGGCTGCTGGCACGGAGTTAGCCGGTGCTTCTTCTGTAGGTAACGTCAATTGCACGTGCTATTAACACGCACACCTTCCTCCCTACTGAAAGTACTTTACAACCCGAAGGCCTTCTTCATACACGCGGCATGGCTGCATCAGGCTTGCGCCCATTGTGCAATATTCCCCACTGCTGCCTCCCGTAGGAGTCTGGACCGTGTCTCAGTTCCAGTGTGGCTGGTCATCCTCTCAGACCAGCTAGGGATCGTCGCCTAGGTGAGCCATTACCTCACCTACTAGCTAATCCCATCTGGGTTCATCTGATGGCATGAGGCCCGAAGGTCCCCCACTTTGGTCTTGCGACGTTATGCGGTATTAGCTACCGTTTCCAGTAGTTATCCCCCTCCATCAGGCAGATCCCCAGACATTACTCACCCGTCCGCCGCTCGTCGGCGAGGAAGCAAGCTTCCTCCCGCTACCGCTCGACTTGCATGTGTTAAGCCTGCCGCCAGCGTTCAATCTGAGCCATGATCAAACTCTTCAATTAAAAGCTTGATGCTCAAAGAAATTAAACTGTTTATTCGTAATGAATTAACTGCTGTCACTCTTCAAGACTTTAAATATTTTGGCATTCCGAGGAATGCTTAATACGAATCTTGCGAGTGCCCACACAGATTGTCTGATAATTTGTTAAAGAGCATCGCCGCGAGAACTCGTTAAGTTGTCGTCGGCGTGGGCTGCGTATATTACGCTTTTCGCCCGCAGAGTCAAGCATTTATTTTTGCTTTCTCTGCCTGACTGGGCGACATTGTTGTCGTTGTTCCCGGTCAGTGGTGGCGCATTATAGGGACTTCTCGCGAGGTGACAAGTCTTAATTTCAACTTTTTTATCACCTGCGCCATTTTCGACCAAAGCGGAGAAATAAGCGACTATTGGCGAGCTTTAATCGCCTGTGGCAACTGTGCCAGGCTATCCAGCACCAAATCGGCTAACGCTTCCCCATCAGCAGTCAGTGGCTTGCCACTACGCACCAGCACCTTGCTACCGACACCCGCCGCCTGGGCGGCCTGGAGATCCTCAAGCTTATCGCCAACCATATATGAGGCCGCCATATCAATATGTAGGAAACGCTGTGCATCCAGTAGCATCCCCGGCTGTGGCTTACGGCAGTCACACTGCTGGCGATACTCCGCCACCGTTCCCTCGGGGTGGTGCGGGCAATAATAGATACCATCCAGATCCACCCCGCGATCGGCCAATGACCAATCCATCCACTCGGTCAGATGCATAAACTGTTCTTCGCTAAACATACCACGCGCAATGCCTGACTGATTGGTGACCAGCACCAGGGCGTACCCCATCGCCTTCAGCTCCCGCAGGGCCTCAATCACCCCATCAATAAACTGAAAGTTATCGCTATCGTGTACATAACCATGATCGACATTAATGGTGCCATCACGGTCGAGAAAAATGGCAGGGATCTGCTGAGCCACTTGGGTATTACTCCTCAAAACTGAAATCGGTACACAGTATCGCACGTTTTAGACCAAAAAAGAGCGCATCATCCTGGTCGTTGATTAGTTGACTTAGACGTCTAGACGCCTTAACATCCAGTTCAATTTATAACGTGACTCATGTCACTGATGATGACGCTCCAGGCAACGACGAAACCTAAATATAAAAATGATTAAACTCTCTCATATCACCAAAGTATTCCAGCAGGGACAACGCCATATCACGGCGTTGGACGATGTGTCGCTACACGTCCCCGCTGGCCAGATCTATGGCGTCATTGGCTCCTCTGGCGCGGGTAAGAGCACCCTGATCCGTTGCGTCAACCTGTTAGAGCGCCCGACGCAGGGCCAGGTGTTGGTCGATAACCAGGATCTCACCGCGATGAGTACCGGGCAACTGACCCGCGCACGTCGCCAGATCGGCATGATCTTCCAGCACTTCAATCTGCTCTCTTCGCGTACCGTATTCGGTAACGTGGCCCTACCGCTGGAGCTGGATCGCGTCCCACGCGATGAGATCAAGCGCCGTGTCAGTGAGTTGTTATCGCTGGTTGGCCTGGCCGATAAGCACGATGCTTATCCCGCCAATCTGTCCGGTGGACAGAAGCAGCGTGTTGCCATCGCGCGCGCCCTGGCCAGTAACCCCAAAGTACTGCTGTGCGATGAAGCCACCAGTGCGCTCGACCCGGCCACGACTCGCTCCATCCTGGAGTTGTTGAAGGATATTAATCGCCGCCTAGGGCTCACCATCCTGCTGATCACGCACGAGATGGATGTGGTGAAGCGCATCTGTGATCAGGTTGCCGTGATCAGCCAGGGCAAGCTGATCGAGCAAGGGAGTGTCGGCGAAGTCTTCTCCCACCCGAAGACGCCGTTGGCGCAACAGTTCATCCATGCCACGTTGCACCTGGATATCCCGGATGATTTCGCCGAACGAATGACGCCGGAGCGACGTCCCGATAGCCAGCCACTGCTACGTCTGGAGTTTACCGGTCAGTCGGTCGACGCCCCGCTGATCTCACAGGCGGTACGACGCTTTAACGTCGATATCAGCATTCTCAGCTCGCAGATGGATTATGCCGGCGGAGTGAAATTCGGGGTCATGTTGGCGGAGTTGCACGGCGACGATGGCGATGCCCGTTCCGCCATCGAGTTTTTTGAACAGCATCACGTGAAAGTTGAGGTACTGGGTTATGTCTGAGGCAATGATGTGGTTAATGGTGCGCGGGATCTGGGAAACCGTGGTCATGACCCTAGTATCCGGCTTTTTCGGCTTCGTCATCGGTTTACCGGTTGGTGTACTGCTGTATACCTCGCGCCCGGGACAAATCTTGGAGAATGCCAAGCTATATAAGCTGCTGTCGGCACTGGTCAACATCTTCCGCTCCATCCCCTTTATTATCCTGCTGGTATGGATGATCCCCTTCACGCGCCTGATCGTCGGGACCTCCATCGGACTACAGGCGGCACTGGTTCCGCTGACGATCGGTGCGGCTCCCTTCATCGCCCGCATGGTGGAAAACACGCTGTTGGAGATCCCGAGTGGCCTGATCGAAGCCGCACGCGCCATGGGCGCCACGCCCATGCAGATCATCAGTAAAATCCTGCTGCCAGAGGCATTACCGGGTCTGATCAACGCAGCCACCATCACCCTGATTACCTTAGTCGGCTATTCCGCCATGGGCGGCGCCGTAGGCGCGGGCGGTTTGGGGCAGATCGGTTACCAATATGGTTATATCGGTTATAACGCGACAGTGATGAATACAGTATTAGTATTACTGGTCATTTTGGTGTATTTGATCCAGTTCAGCGGCGACCGTCTGGTCAAGACCATCAGCCGTAAATAAGAAGCCAGGCAATAATAAAGCGATGCGCTGACAAAAGTGCGCAACACACCATCACATACAGAAGGATATGCTATGTCAATTCAGTTCAAGTCTTTAGCACTGGTCGGTACATTGCTCGGCACGCTGGCACTGGCCGGCTGTGGTCAAGAGGAAAAGGATCCCAATCATATCAAGGTCGGGGTCATCGTCGGCGCCGAACAGCAAGTCGCGGAAGTCGCACAGAAAGTGGCGAAGGATAAGTATGGCCTGAACGTCGAACTGGTGACCTTTAACGACTATGTATTACCCAATGAAGCTCTGAGTAAGGGCGATATCGACGTCAATGCCTTCCAGCATAAGCCTTACCTCGATCAGCAGATCAAGGATCGCGGCTATAAGCTGGTGTCGGTCGGTAACACCTTCGTCTATCCGATCGCTGGCTACTCTAAGAAGATTAAGTCGCTGGACGAGCTGCAGGACGGCGCCCAGATCGCCATTCCTAATGACCCGACCAACCTGGGTCGCTCATTACTGCTGTTGCAAAAAGTGGGTCTGATCAAGCTGAAAGATGGCATCGGTCTGCTGCCGACCGTCCTGGATATCACCGAGAACCCGAAACATCTGAAGCTGGTCGAGTTGGAAGCGCCACAGTTACCGCGCTCGCTGGACGACAACCAGATCGCCCTGGCGGTCATCAATACCACCTACGCTAGCCAGATTGGCCTGACTCCGGCCAAGGATGGCATCTTCGTTGAAGGGAAAGATTCCCCTTACGTTAACCTGATCGTGGCGCGTGAAGACAATAAAGATGCCGAGAATGTGAAAAAATTCGTTCAAGCCTATCAATCTGACGAAGTGTATAACGCGGCTAACAAAATCTTTAACGGCGGCGCCGTTAAAGGCTGGTAATTTCCCCCCATTTCTCTCCCTTAGCCAAGATGGGCCATGCGCCCATCTTGTCATTTCCGTTATAGATTGATTCAATACTCCCCAATCTCATCAATACCAGGACCTGTTCCATGCGTGCATTACCGTTATGTCTGCTCACGGCCAGCATGACACTGAGTGGCTGCTCCCTGCTGCATCGCGAAGCCGCGCCGATCACGCCTGCGACCGCAGACAAAACGCCAGAAACTGTTACCACGCCGCGAGCAGCGGCGGTGCGCCAACCCACCATCGCGCTCTATGAGAATGCAGAGGCGCTGCTCGGCAAGCCCTTCCGCGACCTCGGCGAGGTGAGTGGCAGCGTCTGCCAGAGCCGCCCACACCACACGCCCCCCAGCCTCAGCACGGCCAAGAAGCGTATGCTGCATAAGGCGGCGCAGTTAAAGGCCAACGCCGTACTCTTGCATAGCTGCCAACTGCTTGAGCAGGCCAACGGCTGTTATCGCCAAGCGCTCTGTACGGGTTCGGCCCTGAACATTACCTCGTCAGCGCAATGAATACGTTTCAATTCGCACCAATAGGCGTCATCCATTCGCCCTACAAAGAGAAGTTCGCCATTCCACGCCAACCTGGGTTGATTAGCGATGGTGGCGGCGAACTCGAGCTGTTACCGCCCTACAATCAGGCCGATACCGTGCGAGGATTGGAAGGATTCAGCCATTTATGGGTGATCTTCGTCTTCCACCAAACGATGGCTGGCGGGTGGCGACCGACCGTCCGTCCACCACGCCTGGGGGGAAATACCCGCGTCGGCGTCTTCGCCACCCGCTCGACCTTCCGTCCCAACCCTATCGGTATGTCACTGGTTGAGTTGCAGGGGATCGAGACCCATAACGGCGTACGCCTACGTCTGGGCAGCCTGGATCTGGTCGATGGCACCCCGGTACTCGACATCAAACCCTATCTCCCCTTCGCCGAGAGCCAGCCGCAGGCTCAGGCTGGCTTTGCCCAACAGGCTCCGGCGGCAGATATGCCGGTCGTCTTCATGCCAGAGGCGGAGGCTCAGATCACCCAGCATCAACGCAATTACCCGCATTTGGCTCGCTTTATCCGCCAAGTCCTGGCACAAGATCCCCGTCCCGCCTATCGACACGCGGCGGATGAAGATCGGGTATATGCGGTACATCTCTTAGATTTCAACCTGCGTTGGCGGGTCAAACATGGCGTCTGTGAGGTTATTGGATTAGATGAGCGTTAGAAAATCATCCTCCTCCCTTTTGACGCCCCGCCGGCACTGGTAAACTAGACTACTTTTTTTGCTCGTTCGAACGGAACCATACTCATGCGTACTAGCCAATATCTGCTCTCCACCCTCAAGGAGACCCCCGCCGACGCGGAAGTCGTCAGCCATCAGCTGATGCTGCGCGCCGGGATGATCCGCAAACTGGCATCCGGCCTGTATACCTGGCTGCCGACCGGTCTGCGTGTGCTGAACAAAGTTGAAAACATCGTGCGTGAAGAGATGAATTACGCCGGTGCCATCGAGGTCTCAATGCCGGTCGTTCAACCGGCCGATCTGTGGCAAGAAAGCGGCCGCTGGGAGCAATATGGCCCGGAATTGCTGCGCTTCGTCGATCGCGGCGAGCGTCCGTTCGTACTCGGCCCGACCCATGAAGAGGTGATCACCGACCTGGTTCGTAATGAGATCAGCTCCTACAAGCAGTTACCGCTGAACTTCTACCAGATCCAGACCAAGTTCCGCGACGAAGTTCGCCCACGCTTCGGCGTAATGCGTTCTCGCGAATTCCTGATGAAGGACGCCTACTCCTTCCATACGACCCAGGAGTCCTTGCAGGAAACTTACGACGCGATGTATGCCGCCTACAGCCGCATCTTTAGCCGTATGGGCCTAGACTTCCGCGCCGTACAAGCCGACACCGGCTCCATTGGGGGTAACGCCTCCCATGAGTTCCAGGTGCTGGCGCAGAGCGGCGAGGACGATATCGTCTTCTCTACCGACTCCGACTACGCCGCCAATATCGAGCTGGCCGAAGCCATCGCACCGACCGCCGCGCGGGCCGCCGCCACGCAGGCGATGGAGCTGGTCGACACGCCGCACGCCAAAACGATCGCCGAGCTGGTTGAGCAACACAACCAACCGATCGAGAAGACCGTTAAGACCCTGCTGGTCCATGCGGCCGAAGAGAGCGGTCATACTCTGGTCGCCCTGCTGGTTCGTGGCGATCATGAGCTGAACGAAGTGAAAGCCGAGAAACTGGAGCTGGTCGCCACGCCGCTGACCTTCGCCAACGAGGCGGAAATCCGCGCGCTGGTCAATGCCGGGCCGGGCTCCCTGGGGCCGGTGAACCTGCCGTTACCGATCGTCGTCGACCGCGCCGTCGCCGCGATGAGTGACTTCGCCGCCGGTGCCAACATCGATGGTAAACACTACTTCGGCATCAACTGGGAGCGCGACGTGGCGCTGCCGCAGGTCGCCGATATTCGCAACGTCGTCGAGGGTGATCCGAGCCCGGACGGCCACGGTACCCTGCTGATTAAGCGTGGTATCGAAGTCGGTCATATCTTCCAACTGGGGACGAAATATACCGAGGCGCTCAACGCCACCGTACAGGGTGAAGATGGTCGTAACCAGCTGATGACCATGGGTTGTTACGGTATCGGGGTGACACGTGTAGTCGCCGCCGCCATCGAGCAGAATCATGATGAACGCGGCATCATCTGGCCGGATGCTATCGCGCCGTTCCAGGTTGCCATCCTGCCGATGAATATGCACAAATCTTTCCGCGTGAAAGACGTTGCCGAGCGCCTGTACGACGCACTGCGTCTCAAGGGAATCGAAGTTCTGCTGGATGACCGGAAAGAGCGTCCGGGTGTGATGTTCGCCGATATGGAACTGATCGGTATCCCGCACACCATCGTCATCGGCGATCGCAACCTCGACAACAACGAAGTCGAATACAAATACCGCCGCGACGGTGAGAAGTTAATGATCAGCCTGGATGAGATCGAAGCCTTCCTGCTGGCGCAGATCGCACGCTGAGTGGGCATTCACCTCTAACTCGTACCAACAGGCCGACCTCGTCGGCCTGTTTTTTCTTGATGGCTTATCAGCCTTGGACGGGTGCGCTCCACGGCATCACGGGGACCGCACTGATCGCATTTTTCGGCGATCCTTCGACGACACGATCAGAGTAAGAGAGGTAAATCAGTACATTACGTTTACTGTCATAGAAACGTACAACCTGCAACTTCTTAAAAACCAGAGAGGTACGCTTACGAAACACCACTTCGCCATCCGCTTTTTTATTGCGGATCTTTTCGCTCAGGGTGATCGGCCCAACCTGCTGACACGAGATGGCGGCGTCGGAGGTATCCTCGGCCAAGCCTAGCCCCCCTTTAATCCCCCCCGTCTTAGCCCGGCTAACGTAGCAGGTCACATTATTCACGTCCGGATCATCGAACGCCTCGACCACGATTTTATGATCAGGACCGAACAGTTTAAACACGGTGTCGACGGATCCGATCTCTTCGGCCTGTACCGTGCCAGCTAAAAATGTCGTCAACGCGACACATAAGCCAACAAAATATTTATTCACTACATTACCTCTAAAATTTTATAATAACTTGCGTTATTAGTTTAGTGGCGGCTAACGTGTTAAATAGAAAGGATAACACGCCGTTTTTTTATTATACTGCTTGCCCTTAGTACGTATTGCAATCAGCACATGCCGCCGGATCAGGATTGCATTTCCCGAGTTACTGCAATCGATGTCTACCACCGCATTAAGGAAGCTTTATGGATCAGGCCGATATTATTCATGACCTGTTACACTGGTTAGAAGGGCACCTCGACCACCCGCTGACTCTCGACAACGTGGCGGCCAAAGCCGGCTACTCTAAATGGCATTTACAGCGGATGTTCAAGGATATTACCGGGCAGGCCATCGGCGCCTACATTCGAGCACGCCGTCTCTCCAAGGCTGCCGCCGCGCTACGCCTGACTAGCCGCCCGATTCTCGACATCGCCTTACAGTACCGTTTCGACTCGCAACAAACCTTCACCCGCGCCTTTAAAAAACAGTTCAATCAGACGCCGGCGCTCTACCGTCGCGCCGAAGAGTGGCACGCCTATGGCATGCGGCCACCGATCCGGCTGGAAGGGTACACCATGCCGACGCCGAAATTCGTCACCCAGCCCAACCTCTCTCTGGTCGGGGTAACACAGAGCTACACCTGCACCCTGGAGCAAATCAGTCGGGTACGTACCGAGTTACGCACCCAATTTTGGCGCGATTTTTTACACGCCGTCCAAGATATCCGCGATATTCCTCCGGTACTGTATGGGCTCCATCACGCCCACCCCAGTCAAGAGAAGGATGACGAGCAGACGATCTTCTACACCACCGCACTGGAACCGCATCTGTTACCGAAACAGGTCACCCGTGAAGTCCAGCCGATTCAATTGGCGGGCGGCGAGTATGTACAATTTAGCTATCAGGGGCCGACCGAACACTTCCAGGACTTTATCATCGATCTGTATGGGAGCGTCCTGCCGACGCTGAACCTCACCCGGCGGCGGGGCTATGATATCGAACGTTTCTACCCCTTGGTGGACTCCGCTCAGCGTCCACCGAAGAATATTCACTGCGAGTATCTGATCCCCATCCGCCACGCGATCTGATCTTAACGCAACACTTCATCCATCGACGGTCGGGTCAGATGCTCGACATCCCCCGCCGTCTCGACCACCCAACCTGATGCCAGCCAGGCGCTCTGCTGGTAATCCACTCGCGACAGCGAGCAGTTGCGCAGGCGCAAACGCCGCTCCGCATAGGGGGGAAGCCCTAAGAGGGTGGACAACAGGCAGCCCAACGCGATGCCGTGGCTAACCAGTAAGGGCCGACTCCCCTCAGGAAGTGCCAAACAGTCGTTCAACGCCTGCCGCATGCGAGCCCCCAGCTCACTCATGCGCTCGCCCTGCGGAATACAACCATCGGGCGAGCCATCCAGCATACTCAGACGCCACTGCTCCTCCTGCGGCGTCAGCGAGGCGAGCAGACGCGACTCCAACACGCCCATATTCAGCTCACGCAACCGCGCATCCAGCGTCAACGGGCAGCCACAGGCATCGGCGATGATCGCCCCCGTCTGCTGGGTGCGCCCCAGATCGCTGGCAATCACATGGGTGATGCCCATCTGGCGCAGACGTGCGGCGGCCTGGCGGGCCTGCTGCTCCCCCATCATGGTCAACGGGCTATCGGACTGCCCCTGAATACGCCGCTGCACATTCCACTCAGTCTCACCGTGGCGAATAAGGTATACCTGTCTCATCTCTTTTTTACCTATACTAGGCCGTCTCCAGCCACAACTGCGCTTACAGGCCGGGATTAGCCGACCCCTACTCTCGGCGATGTCCCGTGGCACACGCACCCAGGTCGACGTGGCGCGCGCGCGCCGCCGCCGTACCACCGCCTCATTAAGGAAACCGGAATCGTATGTATCATGTTATCGCCGCGACCACCAATCCGGCCAAAATTCAGGCCATTGCCTTGGCGTTTGACGATACCGTTGGCGCCGGACAATACCGCATCGAGGGGATCGAAGTCGACAGCGGCGTGCCGGAACAGCCGTTAGGTAGCACACAAACGCGCAGCGGTGCGCGTCATCGGGTGATCTGCGCTCGTCAGCTCCGTCCCGAGGCGGATTTTTGGGTCGGTATCGAGGCAGGGATTGAGGATAATATGACCTTCGCCTGGATGACGGTCGAAAACCGCCATCATCGGGGCGAGGCACGCTCGGCCAGTCTGCTGCTGCCAGAGGCCATCATGGCGGGCATCCGCCAGGGAAACTCGTTAGGCCAGGAAATGCGCCGTCTGAGTGGTATCGATGACATCAATCGGCGCGAAGGCGCTATCGGCGTCCTGACCCAAGGGCGGCTCAGTCGTACCCGTGTCTACCACCACGCCCTGTTACTGGCCTTGGCCGCATTAGCCCCCTGCTACCACCCAGCGCCTCTCGCTATGCCATCTGGCGACTATGCCGACTTCTCCTCCGTCAGCAGTTGATGCGTCAACCACTGTTTAAAATCAGGGGAGGCCAACTTCAGGCTGTTAGATCCCCGAGTAATCGTGGCGATGCCAGCGCCTAGCTGGCTCTTTAGCTCGCGCTGGCTCATCTCTCCCTTCAGCAACTCTTCGATGATACGTACCCGCGTCGCCAACGCATCACGCTCATCTGGGGTGAGGAACAGTTGCAACATGGGTGCCTGCCACCCCTCTTGATAGGCCTGCTGCAACAACTGTATAAAGCGTTGCCAGTCATCCTGCTGAGCCGGTGCCTGTTCCGGCGTGGCGCTTATCTTGGTCATTGTCTGTGCTACCTCTGGCTGCGGCTGAACTATTTAACGAGTACAAGCATATCATAGCGCGTCATAGGGATGTAGGGGCGGGCGTCCCCGCCCATACGACTCACTCAGTAGCGCCGCTCCCATTCGCCATCCGTCAAGATCTTATCTGGACGATGCATAAAGTGACGATAGTAGGCATCATAGGCCAGTACATTCTTCACATAGCCACGCGTCTCTGAGAAGGGGATACTCTCAATAAAGGCCACCGCATCTATCCGCCCCGCGCTATTCCCCAACCAGGTATTCACACGAGAAGGTCCGGCATTATAGGCGGCGCTGGCCAGAATACGATTACGTCCCAGACTCTGGAATACATACTCCAGGTAACGCGTGCCCAGATCGATATTCGTCTTAGGGTCAAGCAGCTGGCTACTGTTCTGATAACTACTCACGTTGTACATCTTTGCCGTATGCTGGGCCGTCGCCGGCATCAGCTGCATCAGGCCACTGGCGCCGACCGAGGAGCGCGCCTCGGGATTCCAGGCGCTCTCCTGACGCGCGATGGCCATGGCGTAACTCTGGGTGATCCCCTTATCGTCCGTCGCCGTACGGAAGTCCTGCTGCCAAGCTAATGGGAAGCGCTCCTGAAGATGATCCCACAGTTTGGCGACGATCGTCGCCTGCACGCTGAGATCGGCCCATCCCTGCTCCAACGCATAACGCGCCAACGCCTCCTGCTGCGGGCGCGGCTTACTCGCTACCAAGGCATTCCATTCACTACGCGCGGTGTTGTCCATGTTCCAATACATCAACTCACGGACTCGCGCGATCGCCGGCTCTTGCGCCAACGCGGCATCGGGGCGCTGCGCGCGCGCCACCTGTAACGGATAAGGAATCCCCAGGCGCTGGGCCGCCACCATGGGATAGAAGCCGCGCTGGGTGGTCAAGGCGCGCAGTATCCCCTCTCCCTCACTGCGCTTACCTTGATCGATTAACGTTACCGCATGCCAATAGCGCCACTCGTCCTTATCGCGTACCGAGGCCGGTAAACGCCCCAGCCATTCGCGCACCTGTGCTTTATCACCCGAGCCTAGCGCCATCCGCAGACGGCGCTCCAACAACGCACTATTGTGGCTACGGCGGATCACCGCATCACGCCAACGGCCATCGGCCACACTGGCATCGCTCCCCATCAAACGCCAGGCGATAGTCTCCTCCATGCGTTGCCGTTGAGGGGCCGGAATATGCTGCAAGCGCACCAGTGTCGGTAACCTATCGCGCGCCGCATCGGCGTCTTGACGCGCCAGCGAGGTAAAAGCGGCCTCCACGACGTCACGACTAAAGTCACTCGGGGACACTGCGCGTGCGAACGCCTCGACTTGGCGAGGATCCGCCTGAAGCGCCGTCAGCGAACGGGTCAGCGTCTGGTAGTTGGCGGGTAACTGTTGCAACAGGTATTTCACCAGCCCGCTATTGCCTTTTTCCAGCGCGAGACGCAGACGCGCCAAAATCGCCTGACTACTCTGCCCGCCCGCCCCTTTCCACGCCTCGAACAGCTTGTCACAGCTAGCGGGTAGCGACTGACCACTCAGCCAGATCGTCTGTGCGCCTTGCCAAGCCTGAGCCGCATGACCCGTCGCATATTGGGCATAATAGTAATTACAACGCGCCGCCACAGGCTGAGGCGGCTGAGGACTGAACGCCAGCAGAGTGATCCAATCCTCCCGGCGCGCCAACTCGTTGACATAACGTGCCGGCAGACTGCGCGCCGGCGGTAGGGTGGGGTATTGCTGCAAGAACAGCTTAATCTGCTGCGCGCTGACCTGAGAGAGATCCTGCGTCAGTGCTCGGTAGGCAAGGTAAGGATAGAGCGGATAATCGCGCAGTGTCGGCATCAGCTGATCGACCGTCGCCATCTGCTTATTATCCCAGGCCTGCTTAATCTGTTGATAGCGCGCCCGCTGCGCATCGATTGAGTCTGCCGACGCGGATGCCGCGCCCAACACCAGGCACACGCCGACGCTCCAATAGCGCCAATTGCCCACCATGACCATGTTCTCTTTCCCTTACTGACTCTCGCGCTCCGCACGCGATCCGGATGATAACCGCCCCTACAGGATGTAAGGAGGGAGACCCTGTGAGATTCTATGACAGCGATTGTAGCAAAGCATTCCGTGCATCCTGGTATTCTTGCACTCTTTTACACCCACACTCCGCCGGGGATCCCCCCATGAGTCCCTCATTTTTACCCCTTACGTCGCCAATCGCGGCGATTTCGAGTAAAACCGCTAGCGATCACAAGGAAAACCACGCGTATCACGCTATACTCGCGCTTTGTATTACACGCTGTCCGCGGGTCGTTGTTATCCGAAGATGAACGGGATACACTCCGCATCCAATAGCGATCCGCAGCGTATCCATTCGATAACAAGAGGCTCAGAGCAACGTGGCTCAATACGTCTATACCATGAACCGCGTCGGCAAAATCGTCCCGCCGAAGCGTCACATCCTGAAAGATATTTCCCTCAGTTTCTTCCCGGGTGCCAAAATCGGCGTGCTGGGGTTGAACGGTGCGGGGAAATCCACCCTGCTGCGCATCATGGCAGGGGTCGACACCGAGATCGAAGGGGAGGCTCGCCCACAACCCGGGATCAAGATCGGCTACCTACCGCAGGAGCCAAAACTTAATCTGGAGCAGACCGTACGCGAGGCGGTGGAAGAAGCCGTCGGTGAAGTTAAGCGGGCGTTGACCCGTCTGGACGAGGTGTATGCGCTGTATGCCGACCCGGATGCCGATTTCGACAAGCTGGCCAAAGAGCAGGGTGAGCTGGAAGCCATCATTCAATCCCACGACGGTCACAACCTGGACAACCAGTTGGAGCGTGCCGCCGATGCCCTGCGCCTGCCGGCCTGGGATGCCAAGATCGCCAACCTCTCCGGGGGGGAGCGTCGCCGCGTCGCCATCTGCCGTCTGCTGCTAGAAAAGCCCGACATGCTGCTGCTCGACGAACCGACCAACCACCTGGATGCCGAATCCGTCGCCTGGCTGGAACGTTTCCTGCACGACTACGAAGGTACCGTGGTCGCCATCACCCACGACCGTTACTTCCTGGACAATGTCGCCGGCTGGATCCTGGAGCTGGACCGCGGCGAAGGCATTCCGTGGGAGGGGAACTACTCCTCTTGGCTGGAGCAGAAAGATCAGCGTTTGGCGCAGGAAGCCTCCGCCGAAGCCGCTCGTCGTAAATCCATTGAGAAAGAGTTGGAATGGGTGCGTCAGGGCGCCAAGGGGCGTCAGTCTAAGGGCAAGGCCCGTCTGGCGCGCTTCGAGGAGCTGAATAATACCGACTACCAGAAGCGTAACGAAACCAGCGAGCTGTTTATTCCGCCGGGACCGCGTCTGGGCGACAAGGTGCTGGAGGTCAGCAACCTGTCCAAGTCCTACGGCGATCGTCAACTGATCGATAACCTCTCCTTCGCCATACCTAAGGGTGCCATTGTCGGCATCATCGGTCCGAACGGCGCCGGTAAATCGACCCTGTTCCGTATGATCTCCGGGCAAGAGCAACCGGACAGCGGCGACATCACCCTGGGCGAAACCGTGGTGCTGGCCTCTGTCGATCAGTTCCGTGATGCGATGGATGATAAGAAAAGCGTGTGGGAAGAGGTTTCCGGCGGGCAAGACATCATGCGTATCGGTAACTTCGAGATCGCCAGCCGTGCCTATGTCGGCCGCTTTAACTTCAAGGGCACCGATCAGGGTAAACGCGTCGGCGAACTGTCTGGCGGTGAGCGTGGTCGCCTGCACTTGGCCAAGCTGTTGCAAGTCGGCGGCAACATGCTGCTGCTCGACGAACCGACCAACGACCTGGATGTCGAGACTCTACGTGCACTGGAGAACGCCCTGTTAGAGTTCCCGGGCTGCGCGATGGTGATCTCGCATGACCGTTGGTTCCTCGACCGTATCGCCACCCATATCCTCGACTACCAGGATGAGGGGCGTGTTGAGTTCTTCGAAGGTAACTTCTCGGAATACGAAGAGTACAAGAAGCGCACCCAAGGCGCCGAGGCGTTGCAGCCGCACCGCATCAAGTACAAGAAGATCACCAAGTAAGCGGCGGTCTGATCGACAAATGGGCTCCCACGGGAGCCCTTATTTATGGTGCGACTATCAGGCCAAGTCTTGCAGAATATCCAAGGCGTCCGACAGCTTCTTCACCCCGTAGACCGTCATGTTGGGGATGGCCTTTTTCGGCACGTTGGCATGAGGCACGATCGCTCGGCGGAAGCCATGTTTTGCCGCCTCAATGATACGCTCCTGACCGCTCGCCACCGGGCGTACCTCGCCCGCCAGCCCCACCTCCCCAAAGATCACCAGATCCTGTGGCAAGGGCCGATCTCGTAGGCTGGAGACCAGGGACATCAGCAACGCCAGATCGGCGCTGGTCTCCGCCACCTTCACCCCACCGACTACGTTGACGAACACATCCTGATCGGCCATCTGCAGCCCACCGTGACGGTGCAGCACCGCCAGCAGAATCGCCAGCCGGTTCTGCTCCAATCCCACCGCCACCCGGCGCGGGTTAGACATCATCGAGGTATCGACCAGCGCCTGAATCTCCACCAGCAAGGGACGGGTTCCCTCCCAGACCACCATCACCGAGCTACCGGCGGTGATCTCCTCGCCGCGGCTGAGGAAGATGGCCGAGGGATTACTGACCTCACGCAGCCCTTGCTCGGTCATGGCAAACACCCCCAACTCGTTGACCGCACCGAAGCGGTTCTTGTGGCTGCGCAGGGTGCGGAAGCGCGAGTCGGCGTCGCCATCGAGCAGTACCGAACAATCGATACAGTGCTCCAAGACCTTCGGCCCGGCCAACGAGCCATCCTTGGTCACATGGCCAACCATAATGATCGCCACCCCGCGCGTCTTAGCGAAGCGCGTCAGATAGGCCGCCGTTTCACGCACCTGGGCCACACTACCGGGCGACGACTGAATATCGGCCATGTGCATCACCTGGATCGAGTCGATAACCATCAGCTTCGGCTGTTCCTGTTCGGCGATCAGACAAATCTGTTCGATGCTGGTCTCCGACAGCATATTCAGCCCCTCCGTCGGCAAACCGAGACGATGGGCGCGCATCGCCACCTGTTGCAACGACTCCTCGCCGGTGACATATAGAGTCTTCATCTGCTGCGCCAGACGGCACAGGGTCTGCAACAACAGAGTACTCTTACCGGCGCCGGGATTCCCGCCGATCAGAATGGCGCTACCGGGCACCACACCACCCCCCAGGACGCGATCAAACTCGACGAAACCGGTGGAGAAGCGTGGCAACGCCTCCAGGCTGATCTCCGACAGTTTTTGGACCTTGCTCAGGCCGCCGGCATCGCCGGCATAACCGGAGAGGCGAGCCCCACGCACCGCCGGTGCCGCCGCTAGCCGCACCTCGCTGATACTGTTCCACGCTTGGCAGGCCGAGCACTGCCCCTGCCAACGCGGGTAGTCGGCCCCACACTCGTTACAGACAAAAGCTCGTTTTACCGCCTTCGCCACCGCCACTCTCCTTATTACTGTTCACACCACCGTGCCACGTCACGCCCTAGCTGGACACCACACTCGCTTTCCCGGACTCGCCGTGCCAGCACAGAGGCTCAGTGTAGCAAGAAATGGATGAAAATACTGTGAATGCATACAGCTGTTAACGCTCTTCGTGTTTCAGGGTCGCGCTTAACACACACAACACGCCGATCAGATCCGCGTGACGAATGGCCATCGGCGCGCGTTCGTACACACAAGGTTTGGCGTGATAGGCGATACCCAATCCCGCGCGCTGGATCATCTTCAAATCATTCGCGCCATCGCCGATGGCCACCGTCTGCGCCAGAGGAGTGCCGAGTTGCTGCGCCAGATCACACAGGGTGTCCTCCTTACATTGCGCATCCACGATACGCCCCTCCAGCCGCCCCGTCAGGCGTCCATGACGCACTTCGAGTCCGTTTGCCACCGCTGCGTGCAGGTTTAAACGCTCACGCAAGTGATCGGCAAAGTAGGTGAAACCGCCCGAGGCGATCGCCACATGCCAGTCGAAGGCTTGCAGTTTACGCACCAGGCTAGTTAGCCCCGGCATCAGTGGCAACCCCTCACGCACGCGTTGCAGGATGGCGGCATCGGCCCCCTCTAACGCCGCGACACGCTGCCGCAGGCTGGCAGCGAAGTCCAACTCACCACGCATCGCACGTTCGGTCACCGCTGCCACCTCGCCCCCCACACCGGCCAGACGCGCGATTTCATCGATACATTCGATGGTGATGGCGGTAGAGTCCATATCCATCACTAACAGGCCCGGTGAACGCAGGTGAGGCAGACGACCGAGCACCGCCACATCGAAGCCCTGCTCCATGGCGATCGCTGCCGCACGTGGCGGCATCGTGCCGGCGAGGCGTACCACCTGATAATCTTCGATACACCATGCCGCCACCACCACCATCGGCGCGGCCAACCGGCGCTGAAAGGCATGCAACGCCGCCTTATCCAGATGACGCCCATATAACAGCCACCCGGTATGCCCGGCACGATAATCTAACGGCATCACCTCATCGCCACTCAGCGACAACGGCAGGCCGGGCCAGCGATAGATCTCCGCGGGCAGATCGCAAAAGGTAAGACTATTGGGCATAACCACTCCTCTCAAACACCATCCATGCGTCAAAACCGAGCCTCAAGCTATCCTATCGTTAAGGCTTCTGGCAACATAAAGTCATTACCGGTGTACAGGATCTCTCCATGGTTAAGGCCACACTTCGCTTCCGCCTGCATAGGACAGCTATCGTTCTGATCTGCTTAGCATTATTAGTCATTTTGCTGCAGGGGGCATCCTACTTTAGTCTGAGCCATCAACGGGCAAGGCTCGATCAGGTCGGCGAGTTAGCGCAAACCCTGGCGCAACAGGTCGCCGCCCGCCTGACACCGTTTATGAATGATGACTCGCCGGACAGCAAACGCATCGCGCCGATCCTTGAGGGGCTGACCCGCCATAGCCGTATCCTGGACGCGAGTGTCTACGCCCTAAACGGGACGTTGGTGGCACAAGCCGGGGAGCGCATCAAGGTACGTGATCGCTTGGCGTTGGATGGACAACGGGCGGGCAGCTACTTTAATCATCAGATCGTCCAACCGATCGACGGCCACGATGGCCCGCTCGGCTTCTTACGCTTGACGCTGGATACGCATGTACTGGCCACCGAGTCACAGCAGGTCGATAACACCACCAACCTGCTACGGCTGATGATACTGCTGGCGCTGGCCATCGGCATCATCCTGGCGCGCACCCTGTTACAGACACAGCGCAGCCGTTGGCAGCAGTCCTCTTATCTATTGACGGCTAACGTCCCGATCGAGGAACCGCAGACGCAGGATGGCAACGAGACGGGCTCGGTGGAGGAATCGCCGGCGGATGTCCCAAGGCCCCCATCGCCCAGCTCACGCCCCTAAGCGCCCCAAAAAGCAAAACCCCGCCGAAGCGGGGTTTTTAGATGGAGGGAGTTGACCGTTAAGCCGGGTTCTGTCGTGGACAGTCATTCGTCTAGGCCAGCAATCGCTCACTGGCTCAAGCAGCCTACCCGGGTTCAGTACGGGCCGTACCTTATGAACCCCTATTTGGCCTTGCTCCGGGTGGAGTTTACCGTGCCACGGTCTGTTGCCAGCCGCGCGGTGCGCTCTTACCGCACCCTTTCACCCTTACCTGATCCCACTTTGCAGCGGGCCATCGGCGGTTTGCTCTCTGTTGCACTTGTCGTGGGCTCACGCCCCCCAGGCGTTACCTGGCACCCTGCCCTATGGAGCCCGGACTTTCCTCCCCTGCGCCCGTCTCCCCGAAGGGACGACGACACAGCGGCGACTGTCTGGTCAACTCCGGCGCGGATGATAGGCTATTCAGGCGTCGTTGTCACCTGATTGCTGCGCGAGTGCGTATTTATACAACGCATTCTTCTTCACGCCGTGGATCTCGGCCGCCAATGCCGCCGCCTTTTTCAGCGGTAGCTCCGCCTGGAGCAAGGCCAATGTACGCAGCGCCTCGGGGGATAAGGCCTCCTCGTCGGCTTGATAGCCCTCGACGATCAGTACCATCTCACCCTTACGCCGATTCTCATCCTCGCGCACCCAGGCCAACAGTTGTGCGACCGGCGCACCATGAATATTTTCCCAGGTCTTGGTCAGCTCGCGCGCCAGCACCACATAGCGCGCGCCACCCAGCTCGCTCACCATATCCTCCAGACTCTCCAGCAGACGATGCGTCGACTCATAGAAGATCAGCGTGCGGGGCTCCTGCTGCAGAGCGCGCAGACGATCGCGTCGCGCCTTGCTCTTGGCAGGCAAGAAGCCTTCATAGCAGAAACGATCCGAGGGTACCCCGGCCGCACACAGCGCGGTAGTCGCGGCGCAGGCGCCCGGTAAGGGGACCACGCGAATCCCCGCCTCACGGCAACGACGAACCAAATGGTAGCCAGGATCATTGATCAGCGGTGTGCCGGCATCGGATACCAAGGCAATGCTCTGTCCGGCACGCAACTTGTCGATCAACAGATCGGCTTTCTGTTGTTCGTTATGGTCATGCAATGCGAAGAAACGCGCATTGATAGCAAAATGTTGTAACAGCATTCCCGTATGACGGGTATCCTCTGCCGCTATCAAATCGACCGCCTTCAGTGTCGCCAACGCCCGCTGGGTAATGTCCCCAAGGTTACCGATCGGCGTCGGCACCACATACAGCGTCGCTGCAGAAATGGCAGCCTGATCGTTTTGATTCATTGTTTCATCCGGTTTGTCGATTTAATATTGAGCATTCTGAAAAAAATTCACTGGGTACAGTATGCTTTCCTCAATCACTGTCCGCACCAAGTCCGGACGCCTCATCCCGCTGGTTCTGGCCGCCATGTTATTGGCCGCCTGCGCCGGGCGCGAATCCACCACGCCGCCGGCCCCCGTTCAGAGCGAGGCAACCGCATCCGCCGCCTACTATTTGCAGCAGATGCAGCAAAGTAGCGATGATAGCAAGGCTGATTGGCAATTACTTGCCATTCGTGCATTGCTGCGCGAAGGAAAACTGCCCCAGGCGGCCGAACTGTATGGCCAATTACCGCAACAACTGAGCGAGGCGCAACGCCAGGAACAACAACTGGTCGGCGCCGAGTTGGCGATCGCCCGCCAGGCGCCGCAACAGGCCAATGCACTGCTCGCCAAGCTGGATGTCAGCCAACTCACCCCAGTGCAGCAACAACGCTACTACCAGGCGCTGATCGCCGCGACATCGGGAAAAACCACGCTGGCGCAACTCCGTGCTTACATCGCGCTGCAACCGTTACTGACGCAAGATGCCCAGCGTAAGGCCAACATCGACGCGACTTGGGCGGCGCTCAGTGGGCTTAGCCAGGCCGATCTCAACGGCATGGTGATCAATGCCAACGAGGATGTCCTACGCGGCTGGCTGGATCTACTACGTCTATATCAAGATAACCGCCAAGATCCGGCGCTGCTTAAAGCGGCGATTAAGGACTGGCAGACGCGTTACCCTAACAACCCGGCGGCGGCGTTGCTGCCCTCCGCCCTGGATAACATTCTGCACCTACAAGCAGCCTCCACCGCGAACATCGCCTTGCTATTGCCTCTGAATGGTCAGGCGAAGGCCTTCTCCGATGCCATCGAGGCTGGCTTCAACGCGGCAAAGAATGGCGCCTTCAGCCAAAGTGCAGCGGCCACACCAGTTAGCGGCGCGACGGCAGCATCCGGTGCCGTCTCGGCTACACCGGCGGCGGCGACAGGCAGTACGCCAGCACCCGCGGACGTCAACGCCGCTGGTGCCGTCAGCCCTAGCGCACAGAGCGGCACAACCGATACGCCTAGCGCGGCAGCGGCGCCTAGCGACGCCAGCGTAGCGGCAGCGCAACCGCAACTGGACGCGGCAGGCGATCCCGTCGCCCCTAGCGTCAGCCCCGGCAACCCCGACGCCCATATCCAAGTGTATGACACCAGCACGACCCCATTGCCGGCGCTATTGGCTCAGGCACAGCAAGGCGGCGCCAGCCTGGTGGTCGGTCCGCTGTTAAAGAACAACGTCGAGCAACTCGCCAGCCTCTCTACACCCCTGAATATTCTGGCGCTCAATCAGCCGGAGCAGGTCAAGAATCAGGCCAATATCTGTTACTTCGCGCTATCACCCGAAGATGAAGCACGCGATGCCGCACGCCACATCTGGGACCAGGGTAAACGCACGCCGTTACTGCTGATCCCACGCACTCCGCTGGGGGATCGCGTCGCGAAGGCATTCGCCAGTGAGTGGCAATCCCTCGGAGGTGGAACGGTATTGCAACAGACCTTTGGCTCCAGCGCCGAATTGCGTAGTACCATCAACGGCGGTACGGGTATCCGTCTGACCGGGCAACCGGTCATGGTCGCTCCCGCCCAGTCCGCCTCGGTCACCATCGCAGGCCTAACCATCCCGGCACCGGCGCAACCGCCTGCCGCGAGTGGTGGCAATGTGGACGCGGTTTACATCATCGCCACCCCGGCCGAGCTGACGCTAATCAAGCCGATGATCGACCTGGCTAATGGGACCCATAACGGCATCGGGCTATATGCCAGCTCACGCAGCTATCAGGCTGGGGCCGGTCCCGACTACCGCCTAGAGATGGAAGGCATACAGTTCAGCGATATTCCGTTGCTGGCCGGTAGCGATCCCGCCATCCTGCAACAGGCCCCGGCTCAGTACCGCAACGACTATTCGCTGATGCGCCTATACGCCATGGGGGCCGACGCATGGACGCTGGCGAACCACTTTACCCAGATGCGTCAGATCCCCGGCTTCCAAGTCAAGGGCGCGACCGGGATGCTAAGCGCCAACTCGGACTGCGTCATCCAGCGGAAACTGCCATGGCTACAGTACCAACAGGGCAGCATCGTCCCGGTACAGTAAGCACGTCGCAGATCGGCGCGCACCATGAGCGGCATGCGCGCCGCTATCTGGAGCGCGCCGGGCTGCGTTTTCACGCCGCGAATGTGCGCCTACCTGGCGGTGAGATCGATCTGATCATGCGCGATGGCGCGACTTGGGTGTTCGTTGAGGTACGTTACCGCCGCTCTGACCGTTACGGTAGTGCCGCGGCTAGCGTCGATAGAGGCAAGCAACGACGCCTATTACGCGCCGCCGCCCATTGGCTGGCGGCACACAATCAGAGCCTAGAAACGGCAGACTGCCGTTTTGACGTTTTGGCAATCACCGGCGGGCAGTTACAATGGCTGCCCAATGCATTTGTCTGAAGCGCATGCTCGCTTTTCAGGCTTTTCTGAATCAATGGATACTTACCGTGCTGGAAAGAATCAAAGGCTGTTTTACTGAAAGCATTCAAACTCAAATTGCCGCCGCCGAGGCCCTGCCTGATGCCATCTCCCGCGCGGCAATGACCTTGGTGCAGTCGCTACTCAACGGTAATAAAATTCTGTGCTGCGGTAACGGAGCCTCGGGGGCCAACGCTCAACATTTCGCCGCCACGCTGATCAACCGTTTTGAAACCGAGCGCCCTAGCCTGCCGGCGATCGCACTTAATGCGGATAGCGTGGTCTTAACCGCGATAGGCAATGATCGCCTCCACGATGAGATCTATGCCAAACAGGTGCGTGCCCTCGGGCATGCCGGTGACGTCCTGTTGGCCATCTCCACCCGCGGCAACAGCCGTGATATCGTGAAGGCCGTCGAGGCGGCGGTGACGCGCGATATGACCATCGTGGCATTGACCGGCTATGATGGCGGCGAGTTGGCTGGGCTGCTGGGGCAGCAGGATGTGGAGATCCGCATTCCATCCCATCGCAGCACCCGCATTCAAGAGATGCACATGCTGACCGTCAATTGCCTGTGCGATTTAATCGATAACACCCTGTTCCCTCATCAGGCTGACTGAAGGAGTCGTCATGACGATGCGTTTTCCCCTAACCCGATGTTTCCCCCTGTTGCTGGTTCTCAGCGCGTTGCTCTTGCAAGGCTGTGTTGCCGCCGTGATCGGCAGTGCCACTATGGCAACGCAGGCCGCCAGCGATCCGCGTAGCGTGGGTACACAAGTCGACGATGGTACGCTCGAGGCGCGTATCTCCAATGCCCTGAGCAAAGATGCACAGCTGAAGAAAGAGGCGCGTGTGGTGGTCACCGCCTATCAAGGCCAGGCTCTGCTGACCGGGCAGGCACCGAGCCAAGAACTGATCAACCGCGCCAAGCAGATTGCCATGGGCGTCGAAGGCACCAAAGCGGTCTACAATGAGATTCGACGCGGGAATCCCGTCAGTCTGGGGACCGCCTCGGCCGATGCCTGGATCACCACCAAGGTGCGTTCTCAACTGCTCGCCAGCGATCAGGTGAAGTCGACCAACGTGAAGGTCACCACCGAAAATGGCGAGGTCTTCCTGTTAGGTCTGGTCACCCCGAAAGAAGGGCAAGCGGCGGCACAGCTCGCCAGCCGCGTCAGCGGTGTGAAACACGTCACTACCGCCTTTACGCTGTTGAAGTAACCCTCCCCGCTACGCCCCGCCAACGCGGGGCGTAGCAAGCGCTACAGATCATTACGCCGCAGGAAGCTCTCTCCCCCCAATTGACGCATTTGCCGCAGGATCCAGCGTTGACGCTGCCAGACATAACCCGAGGGAGCCTGGACATGAAAACGGTGCGGATTGGGGAGTACCGCCGCCAACAACGCGGCCTCGCTAGCCGTCAAGCGGCTGGCAGGCTTATGAAAGTAATGCTGGGCTGCCGCCTCCACCCCAAAGATACCCGGACCGAACTCGACGATATTCAGGTAGACGGTCAATATACGACGCTTACTCCACAGCAACTCCTCACCTAACGTGAGGCCCGCTTCCAACCCCTTACGTAACCAGCTACGGCCATCCCACAACAGCAGATTTTTTACCGTTTGTTGAGAGAGCGTCGAGGCGCCGCGCAATGGCCGACGCCCTTCATCGGCACGATCCAATACCCGCTCGATGGCGCCCAGATCGAATCCCCAGTGTTGAGGAAATTTCTGATCTTCGGCGGCGATCACCGCCAAGGCCATCTCCGGCGAGATCGCCGAAAGCGGCCGCCAACGCTGATGAGCGACATAACTAAAATCCACCTCCAGCCAGGCGCCGATCTGACGTTGTATCATCACCGCCGAATAAGGCACCGGTAGAATGGCGAACAACAATAGGGCGGTGAGCCACATCCCGATCAACGCAACACACGCGCGCCCGCACCAGCGCCGCACACCTCGCCCAACGCGGCGCAGCGTCGCGGTTTCCCTCATCGAGTCATTTCCAGCACCTGTGCCACCAGCTTGTCGATCCCTTGCGCCGCCTCGGTAATCGAGCCAGCCAACATATAGGCCGGTGTGGTCACCACGCGTTGTGCCGTATCCACCACGATCTCATCCACCGGGCAGGCAACATGCTGCCCCCCCATGGCCTCGATGACGGCGGCGGTTCCCGCATCGTTGCCAATAGTCACTCGCACTGGCGCCCCCAGCAACTTGGGTAATAGCGCCGGCGCGATACAGATAAAGCCTAGCGGTTTACCGGCTTGATGCAGCTCCCTGACCAAGCGTTGCAGATCACTATCCACCCAGCACGCCGCCCCATCGCTTGCCAGGCTACTCAAGTTCTTCGCGGCACCGAAGCCCCCCGGAATGATCAAGGCATCCAGTTGGCTGGCATCCCCTTGTGCCAAGGGGGTCACCTCACCCCGAGCGATACGCGCCGCTTCGGCCAACATATTGCGCCGCTCTGCAACCGCCTCCCCACTCCGATGATCGATCACCTGCGTCTGTTCCCGATCCGGCGCCAAACATACCGCCTGTGCGCCGGCACGAGACAACGCCAGCAACGTTAATACCGCTTCATGGATCTCGCTGCCATCGAACACACCACAGCCACTGAGTACTACGCCAACTCGTTTCATCGCTTCTCCTCACTCACCGGTTACGTGCGTTCATCGCGTTAGCGCCCGGCTCACAGAACGCCACCGTTAGCATTAACGCTGATGAACTATTCGATTTTATTTACCTTTTTAGCCCCAAGTGACGTCATCGTTCTCACTAGTAACTAATTCTAAGTAAGTCAACATATTGACGGTTTGTATTGGTAAAAAACAAAATGCATCACACATTTAAATGAATGAACTAACATTCATCATCAACTTGTTGGTATGTTGACAATGTTGTGCGTCGAACCGAATCGCTCTAGTTACGCAAACCTTTTCTTGATAATTTCTCTCATCAACTATGCGTAGCTAACCATTTTCCCTGGTGTTGGCGCAGTCGTTGCGCACCCCGACTCCGTCGGGGTCATTTTTTTGTCGCCTGAGCGACCCAGTCACGTAGCACGTCTACATCGTGGCGCCACTCCTGCTTCAGCTCCTCGATCCACTCCTGCACGTTATCCCACCAGGCAGGCAAGGTCGGCGTCTGGATCTGTTGTGCCAGTTGTTGCAGATGGCGTAATCCCACCGATCCGGCGGCCCCCTTGATCTTGTGCCCCTCTTCGGTGATCCCCTTCTGATCGCGCGCGGTCATATTGGATTCCAACACCGAGAGATAACCCGGCATCATCTTTTCGAAAACCGCCAGGCTCTGATCGATCAGTTGCGGCCCAACCAGATCGAGATACTGCTGCAACATTTCGGTGTCCAACAATTCACCGGAGTCGTGCGCTGTGACGCCCGCCGCCGTGGATTTTGCCTCAGGCTCGCTATCCCAGAAGCGGCGGATCACCGCCGTCAACGCCGGAACAGCCAGCGGCTTACTCAGCACATCATCCATACCGGCATCCAGATATTCTTTTTTATCTTTCAATACATTGGCTGTCAGTGCCACCAGCGGTGGTAACGCGGCCTTACCGTAGCGTTGGCACAGGGTACGGGCGATATCCAGGCCGGTCATATCCGGTAGCTGGATATCCAACAGCACCAGATCGTACTCCTGCGGATCGAACATGGAGAGCGCCTCGGCACCGCTCATCGCGACCTCCACGCTATTCCCCATCTTCTCCAACACCGAGCGCGCTACGATGACGTTCAACTCGATGTCTTCGACGAGCAGAATATGCAACGCCGGCAGCGGCATCTCCTCATCGTCCTGCGGCTCACTGAGTGCCTCCGCGACCAATGGCGCCCGGATACTCAGGGTAAAGCAAGCGCCTTCGCCCGCCACGCTGCTGACGACGATATCGCCCCCCATCGCCTGGGCCAGACGCTTGGAGACGGCCAGACCGATACCGGTCCCCGTGGCCGGCTTGCCGCCGTTGCGATCCTTCACCTGGTAATACATGGCGAAGATCTTATCTTGCTCATCGCGTGGGATCCCGATACCGGTATCGCGCACCTCGAAGAACAACTTATCCGACGGCTCACGCCAGACGCGCACGCTGACCCCCCCCTGCTGCGTAAACTTGACCGCGTTACCGATCAGATTCCAGAGGATCTGACGCAAACGGGTGCCATCCGCCATGATCTTATGCGGCAGACCCGCCTCCGGCGTCAGCGTAAAATTCAATCCCTTCGGTTGCACCAGTAGGCCAGAGAGATTCTCCAGATCCGTCAGGAAACCGGTGAAGTCGATCTCTTGATTGTCCAACTGAACCTTGCGGCGCTCAAGCTTATCCATCTCTATGATATCGTTAAAAATATTACCAAGAGTGATGGCGCTGACATGGATGGTTTTCAGGTATTTGAGTTGCTCATCATTCAACTCAGTATCCAACAGGATACGGCTGAGACCGACGATGCCGTTCAGCGGGGTACGTAATTCATGGCTGATGGTTGAAATGAACGTCGTTTTATCGCGGCTCGCGTTCTCTAACGCATCTTGGTAGCGTTTACGTTCGGTAATATCGCGCCCGAAGCCCATCAGGCCATGACGCTTACCGACGCGATCGTAGAATGGCACCTTACGTAGCTCGAAGCAGGCCTTGCGCCCATCAGGATAGACCAGCCACTGTTCATAAGTCAGCGAGACATTGTGGCGAAATACCTTCTCATCCGTCTCGATCACCTTCTGAGCGATATCCTCATCGTACACATCGCGCGGCGTCAGGCCGATCAGCTGCTTCTCGCTCTTGCCAGTTAACAGCTCCATGGCGCGGTTGCAGCCGGAAAACTCACCGTTCTCGTTGCGGTAGTACACCAGGTCTGGGGAGGAGTCGAGGAAGGAGCGCAACAGCGCGGACTGTTGCTCGAGTTCGACCTGGGCCAGTTCACGCTGATCGATCTCATGCTGGAGGGTGTCCAGCACCTGCAAACGAGCCTCCTCGGCCTTGACGCGATCGGCGATCTCTTGATTGAGCTGGGTAATGTTGTCCTTAAGCTGCTGATTCAGCTGCAAGTCACGGTGGCGCATCTCTTCGAGCTTATTGACCAACTTGCTCAGACGCTGGCGCGACTCTTCCAATTGCTCCACCACCACCGAGAGGAAATACACGGCCCACGGGGTGATCAACAATCCGAAGAATACCGAACGTACCACGTCGATACTGTCCACCTGGCCGCGCAACAACATGGTCACGGCCAGCTGCACCACCATCGCCAACAGCACTAACGCTAAAGCCAACAGGATGGAGAAGCGCACCAGCCCGAGTTTTACCATTAAATCAACGTAATACTGGGCTAATACCCGAATTTGTTTCATCTTGCACTCCCCGGCAGTTTTCACGGTTTAATCATACCGTAAAACCGGCGCTAAGGGGTTGGGCGCAATCGGGTTAGCGCGTTAGCACGCCGAGGCTTGACCGCCATGACACAGCAGATAATCGTTGATGGCCACCATGCCCGTCCAACGGTTCTCACACCATTGCGGCGCCAACAGCGTCGGACGGCGCGCGCTGGCGGAAATACGGTGATAGATCACCTCTGGCGGCGTGTGGCGGATCATCTCGCCAGCCGTGTGTACATACTGATCCAGCGTCAATGCTGGCAGACGCCCGGCCTGCCAGGCCTTGGCCATCACGCTACCGCTGACAATATGCAACGGATGCAACTTGATCCCTTCAACACCGGTCTCGACCACCCGTTGTAGCGTCGCCAGACAATCCGTATGGCTCTCGCCGGGTAAGCCGACGATCAGATGGCTACAAACCTTCAGTCCGCGTGCGCGTGCGGCGCGCGTGGTGCGTTGGTAGCAGGCAAAATCATGCCCACGGTTGATGCGGTGTAGGGTGCGATCGTGGGCACTCTGCAATCCCAACTCCAACCAGACCTCATACCCCTGATCACGGTACTCCGCCAATAGGTCGAGTACACTTTCCGGCACACAGTCGGGACGCGTTCCCACGCACAACCCCACCATATCCGCCTGCTGGAGCGCCTCTTGATACATCTGACGCAGTATACAAACCTCGGCATAGGTACTGGTATAGGCCTGAAAATAGGCGAGATAACGCCGGGCGCGATTCACTTTACGCGCCTGTGCCGCCAGTTGCTCGGCAATGCTGCGCTGCTGCATCTGCTCATCGGCAAAGGAGGCGACGTTGCAAAAGGTGCAGCCCCCACGACCGAGCGTACCGTCACGATTGGGGCAACTGAAGCCACCGTGCAAGGTCAGTTTATGGATTTTTTCTCCGTAGCGGCGCTGCAAGTCGGCACCGAACATATTCACTAATTGCTGCAACTGCATAATCGACTACACGCCCCATCTCACCCGCTGGCAAAGCGGACTAGTATACGCTGCACCACGGCGTTCCGCGCCCCCCACCTGCCGATGTCGCGTACCGCCCGAGAGAGCGATGAGTACGGCGATGAAAAAAATGACTGCATATTCAATGCCAAAAACGTTAACTCTCGGCCAAAAAACAGTCATGGCGGTAGAATATTTCATCAAACCAAAAACAAAATTAATCATCGCTATTGCATTAATTTTTGAAATTTTACTCTACTCAATCAACATTCAGCAGCATAGCATGGCCTCATTGGTGGGATTTCATAGTGACCAACGTTTAACGATTAATGGGGTAATCACACAGAACGCGCCTGACGCGCCAACCTTATTTTTATTTTAAAATCAATGTGATGATTCAAAAAACGCCACATTAAACTGTGATATACCCCACATTTGACCTGAGAAATCTTTCCCGATAAGTTGAAAAGCCGCCGGAAATAAAATCAATAACCATCCGTGCGGCACAACATCACAGTCATCCGGTTATTTATGTCCCCCGCGTAACGAGCGACAGCTTGCTTGTGAATACTGATGCAAGCGGCTGCCCGGCGGGCGGATCTCCCGCGCAAGCGTACGGGGGCTCTGCCCGTCACAGGTTGCCGCGCTCAGCGGCGGGGTACGCAGAGCTTGGGGAGGTTCACTGAATATGTTGTACGATGCATCCCACGAAAGGGATAACTGCGGCTTCGGCCTGATTGCCCATATCGAAGGCGAACCGAGCCATAAGGTCGTGCGGACCGCCATCCACGCCCTAGCCCGCATGCAACACCGCGGCGCTATCTTGGCCGACGGAAAAACCGGTGATGGTTGCGGGCTATTATTGCAGAAACCTGATCGCTTCCTGCGCATGGTCGCGGAAGAGCGTGGCTGGCGTCTGGCGAAAAACTATGCTGTCGGCATGTTGTTCCTCAGCCGTGACGCCGAACAGGCTCGCGACGCACAGCGCATCGTCGAAGAGGAGTTACAGAACGAAACCCTCTCCATCGTCGGTTGGCGTGAAGTCCCGGTCAATCAAGAGGTGCTCGGCGAGATCGCCCTCTCCTCGATGCCACGTATCGAGCAAATCTTTATCAACGCGCCAGCCGGATGGCGACCGCGCGATCTGGAGCGCCGCCTGTTTATCGCTCGGCGGCGCATCGAAAAACGTATCCACGATCCCGACTTTTATGTTTGTAGCCTCTCCAACCTGGTGACCATCTACAAGGGATTGTGCATGCCGGCCGATCTACCGCGCTTCTACCGTGATCTGGCTGATCTGCGCATGGAATCGGCCATCTGCCTGTTCCACCAACGCTTCTCGACCAATACCGTACCACGTTGGCCGCTGGCGCAGCCGTTCCGTTATCTGGCCCATAATGGTGAGATCAATACCATCACCGGTAACCGTCAATGGGCACGGGCACGAACCTATAAATTCAAGACGCCACTGATCCCTGATTTGCACGATGCGGCCCCCTTCGTCAACGAAAGCGGCTCCGATTCCAGCTCATTGGACAACATGCTAGAGCTGCTACTCAGCGGGGGGATGGACATCGTGCGCGCCATGCGTCTACTGGTGCCGCCGGCCTGGCAGAACAACCCGGATATGGATCCCGATCTGCGCGCCTTCTTCGATTTTAACTCGATGCACATGGAGCCTTGGGATGGTCCGGCGGGCATCGTGATGTCCGACGGGCGCTTCGCCGCCTGTAACCTGGATCGCAATGGCCTGCGCCCGGCGCGCTATGTGATCACCAAAGATAAGCTGATCACCTGCGCCTCGGAGGTCGGGATCTGGGAGTACCAACCCGATGAAGTGGTCGAAAAAGGGCGCGTCGGCCCCGGCGAACTGATGGTGATCGACACGCGTTCCGGCCACATCTTCCATTCGCAGGAGACCGACGACGATCTGAAGAGCCGCCACCCCTACCGCGAGTGGATGGAGAAGAACGTACGCCGCCTGATCCCCTTCGAGGATCTGCCTGACGATCAGGTCGGCAGTCGCACCCTGGATGACCGCACGCTGCTTAGCTACCAGAAACAGTTTGCCTACAGCCGCGAAGAGATCGAGCAGATCGTGCAGGTTCTGGGGGAGAATGGCCAAGAGGCCACCGGTTCGATGGGTGACGACACGCCATTCGCCGTGCTCTCCAGCCGACCACGCCTGATCTATGACTATTTCCGCCAACAATTCGCGCAGGTGACCAACCCCCCGATCGATCCGCTGCGTGAGGCGCACGTCATGTCGCTCTCCACCAGCATCGGGCGCGAAATGAACGTCTTCTGCGAGGCGGAAGGCCAGGCGCACCGCTTAAACTTCAAGTCGCCAGTGCTGCTCTACTCCGACTTCGTTCAGTTGACCGGACAAGACGAGGAGTACTACCGCGCCGAGACGCTAGACATTACCTTCGACCCGCAACAGCGCGATCTACGCCAAGCCATCGCCGAACTGTGCGAGGAGGCCGAGCGCCGGGTACGCCAGGGCGCCGTCATGCTAGTGCTCTCCGATCGCGCCATCGGCATACAGCGCCTGCCGATCCCCGCCCCGATGGCCGTCGGTGCCGTACAGCAGCGCCTGGTGGAGCAGAACCTGCGTTGCGACGCCAACATCATCGTCGAAACGGCCAGCGCTCGCGACCCGCACCATTTCGCCGTGTTGCTCGGCTTCGGCGCCACCGCCATTTATCCCTATCTGGCCTATGAAACGCTGGCCAAACTGGTGGATAGCGGGGCTATCACCCGCAGCTACCGCCAGGTGATGCTGAATTACCGTAATGGGATCAACAAGGGGCTGTACAAGATCATGTCCAAAATGGGCATCTCGACGGTGGCCTCTTACCGCTGTTCCAAGCTGTTCGAGGCCGTCGGGCTGCACGCCGAGATCTGTGCGCTCTGTTTCCCCGGCGTCGTCAGCCGTATCGGCGGTGCCGATTTCAGCGACTTCCAACAAGACCTACACAACTTGGCGCGCCGTGCCTGGCTAGCTCGCCAGCCCTTGGAACAGGGCGGCCTGTTGAAGTATGTGCATGGCGGCGAATATCACGCCTATAACCCGGATGTGGTGCGTGCCCTACAACAGGCGGTGAACAGCGGTGAATACCAGGACTATCAGCGTTATGCAGAGCTGGTCAATCACCGCCCGGTAGCCACGCTGCGCGATCTGCTGGCACTGCGCCCCGCCGCGCAACCGCTCGATCTGGCGCAGGTCGAAGCGGAGCAGGGCCTCTTCCAACGATTTGACACCGCCGCCATGTCCATCGGTGCCCTGAGCCCCGAAGCGCACGAGGCGTTGGCCCAGGCGATGAACAGTCTCGGCGGCTTCTCCAACTCCGGCGAGGGCGGCGAAGATCCGGCGCGCTACCGCACCGATAAGGTCTCTCGCATCAAGCAGGTTGCCTCTGGACGCTTCGGCGTTACCCCGGCCTACCTGGTCAATGCCGACGTGATCCAGATTAAGGTGGCACAAGGCGCCAAGCCAGGTGAAGGCGGTCAGTTGCCCGGCGATAAGGTTACCCCTTATATCGCCAAGCTGCGCTACTCGGTGCCCGGCGTCACACTGATCTCCCCCCCTCCTCATCACGACATCTACTCGATCGAGGATCTGGCGCAGCTGATCTTCGATCTCAAGCAGGTCAACCCGCGTGCCCTGATCTCCGTCAAGCTGGTTTCCGAACCGGGCGTCGGCACCATCGCCACTGGGGTCGCCAAGGCTTATGCCGATCTGATCACCATCGCCGGCTACGATGGCGGCACCGGCGCCAGCCCGCTCTCCTCGGTGAAGCATGCCGGCTGTCCCTGGGAACTGGGCCTGGTGGAGACCCAACAGGCACTGGTCGCCAACGGCTTACGCCATAAGATCCGCCTCCAGGTCGATGGGGGCCTGAAGAGCGGCGTCGACATCGTCAAGGCGGCGATCCTCGGTGCAGAAAGCTTCGGCTTCGGCACCGGGCCGATGGTCGCCCTGGGCTGTAAGTATCTCCGCATCTGCCACCTGAATAACTGTGCGACTGGGGTCGCAACTCAGGATGAGAAGTTACGTCGCGACCATTTCCATGGCCTACCGTTGCGCGTCAGCCATTACTTCCACTTTATTGCCCGTGAGACCCGGGAGCTGATGGCGCAACTCGGCGTCCGCCGCCTGGTGGACCTCATCGGGCGTACCGATCTACTGACGACACTCGACGGCATCACCGCCAAGCAGAGTCGCCTGGATCTGGCACCACTGCTGGAGACGGCCACACCGCATCCAGGCAAGGCACTGTACTGCACCGAGGGTAATCCCCCCTTCGACGCGGGCCAGCTCAATCAGAGCCTGCTCTCCCAGCTAGAGGAGAATATCGCCAACCGCCAGGGACGCACCCTGTTCTGCGACATCCATAATACCGACCGTTCGGTAGGCGCCTCGCTCTCCGGCGCCATCGCCGAGCGTTACGGGGAACAGGGCATGGCCAGCGCACCGCTGAAGCTGCAATTTAACGGGACCGCCGGCCAGAGTTTTGGCGTATGGAACGCCGCCGGCGTCGAGCTGACGCTGACGGGGGACGCTAACGACTACGTCGGCAAGGGAATGGCGGGCGGACGGATCGTCGTCCGGCCACCGGTCGGATCCGCCTTCCGCAGCCATGAGGCCAGTATCATCGGTAACACCTGCCTGTACGGCGCCACCGGCGGGAAGCTGTTCGCCGCCGGACGAGCCGGCGAGCGTTTCGCCGTGCGTAACTCCGGCGCCCTCACGGTTGTCGAGGGGATCGGGGATAACGGCTGCGAATATATGACCGGGGGCATCGTCTGTATCCTAGGACGCACCGGCATCAACTTCGGTGCCGGGATGACGGGCGGCTTCGCCTACGTCCTCGACGAAGATGGCGAATTCCGTAAACGCGTCAACGCAGAGTTGGTCGAGGTATTGGGCATGGCCGATCTGGCGATCCACGAGGAGCATCTGCGCGGAATGATCACCGAGCATGTCCGGCTGACCGGCTCAGGACGCGGCGAGGCGATTCTGGCCGACTGGCCACACTGGGCTGCGCGTTTCGTCCTGGTCAAACCCAAGTCCAGTGACGTGAAAGCGTTGCTGGGACACCGTAGTCGCTCCGCAGCCGAGCTGCGTGTTCAGGCCCAATAAGGAGGCGGAGAAACCATGAGTCAGAATGTTTACCAGTTTATTGACCTACAACGCATCGATCCGCCGAAAAAGCTTTTAAAACAGCGGCAGGGTGAGTTTGTCGAGATCTATGAGCCCTTCTCCGACAGCCAGGCGCAGGCGCAGGCCGACCGTTGTCTCGCCTGCGGCAACCCCTACTGTGAGTGGCGTTGTCCGCTGCACAACTACATCCCCAACTGGCTGAAGCTGGCCAACGAGGGGCGCATCCACGAGGCGGCCGCGCTGGCGCATCAAACCAATAGCCTACCCGAGGTATGTGGCCGCGTCTGCCCACAAGATCGCCTGTGTGAAGGCGCCTGTACCCTGAACGACGAGTTCGGCGCCGTCACCATAGGCAGTATCGAGCGCTATATTACCGACAAGGCTCTGGCCGAAGGCTGGCAACCCGATCTCGGCGACGTCCAGCCCAGTGGCAAACGAGTGGCGATCATCGGTGCGGGGCCTGCCGGACTCGCCTGTGCCGATGTGCTGGCCCGCAGTGGCGTCCAAGCCGATGTCTTTGACCGCCACCCGGAGATCGGCGGCCTACTGACCTTCGGTATCCCAGCCTTTAAACTAGAGAAGCAGGTGATGATACGCCGGCGCGAAATCTTCAGCGCCATGGGTATCCGCTTCCATCTGAATTGCGAGATCGGGCGTGATGTGGCGCTGGAACAGCTGCTGCAGGAGTATGACGCCGTATTTCTCGGCGTCGGCACCTACCGCGCGCTGCCCGGAGGATTGGCCAATGAACAGGCGCCGGGCGTACTCGCCGCCCTCCCCTACCTGATCGCCAACACCCGCCATCTTATGGGGTATCCGGAAGAGGCTCAGACCCCTTATATTTCGATGCAGGCCAAGCGCGTGGTAGTGCTCGGCGGCGGCGATACCGCCATGGATTGCGTGCGTAGCGCCCTACGCCAAGGCGCCACACAGGTGACCTGTGCCTACCGTCGCGACGAGGCGAACATGCCGGGCTCACGCCGTGAGGTGAAGAATGCGCGCGAGGAGGGAGCCGAGTTCCGTTTCAACCTCCAGCCGCTGGCCATCGAAACCAACGCCGCCGGGCGAGTCTGTGGCGTGCGCATGGCGCAGACCGAACTGGCTGAAGCCGATGCTACGGGACGGCGCGCGATACGCATTATCCCCGGTTCGGAGATCACGCTGGCGGCCGACGCGGTACTCTTAGCATTCGGCTTTCGCCCGCACGATCTCCCTTGGCTAGAGGCTCACGATGTGGCCCGCGATCCTCAGGGACGGATCCTCGCCAGTGCACAGGGGGACTACCCCTACCAGACCAGCCATCCGCAGATCTTCGCCGGTGGCGATGCGGTACGTGGCTCTGACCTGGTGGTAACGGCGATCGCCGAAGGGCGCCAAGCCGCACAGGGTATTCTCGCCTATCTCGGGTGTTAATCCTCCCCGCAGAGGGCGGCTAAACCGCCGCCCTCTCATCCCGGCTCGCTACATACCGTCGCCTGTTGGCACGCCATACTCTCGCCCGCCGCCTGCTCCTCACCGGCGAAACGCAAAAACAGATCACGTAACCATTCGATCGCCGGATCGTGATGCACCCGGTGGTGCCAGATCAGACGGGTGTAGAAGGGGCTGGCCGCGCTGGGATAAGGTAGGATCGTCAATTCCGCCATCCCGGCAAAGTAGCGGGCGGTCTGTAACGGCAGCGCCAGGACAAAGTCGGTCTGCGTCAGGATCATCGGCGCCGCCAGAAAGTAAGGTACCGACATGGCAACATCGTATTCCGCCTGCGGACCGGTCAAAGGATGGCCCACCGCCGCCCCCGGCGCGCCGTCATGCAGACTGATCTGCAGGCGGCGATAGGCATTGATCTGCGCCAGCGTTGGTGCTTCTCCACGCCGTAACTGACGCGCTAGCGGATGTTCACGGCGTACCAGGCAGACGATCTCCGTCCGAAAGAGATTCACTTCATGAAAGTCGGCAGGTAGCTCGATCAACGGATAGATGGCCAGATCCATACGGCCGAATTTCAGGCTGGAGAAGAGATCATCACCGATCGGCAAGATGGCGATCCGTGCCTGAGGTGCCTGCTGAAACAACGCCTTCACCACGCGCGAGAAGATCATCCAGACGCCGTTATCTACCGCGCCAAGCGATAGGGTGCGTTGCAACGCCTGCGGGTCAAACTGATAGGGCGTCGTCAGATGATCGAGCGCTTGCAACGCACAGGTCACCCGCGGCATCAGCTCGTGTGCCCGGGCGGTCGCCTGCATGCCATACCCCCCTTTGACAAACAGGGCATCCTGAAAGATGGCACGCAACTTGGTCAATGCGCGACTGGCCGCCGCCTGACTCATCCCCATGCGCGTCGCCGCCTGTGAGAGCGAGCCGGTTTCCGCCAACGCACGAAATAAAGCGAGCAATTCACTGTCCACCGCGACATTATTCAATTTACGCATGATCATTATCCGGAAATAAGCATTTATCTCCCTCTACAGATAACCTACTATCTTTATAAAAGAAATCATTACCGAATTAAATTACGTGACTATCATCAAATTATTCTTATCAGGCCGCGAGACGCCACTGTTCTTTTAATCAATTAGGAAAATACAAGCTAGTGTAATACCATTAAAATTAAAATCATATAATATATTCTCCTGCATAATAATCATCTGCGCCATGTAATTAATCGAACTCGCGTATCATTTATCATCGCCTGATTGATGACCTAGGCGTATGCCAGGTCATAGCAAATTCCCCTTTTGGGATAGCGCGGAGGGTCAATTCGCCCGCCCCTCCTCTGAGGATCAACATGGATTATTGCAACGTTAGGAGAATACTATGCTGCGTACAACCAAAAGAGGCCTGATCGTCGGCGCCATCGCATTGGCCATCGGCACCCTCTCCCTCAACCTGCAAGCCGCAGGCATGCCAGCCGCACCCGCCGTCGGAAATCTCGGTTCTGTCGTCGTCGATCCCTATGGTAACGCTCCCTTAACCGCCCTCATCAACCTCAACGGGAAAACCCTCTCCAACGTCAAAGTTACGGTGCATGGAAAAGGGAAGAATGGTGTCGCAATCAGTTATCCGGTCGGCCAACAATCCTTACTGACCTATGATGCCATCCCTATTTTTGGTCTGTATCAAAAACACGATAATAAGGTCACCATCGAATACAGTTTGGCAGGAAAAACCAAGAAAGATGACTATATCATTCGGACATCTGCCATCGTTAATAAATATATGGACAACCGCTCACTCAGCGATTTACAACAGGTGAAAGTGGTAAAAGTCGCGCCAGATTTTAAAGATCGCCTGTATCTAGTGAATAGCCATACCTTTACACCGCAAGGCTCCGATTTACACTGGAGCGGAGAAAAAGATAAGAATGCTGGCTTACTCGACGCGAATCCTGCCGCCGGCTCGCTGCCCTTCGACATCGCCCCCTTTACCTTCATTGTCGATACTCAGGGAGAATATCGCTGGTGGCTCAATCAGGATGCGCTGTATAGCGCTCATGACGTAGACGTCAATCGGCGCGGCTACCTGATGGGGATCCGCGAGACCCCTCGCGGTACCTTCACCGCCGTTCAGGGGCAACGCTGGTATGAGTTCGATATGCTAGGTCAGGTGTTAAATAATCACCGCTTGCCGCGCGGCTACCTGGATGCGACCCACGAATCGGTGGAGACCCCACGAGGTACCGTGCTGCTACGTGTCGGCAAGCGTAACTACCTGCGGGAAGATGGCCAGCGGGCCCACACCGTGCGCGACCATATCTTAGAGGTGGATAAGTCCGGCCGCGTCGTCGACGTGTGGGATCTCAACCTCATCCTCGACCCGTTGCGTGACAGCCTGCTCGGTGCTCTCGATGCCGGCGCGGTGTGCGTTAACGTCGACCTGAACCACGCCGGGCAGCAAGCCAAGCTAGAGCCAGATACCCCGTTCGGTGACGCGCTGGGCGTCGGCCCGGGGCGCAACTGGGCCCACGTCAACTCCATCGCCTATGATCCTAAGGACGATAGCATCATCCTCTCCTCCCGCCATCAGGGAGTCGTCAAGATCGGGCGTGACAAGCAGGTGAAGTGGATCCTGGCGCCGGCAGAGGGATGGAATGAACAACTGTCCAGCAAGCTACTCAAGCCGGTCGATGCGAAAAATAAGCCACTGGCGTGTAATGCGAAAGGTGTATGCGACAACAGCGACTTCGACTTCGTCTATACCCAGCACACGGCCTGGCTGTCGCCGAAAGGGACGCTGACGGTATTCGACAATGGTGATGGCCGCCACCTGGAGCAACCGGCGCTGCCCACTATGAAATACTCACGTATCGTCGAGTACAAGATCGATGAGAAAAATATGACGGTGCAACAGGTCTGGGAATACGGTAAGGATCGCGGCTACGAGTGGTACAACCCGATCACCTCGATCGTCGAGTATCAGCCGGATCGCGACACCATGTTCAGTTTTGGTGGATCCACCAATCTATTCGAAGCTGGCCAACCCACCATCGGGCGCCTGAATGAGATCGACCATAAGACCAAAGAGGTCAAGGTCGAACTGGATGTGCTATCCGATAAACCCAACCAGACACATTATCGCGCACTACCCATCCGTCCGCAGGGACTGTTTCTGTAATGCCGCCGCGTACGTCCCGCAGGGCGTACGCGAGTCATCTCTATGAGGAAAGGAGTATCCATCATGCGTATCACTCTGACTAAGCATTCACTCAGCATGCTGCTCGGCAGCGCCCTGCTAGCCTGTTCCCTCAGCGCGAGTGCCTTCAGCGAAGGCACCGATTATGTGGTGCTTGACAAGCCAATCCCCAATGCACAGGGTACCCTAATCAAGGTCTTTAGCTACGACTGTCCCTTCTGCTACAAGTATGACAAGGCGGTGACCGGGCCGGTGGTGGAGAAAGTAAAAGGGGTAGTACGCTTCGAACCCTATCACTTGGATACCAAGGGAGTCTATGGCCCACAGGCAAGCGAATTGTTCGCCGTGCTGCTGAATAAAGATCGCGCCGCCGGTCTCTCTACTTTTGATGAGGCGTCTCAATTCAAGAAGGCCAAGTTTGCCTACTACACCGCCTATCACGACAAGAAAGAGCGTTGGGGAGATGGCAAGGATCCGGCGGCCTTTATCCAGACTGGGCTCCAGGCCGCCGGATTGAGCCAGGCCGAGCTGGAGCAAGGCCGCAACGATCCGGCGGTGCAGAAAACCTTAGCCGAGTGGAAAGGCGCCGCCTATGATGTCGCCAAGATCCAAGGCGTCCCTGCCTATGTAGTCAACGGTAAGTACCTGATCATGACCAAGAGTATCAAGTCTATCGACTCGATGGCCGCGTTGGTCAACGAGCTGGCCGCTAAATAGCCTAAGGAGGGACGCTATGTTTGCAACACTGTGGCATGATCTGCGCCGAAATCCACTGACAACCTTGGTTCGTTGGCAAGATCGGCGTTTCCTGTGGCTACTGATGGCCCTGGTGATGGGCGGTTTGGTCGTCCTGGCACACGCCTTCTTTCAGATCTACCTGTACATGGCGCCCTGCGAACAGTGCGTCTACATCCGCTTCGCCATGCTGGTAATGGTAATAGGAGGGTTGGTCGCGGCCATCAATCCCCGCAACCTGCTTCTGAAGCTGTTTGGCTGCCTCGCCGCCTTCTATGGCACGGTGATCGGCATGGGATATTCCATTAAGCTGAATGCCATCCACCACGCGGTGCACAGTCCTGATGCCTTATTCGGCGTACAGGGTTGCTCGGCCGAGCCTCACTTTCCTTTTGGGCTACCGCTAGCCGACTGGTCCCCTTCCTGGTTCAAGCCGACAGGCGACTGTGGCTACGACGCACCAATGGTTCCCCAAGGCGTCAGCCTGGACGGTGTGCAGCGTTGGTTTATCGATATGTATGTCCAGGCCGATGGCTGGTATCTGATCCCATCGATGAAGCTGATGAACATGGCCCAGGCCTGTTTCCTGGCGTTCGCACTCTGTTTCGCGATCCTGACGATCATGACCCTGGCCTGGGGGATCCATCTGTGGCGTACACGTACTGCGGCCGCCAGCCATTCTCCCTCTACCCCACGTTAATCTAGCGGCGGAGTTTCACTCCGCCGTTTACTCCTCTCCTGAGCAACAATCACCGGCGATAGTTTGATGCGACTCACGCTTCCTTCTATTTCACCTTGATGGAGCATTACTCCGTATAATAAATTCATATGGAGCGCAGTTTACACATACCAACAAGGTGAGGGTCTATGTCGGTATTCACCACACTACAGCAGAACATCGAGCGCAATGGCGCCTTAATCGTTTCCTGTCAGCCGGTCCCGGCTAGCCCGATGGATCGTCCGGAGATTGTCGCCGCCATGGCCAGCGCCGCCGTGCAAGCTGGCGCCGCCGCGCTACGCATCGAAGGCATCGCCAACTTGCACGCCGTACGGGCCTGCGTCAACGTGCCGATCATCGCTATCCTCAAACGCGATCTGGATGACTCCCCAGTACGCATCACACCGTTCCTGGCCGATGTCGATGCCTTGGCGCAGGCCGGCGCCGATATTATTGCCTTCGATGGTACCCAGCGCAGACGCCCGGTGAGCCGTGAGGCTCTGCTGGAACGAGTCCATGCGCACGGTTGTCTGGCGATGGCCGACTGCTCCAGCCTAGAGGATGGCCTCGCGTGCCAGCAACTCGGCTGCGATCTCATCGGTACCACGCTCTCCGGCTACACCTCCGAGCCGACACCGAGCGCACCCGATCTGGCGCTGGTTGCCGCCCTAAGTGAAGCCGGATGCCGGGTCATCGCAGAGGGACGTTATAACACCCCGGCGCAAGCCGCTCAGGCGCTCGCACAGGGTGCCTGGGCTGTCACCGTCGGTTCGGCGATCACCCGTATCGAACATATCTGTCAGTGGTACTGTCAGGCCCTCTTAGCGGAAACACAACATGACTATTCTGGCCATTGATCTCGGCGGGACCAAACTCGCCAGCGCGCTGGTTAACAACACGGGGGAGCTCAGCGAGCGCCTCGAAGTCATGACGCCAGACAAGGGCGATCCCCGCGCCTTGGAGATGGCATTAGGCCAGTTATTAGCCCACTACCATGGGCAGGCACAACGAGTGGCCGTCGCCTCCACAGGGATCATCCACCAGGGTGTATTGACCGCCCTGAATCCCGCTAATCTAGGTGGCCTAAATCGTTTCCCGCTGCAGGCCTGCATCGAACGCCTCAGCGGTTTACCCTGCCAACTGCTGAACGATGCGCAAGCCGCCGCTTGGGCGGAATATCTCGCCCTAACACCTGCCGGGCAGGATATGGCCTTCATCACCGTCTCGACGGGTGTCGGCGGCGGCATCGTGCTCGATGGTCGGCTACGAGTCGGCCATGGCGACTTCGCCGGCCATCTCGGGCACACGCTGGCCGATCCAGCTGGGCCGCGTTGTGGCTGTGGGCGCATCGGTTGTGTCGAAGCTATCGCCTCAGGACGAGCCATTGCGGCGGCAGCGCAGGGGATGCTGGCTGGATTGGACGCGCGCGCCATCTTCCAATATGCGGCGGCGGGCGACGATCAGGCGCGCCGCCTAGTGGATCGCTCGGCACAAACGATCGCTCAGTTGATCGCCGACTTACGCGCCACCTTAGATATACAGCGTGTGGTGCTCGGTGGTAGCGTCGGGCTGGCATCGGGTTATCTGGAGCAGGTCCAACATCATCTGTACCAGATGCCACAGGCTTATCATGCCACGCTCTCTCTGGCGCATCACCGGCGTGATGCCGGATTGATCGGGGCAGCCCTCTGGAGCCATAGGGAAACAATATAGTGAGTAAAGCGCGTATCGATTTCACCCTGGCAGCTCGAGTGAGCATCGGCCTGATCAGAACGAAGGCGTCGATCGCTGATGCGTCCCCCTATCGCCTCCCTAGGCTCGCGAGTTAACGCCGGGAGTATGGGGGATATTTCGCCCCGCAAACCAGATAAAATCGGTGGCCGCGGCCATCGGCCAGACCCCATTCGGAACGTCATGGCGCAGTAACACCACGACACGCTCAGGGAAGAGAATAGATAAGTGCAGTACGGTGACGAGCAGCAGATGCACACTGCCGCGCGAGCACCATCCTCTTTGACGTGTGATGCGCCGCGCCCCCTCGCGGAGCATCACACTTTTTTATCGATTTCCTACAGCGCATAAAAAAACCGGGAGCACAGCCCCCGGTCTCTCTGCAACGACCTATGCTTACGCGGGTTACTTCACCACGCGCAACGCCGGACGGCCTCGCGGCGGCGGCGTCGGTTCATCACCGCCGTCATCCTCCTCGATCGACGGGCCTTCGCCCTCGATCAGGGTCATCGCCGGCTCCTCGTCGCTCTCAGCCACCTGCGCTAACTCAGCATCCTGATCGTAGGCTGCCTCCGGCTCGAACATGGTACCGGCCCCATTTTCACGCGCATAAATCGCCATCACGGCCGCCATCGGCACATAGACCTGACGTGGCACACCACCAAAACGCGCGTTAAAACGTACCGCATCATCGGCCAGCTCCAACGCGCCGACCGCACGTGGGGCAATATTCAGCACGATCTGACCGTCGCGGGCATACTCCATCGGCACCATCACACCGGCACTGTTCACATCCACCACCAGATGCGGTGTCAACTGGTTGTCGAGCAACCAATCGTAAAAGGCTCGCAGCAGAAAGGGACGGCGTGGAGACATTTGCGACAGTTCCATCATCAGCCTCGGGTATGCAGGCGCATCTCACGCTCTGCTTCAGTCAGGGATGCCAGGAAGGCATCGCGTTCAAAGACGCGCGTCATGTAGCCTTTCAGCTCCTTGGCGCCAGCGCCGCTCAGCTCGATACCCAACACCGGCAGACGCCACAACAGCGGAGCCAGGTAGCAATCGACCAGGCTAAACTCATCGCTCATGAAGAACGGCTTCTGGACGAAGACCGGCGCGATAGCCAGCAGCTCTTCACGCAGCTGTTTGCGTGCAGCCTCGGCCTCTTGAGCACTACCTTTCTCGATCTTGTGCAGCAGGGAATACCAGTCACGCTCGATCTGATGCATGAACAAACGGCTCTCACCACGCGCCACCGGATAAACCGGCATCAACGGCGGATGCGGGAAGCGCTCATCCAGGTACTCCATGATGATACGGGATTCATACAGCGTCAGCTCGCGGTCAACCAACGTCGGGACCGTACGGTAAGGGTTGAGGTCAATCAGATCCTGCGGCAGATTATCCATATCTACCTGCTCGATCTCGACGCTGACACCTTTCTCAGCCAAGACAATGCGTACTTGATGGCTAAAAATGTCGGTCGGCCCGGAAAACAGCGTCATTACCGAACGTTTGTTGGCAGCGACAGCCATGAAAACCTCCAAGTTTATCTAGAAAACGGTATGAATAGATGCCCGTCAGGCCCCACACAGAGCGACGCGCAACACCCGTTGCACAATGACGCACACCAAAAAGTTGGGTAGTGAAAACATCGACTTACCCAGACCTGCGGCGCTCAAAATTTATACGTTGCAACAGGATACAAAAGTGTAGGTTAGTCTACCAGAAATTGGCGTACTTGTGGGGAGTTGATAGCGATTTCATCGATCAAATGCTTTACAGCGGCGGAGAAGAGCGCTAGCTGCAATAAAAAAACCCGGCAAAGCCGGGTTTTTTGGCATTAAGGATCTGCCGAAGCAGAAAGCCATTAACGCTTGGAGAACTGCGGACGACGACGTGCTTTGCGCAGACCGACTTTCTTACGTTCAACCTGACGAGCGTCACGAGTGACGAAGCCAGCTTTACGCAGTTCAGAGCGCAGAGTTTCATCGTACTCCATCAGAGCGCGGGTGATACCGTGACGGATCGCACCAGCCTGACCAGAGATACCACCACCTTTAACGGTGATGTACAGATCCAATTTCTCAACCATGTCGACCAGTTCCAGCGGCTGACGAACTACCATGCGGGCAGTTTCGCGACCGAAGTACTGTTCCAGAGAACGCTGGTTGATAACGATTTTACCGCTACCCGGTTTGATAAATACGCGAGCGGCGGAGCTTTTGCGGCGACCAGTGCCGTAGTATTGATTTTCAGCCATTGCCTATATCCCGATTAAATGTCCAGAACCTGCGGTTGCTGCGCCGCGTGATTGTGCTCGTTGCCCGCGTAAACTTTCAGTTTACGGAACATTGCACGACCCAGCGGGCCTTTCGGCAGCATGCCTTTAACCGCGATTTCAATTACACGCTCAGGATGGCGAGCAATCATCTCTTCAAAGGTCGCTTCTTTGATACCACCGATGTGGCCAGTGTGGTGGAAATACTTCTTGTCCAGACGCTTGTTACCGGTTACGGCAACTTTTTCTGCGTTCAGAACGATGATGTAATCACCAGTATCCACATGCGGGGTATACTCCGCCTTGTGCTTGCCGCGCAGGCGACGAGCCAGTTCAGTTGCCAAACGGCCTAAAGTTTTGCCGGTAGCATCAACAACATACCAGTCGCGTTTTACGGTTTCTGGTTTAGCTGTAAAAGTTTTCATTAAAAGCTTACCCAATTTTTAGTTACACGTTGGTGAACACAACGCTTCGATTTTCAGTGTTGAGGTTCACACGACCATCGTCCAGCAAACCTACCCCTTCGAATAGAGCCATGCCGGCACATAAAGTTTTTGGGAAAAAAACTTTGTTGTAACGTGGGGTCGCGAG